>JANMWE010000120.1:0-3117 GCA_031393795.1 Gemmatimonadota bacterium
GGTCGTGGGGCCCTTCACCCGGAATGAGGCGCGTCTCGCACAGCTCGGCATCACCCCGCGCGAGTTCGAGATCCTCGAGGCGCTGGCCGCAGGGCACAGCAACCGCGAGATCGCCGAGCGGCTCTTCGTGAGCGAGAACACCGTCAAGACCCACGCCGCCCGGCTCTTCGGCAAGCTCCAGGCCCGGCGACGCACCCAGATGATCCAGCGGGCCAAGGAAGCCGGACTCATCCCCTGAAAAGGTGATTTTCACTCTGCGGCGGCGAAATCACCCTTTCGGGTGACGCGGAACGGAGGGTGATCTCGCCAGATTGACCCCCGTCCACTTCGAGTTCACCCGTGCACAGGCTCCCACCCATGCGGAAGATCGTACTCACGTTCGGGCTCATCAGCGGCGCCATCCTCTCGGCGCTGATGTTCATCACCATCCCCTTCCACGACCAGATCGGCTTCGAGAGCGGGGGGTTGATCGTCGGCTACGCGTCGATGGTCCTCGCCTTCCTGCTGATCTACTTCGGCGTCCGGTCCTATCGGGACGACGTCGGGGGCGGCCAGGTGACCTTCGGCCGGGCGTTCAAGGTGGGCCTCCTCATCATGCTGGTGGCGAGCGCCTGCTACGTGATCAGCTGGGAGATCGTCTATCACAACTTCTTTCCCGACTTCGTTGCCAAGTACGCCGCGCACGTCATCGAGAAGGCGCGGGCCGGCGGTGCCACCGAGGCGCAGATCGCGGCCCAGCAGGCGCAGATGGCCCAGTTCGCAGAGATGTACAAGAATCCCGTCATTCGCGCCGGGATGACCCTGCTCGAGCCGCTGCCGGTCGGGATCCTCTTCACCCTGCTCACCTCCTGGCTCTTGAGCCGGCGGAAGAAGGTCATGGTGGCGGCGACCTGAAGGAGCCTGGCACTCGTGCCGTTCGATCTGCAGCCCACGCTCACGGGCGATCTCCTGGAGCTCCGTCCCCTCCGGGCGGACGACTGGGACGCTCTCTTCCGCGTGGCCAGCGATCCCCTGATCTGGGAACAGCATCCTGAGCACGACCGGTGGAAGGAGGAGGTGTTCCGAACCTTCTTCCAGGACGCCCTCGACTCCGGCGGGGCGCTGATCGCCTTCGACCGCGCCACCGGACAGATCGTCGGGTCATCGCGCTACTTTGGATACGACCCGGGCAGGAGTGTGGTCGAGATCGGGTGGTCCTTCCTGGCGCGGGCGTACTGGGGCGGGGTGTACAACGGCGAGATGAAGCGACTGATGCTCGAGCACGCCTTCCGCTCGGTAGCGCGGGTCCTCTTCATCATCGGGCCCGAGAACCGGCGCTCCCAACGGGCGGTGGAGAAGATCGGCGGCGTGCGGTCCGGTGTGATGGACGTGGGAGGGCACCAGAAGGTGGTCTACGAGCTCACGCCGGCGACGTATGCGGCGCGGGCCAGGTGAGGCGCGGCGCATGAAAGGATCGCTCTTCGTCGGCACCAGCCTCGACGGGTTCATCGCCCGGCTCGACGGGTCGTTCGATTTCCTCCCCACCGACGGCGGCGAGCCGCACGGCTACACCGAGTTCATGGCCTCGGTGGATGCGCTCGTGATAGGGCGGAAGACCTACGAGACCGCACTGGGGTTCGGTGAGTGGTTCTACGGGCCGAAGCCGGTCTTCGTGCTGAGCCACAGACCCCTCGCGCCCGCTCCCGCGGGCGCCGTGGTGGAGCGGATGTCGGGGGCGCCGCGCGACGCAGCGGCTGAGCTCGACCGGCGGGGGATCCAGCACGTCTATGTCGACGGCGGTGACACCATCCAGCAGTTCCTCGTCGCGGGGCTCATCCACCGGATCATCGTCACCCGGGTGCCGGTACTGATCGGCACCGGGATCCCCCTCTTCGGTCCGCTCACCCGCGACATCCCGCTCACGCACGTGGTCACTCGCCAGTTCGCGAGCGGACTCGTGCAAAGCGAGTACCTGGTGGCGGGATGAGGGGGCGGCCCTGGAAAAGTGTCGGGGCAGGGTGCCCGCTTGCGACGCCGTGGTCAACGACCGACATTCTGGTATGACATTCAAGCCCAAGATCTGGTTCCCGATCGCCGCGGTGCTGAGCGTGGTCAACGTGGGCGCCGTCTGGTTCGCGGCGATGCCGGGCGAACCGCTCCACGCTACCGTTCACGCGGCGCTCGCCCTGGCCTTTGGCATCTGGGCTGTCCGCCTCCGGCTGGGCACGGGTGCGCGCGGGCTGGAGGCCGAGATGGATGAGATGGAACTCGAGAACAACGCGCTGCGCCTGGAGCTGGCCGAAGCGCAGGAGCGGTTGGATTTCGCGGAACGGGTGCTGGCGCAGGGAGATCCGCAGCGGCGCAGCGACCAGCAACTCTAGAGGCTGACGATCCCTCGCGTCGAACTGGGTCTCATTTGCTTCGCCCCAGGAGTCGCGTTCCGGTGACCGGGGCCAACCGCTCGATGCCTCCGGGGGTCATCATCCCGACCCTTGGCTATTCCGATGTCCGCGCCGCCGCGACCTGGATCTGCCGTGTCTTCGGGTTCGCCGAACGGCTGCGGATCGGGGACCACCGGATCCAGCTCACCTTCCGAGGAACTTCGCTGGTGGTCACCGAAGGGAAGAGCGACGGGGCGGGGCACGGCGTGATGGTGGCGGTCGAGGGGATCGACGCCCACTACGCCCACGTCCTGGCGTGCGGGGTCACGACCGCCACTCCACCCAGGACCGAGATCTACGGGGAGCGGCAATACACCGTGGTCGATCCGGGAGGGCACCGCTGGGTCTTCACCCAGTCGATCTCCGACGTCGATCCCGCGACCTATAGCGGAGAGCTGCTCACCAACGAGTAGCGACCAGCGCCTCAGCCCCTCAGCCCCTCAGCCCCTCAGCGTCCCAGCGCCCGTAGCGCCCCCTCCGGATACCGTGTCCCCGCCACCACACCGCTTGGCATCACCTCATCGAGTTGCTTCCGCTCCGCGGAGGTGAGGATGATCTTGAGCGCCGCGACATTCTCGTCCAGCCGGGTGATCCGCCGGGTGCCGGGGATCGGCACGATATTGGCGCTCCGGCCGAGCAACCAGGCGAGCGCCAGCTGGGCGGCGGTGACGCCGTGCCCCTTGGCGATCGTCTCCAC
>JANMWE010000141.1:0-6016 GCA_031393795.1 Gemmatimonadota bacterium
GCGCTCTCGGCCAACGAGGCGCTCGCCATCGCGCGGCCGATCCTCCAGGCGCTCGAGCACGCGCACGATGCGGGGCTCATCCACCGCGACATCAAGCCCGACAATGTCCTGCTCGAGAAGGGGACGGGTCGCGTGCTCCTGGTGGACTTCGGGATCGCCAAGTTGATGGACTCGGGGGCGCCGCAGCACACGCAGCAGGGATTTGTGGTCGGGACGCCGCACTATATGAGCCCCGAGCAGGCGCTGGGGCAGGGGAACCTCGACCGCCGCACCGACATCTACGCCTTCGGCGCGATGCTTTTCCAGATGGTCACGGGGGTCCCGCCGTACGAAGGGGACTCGAGCCAGGAGATCGTCGGCAAGCACCTCGCCGACCCTATCCCGGCACCGGTGGACCGGAACGCGGCGCTCCAGCGCTGGCTCTCGAACGTCATCGTGAAGTGCCTGGCCAAGAAGGCGGATGACCGGTACGCCACCGCCAACGAGGTGCTCTCGGCGCTGGCGGTGGGGCGGGCGTCGGGGCCGCAGACGGTGGAGAAGGCCACCGAGGTCGCGGCCCGGGTACGGGGGCAGGAGGCGACCGAGGTCATCCCGATCAGCGGCGAGCGGGTCGCCGCGGCCTCCCGCGGTTCGAAGAAGCGGGCTGTTGCGGCAGCGCTTGCGCTGCTCGTGGTCGTCGCCGGCGGGGTCGGGGGGTACTTCTACCTCAACCCGATGGTCACGTTCGAGAACCACCTCCTCCTCCCGGTGAAGGTGGTCTGGGACGGCCGCGAGGCGGGGACCGTCGCGCCCGGCTCGTCCTTGGTCCAGCGGGCGAAGCGTGGGTCGTCGTTGCCGGTGCAGTGGTACGCGGCGTTGCCGGCCGGCGCGCCTCCCGGGGAGGCGATCGGCGGGAGCGTCGTGCTCGACCTCACGGGGGCGTCGGTCGTCGCGGCGACCGCCGAGGGGGCGAAGGAGAGGATGTTCGCGCCGCTCATCACCAACGCCACCGGCGTGTCGCTCAAGGTGACCGTGAATCCGGGAAGTGCGGCGGCCGCCGACTGCAACTGTACGGTCCCCGACGGCGGTACCCGGCTCGGCATCGGGTACTACCGGCTCTTCCAGAACTCGTCGGTGAAGGTCACCGCTCCAGATGGACGGAGCGCCACCTTCCCGAACGTCGCCGGCTCGGTGGCGGCGGGGTCGGGATCGGTGGGGCTCCGATTCGAGGCGAAGGACCTGCACTAGTCTGTGCCGAAAAAGAGACCGCCCCGACCGGCGACGTGCCGATCGGGGCGGTGGTGCATCCTGCTGCCTAGGGCAGCTTCGGCGGCGCCGGCTTCCGCGCCATCAGCGGCAGCCGGGCGATGGACCAGGGGCCCGCGCCCGGAGGCGCGACCGGCGCCGGGACCCGGCCGAGGGTGATCGTGAATGCCCCGGTCGTGGAGTCGACCGTGGTCCCCCCGATCGCGATGGTGACCTGACCGCCGGTCGCCCCCATCGTGAACGAATTGCTGTTGCCTGATCCCTTCGTGGCGGCCGACCGCGAGCCGGCGTAGATGTTCGAGAAGACGTCGAAGCCGGGACCGAACATCTCGAACACCGGCGGGAACGCCGCCGTGGTGACGGTGGTGGTGACCCCTTCACCCGCGGTCGCGTTCAGGCTCAGGAAGGAATAGCGGGAGGTGTCCGCATTGTTCCCGCCCGCACGGCTGGCGATGCAGGGGCTGGTCGCGAGCGTGAAGTTGTAGGTGCCCACGGTGTCGAGCACCCCGAGGACCGGGCACTCGTTCATCGCCAGGCGGAACGCACCCAGGCCACCGTACCAGTACGAGGAGGCGACGAGCTTGAAGGTCCCGCTCACCGGGGCAACGAACCAGATCTCGCTGTTGTGGAAGCCCGCGTCGTCGTCGCTGACCGCCAGTGGGATCGAGGATCCGTTCGCATTGGTGGTCCAGAGCGTCAGCCGGGCGTCGAAATCATTGTAGGTCGCGTCCGGCAGCGAGTCGAGCTTGATCAAGTAGGCGTGCCCCTTGGTGAGGTGCACGTCATAGGCCTCGTAGGGGGCGTGCTCATTGCTCCAGAAGTCGAACTCCATCTGGCACGAGGTCGGGGTGAAGCTCCCGAGGATGGTGTCCCCCGGGCTGAGCGTGCCCTTGTTGCAGCCGGCGCCGAAGATCGGCGAAGTGATGTTGTCGGACCCGCACGCTCCGAGGATCAGGAGCGGCACGGCGAAGAAGAGCGCTCGGAGCGCAATCCGTGTAGTCGACATCAGTGGCTCCGATGGTTGGGCCCGACGACACGGGCGGTGGCTGCAGGGGCGGGCGGTGCCGCCGGGGGGATCGAATGGATCCTGACCGTGACCGTGGCGGCGCTGTCGGCCCGGACGGCGGCGAGGAGGTTCATTGTCCCGGGGAGCGCCGGAGTGGTGACGAGCGTCGTTGCGGTGGTCCATCCGCTGGTGGTCGAGACGCAGTCGGAGTTCCAGCAGTTCACATCCATTCCGATCCCGGTGAGATAGCCCTGGAATGAGCCGGTGCCTGCCGTCCGCGTGACGATGGCGGAGTCCTGGACGATCGAATCCGCCAGGTAGCTGACAAAGGTCACCTTGGTCGGAAGCGCGTCATAGCTCAGCGACGGGCACCCATTGCTCAGGTCGATCCCGGCATGGTCCAGCGTGTCGGAGATTTGGGTGATCGGGCAGCTCGAGATCGCCAAGGAATAGGCCCCGGTGTCCGCTTTGGTCGAGGAGACCACCCGGATCGAGAGGGTGCGGTCGCGATCGGCGGCGATGAACATCTCCTGGTTATTTCCGCCATTCCCGTTGGGCGTTCCGAAGGTACTCCACCTGCCGGTCACGAAGGTGGCGTCGCCCTGTGCATTGCGCCCGAAGGCTTGGAGACTCCCCGCCCAAGTGTCATTCGCGGCGGTGTTGGGTTGGTGTCGCAGGCGGATGATGTAGGCGGTGCCCTTCTTGGCGTTCAGGGTCCACGATTCGGCCGGGCTGATCACATACGACGAGGGATTGAAGGCGAGGCAGCTGGAGCCGCGCACATTCCCGTTGACGGAGTCGCCTGGGGCGATCGAGCCCACCGTGCAGGCCGTGCCGTCGGGGGGGCCGAGGACGTCATTGCCGCTGCAGGCGGCAAGGACGGCCGTCGAGAGGAAAGCGGCGCTGAACCAGGCCGCACGAAATGGGGATCGCATCATCGGGTCTCCTTCGAGGGGTACGCGCCCGACGCGACAAGGCCGGGACTCGGACTGGGTACGATAGCACGAATCCCGGGATTGGTAAGTGACTTGGAACACGTCCCCTCCTGCGCCGGACGGCCGGGCAGGGGGTCAGGACTCAGGGGCAGTTCACCCCAAAGATCACGAACTTGTTCCCGACGGTCTGGTAGACGGAGCGGGTAGCGCCATCGGTCACAGTGCACCCGATCTCGACCCCGCTCAACGTCACGGTGTAGTCCCCGATCGGAAGGTTCTGGTACGTGGTCGTGTCGGTCGAGGCCATCGGCCGCGCCGCCTGACCCGTCACGGCCAGCGAGTACCCGTTCGGGTCGGGGGTGCCGAGGGTCGTGACGGTGACGGTCAGGTTCCCGACCGCAGAGTTGTCATAGGTGTTGCAACCGGCCACGAAGAGCAGGGCCGAGAATGCAAGGAGAGTACGGGTCATAGCGACGATCCTGGGTGGGTGTGCCTGGGTCACTCTTAACTCTTGGCTCTTAGCTCTTAGCTCTTTACTTCTTCTTCGTCCTCTTCCGCGTGGGCATCAGCTGCCCCGCAGTGAGCGACTCGAATCCGAACTTCTCGCGGACACGATCGACGGCGTCGGTCAAGGTCCGCTGCCGGGTGCGCGCCGGATCCTCGAACAGATCGGGTGGTGCGGCCGGGACGAGATTGGTGGTCCCGATCCCGATGAGCCGTATCCCCTGCTGCCGCGCGCGGGCCTCCTGGAATGCCGGCCGGAGCATTTGGACTGCGGCAGCAAGGAGCTCCGCATCCAGGGCGGTCGCCCCGACCAGCGTAGTGCGCCTGGTCACGGTATGAAAGTCGCCATGTCGGAGCTTCAACACCACCGTGCGCGCCTGCAGCGCTTCTTCCCGCAGTTGGGAGGCGACGTGCGCCGCCAGCCGAGCCAGCCTCGCTTCGAGCCGCTTCAGGTCGGTCTCATCCTTGGCGAGCGTCGTCTCCCGGCTGATGCTCTTTGCCGCTTCCCGCCGAGTGAGCGTCGTGCCGCCGCGACCCTCGACCCGCAGCTTGAGCGACGCAGCCTCCTCGCCGATCAGCGCCTGCAGCTTGGGGAGCGACATCGCCTGGATTTCCCACGCCTCGGTCAGCCCCTTCGCCGCCAGCCGCTCCGCGCTCTTGGGGCCGATCCCCGGGAAGGCCCGGAGCGGCAACCCCGCCACGAACCCCTCCTCCCACCCCGCCCGCACCTCCACGATCCCTCTCGGCTTCCCATAGTCCGACCCCATTTTGGCGATCGCCCGGTTGGGTCCGATGCCGATGGAGACGTCCAACCCCGACGAAGCTTTGACATCCGCCCGGATCTGCTCGGCCACCGGCAGGAGCGACACCGGCCAGAGCGACTCGGTCCCCGTGAAGTCGAGATACGCCTCGTCCATCCCCGCCATCACCACCCGGGGGGCGTGCCGTTCGAGCACGGCGCGCACCTCGCGCGACGCCTCCCGGTACCAGTCGAAGTCGCCGCTCACCACCGTGGCGTCGGGGCAGAGCCGGAGCGCCCGCCCGGTCGGCATCCCGCTCTTCACGCCGAACTTCCGTGCGCCGTACGACGCCGAGGTCACCACGCCACGGCCATCGGGCCGGCCACCGACGATGATCCGGTCCACTCCCTTCAGTTCCGGCATCCGCTGACGACAGACCTCGACGAAGAAGGCGTCGAGGTCCACGTGCATCAGGCGGGGTGGCACCGACGCTCCTCCCTCAGGGCAACGTCACCTTCGTGATGCTTGCCCCCGGCCGATGCCCGGTGGCATTGGCGCCCAGGGGGAAGTTCAGATTCGCGATGTAGAAGGTCCGGCCATCACCGGTCAGCTCAGCCGGGAAGTGCAGTCCCCCCTCGGCCGGGACCAGAACGGTGATCTCACCCGTGGGCGAGATCTTTGAGAAGGTGTTCCGGAAGTTCTGCGTCGCGTACAACGTATCGCCGAGGCCGATCACGACACCGTCGACGCCGAGCAGCATCGGCGACTCGGCCACCTTGGTCACGGCGCCAAGGCTGTGATCCGGCTTCACCTCGAGCCGCCAGATGGTGCCGGTGCCGGTGTTCATCGTGTAGAAATTCCCCTTCGAGTCGAACGCCGCGCCGTTGGCAACGTACACGCGCACCGGCATCGTCGTGTCGGTGCTCACGGGCGAGAAGTTCTCGGCGAAGACGACGGCCTTCCCGCCGGTCGGGCCGGTATGGAACACCTTGCCGCTCCCGCCGCCGGCGATCCAGACGTGGCCGTCGCGGGCGATGGTGATCCCGTTGGCCCCGTCGGCGCCGGTGATGAAGACCTTCGCGTCCTTCTCGGGGTCGAAGTCCGCGGCCCCCAGGCGCGCGCGGGCCACCCGCCAGACGATGCCGGAGTCGGCCTGGGCGATGAGGAGGTTCCCCACGGAGTCGGCCACCTCGCCGAGGATGGCGCTCCCCGGCTTCACCGGAAGGCTGCCGACCTGCTTCGGGGTCGGTGCGGCGGGGTCGATCTCCCAGATCCGTCCGCTCCAGTCGGTGGTGTAGAGCTTCTTGTCGTAGAGCGCCACCGACTCGATGATCGTGGTGCTGTCACCGACCGTGGTCAGGATGGTGGCGGACGCGGCCGTTGAGGGCGCCGGCTTGGCGCAGGCGGCGAGGAGGAGTAGGAGCGGGATGAGTTTGCGCATGGTCACATTCAGTTAGGAGTTTGGAGTTGGGAGGGGTGCAGGGTCGGTCGGGAGCAGGGATGCTGGCATTTCACCCCTCCGAACTCCCACCTCCCAACTCATACCAGCAGGATCGCCGTCGCCTTGATCGTCAGCGACACCACCG
>JANMWE010000150.1:0-5035 GCA_031393795.1 Gemmatimonadota bacterium
CGGCCTCGAGCGCGACGACGACTGGGAGAGCGCATGACGATCGGGAAGGGCGACGTCCTCCACGTGGCCAAGCTGGCGGAGCTCAAGGTGGTCGACCACGAGGTGGGGCCGCTGGTCACGCAATTGAACGGCATCGTCGACTTCGTGGCCCAGCTCGCCTCGGCCGACATCCCCGAGGGAACGCCGGAGTTCACGGTCGGACCCTCGCACGTGACGCTCCGCGCCGACGTGGTGGCACCCCGACCGCTCGACCGGAGCCCCGAACGGATGGCGCCCGATTGGCAGGATGGCTTCTACGTGGTCCCCCGGCTGTCGCACCAGGAGGGGGAGTCGTGAGCGCGGTCAAGAATATCAGCACCGCGGTACGAAGCGGGCGGACCACCGCGCGTCGTGTCGCCGAGCACACGGAGGAGCTCCTCCGCCGCGCCGACCAGCAGGGGCTCAACGCCGCACTCGATTGGAGCCCGGAGTATCTCTCCCGAGAAGCGACCCGCATCACGCAGTCCGCAGTCTCCCTCGCTTCGCTCGGGACAGGCTCCGTCCGCAGCGATCGGCCATTGGCGGGCGTCCCTGTCGCCGTGAAGGACAACATCGCCACCCTCGACCTCCCGACCACCTGCGCATCGCGCATCCTCGACGGCTACATCTCCCCCTTCGAGGCCACCGCGGTCAGGCGGCTGCGCGAGGCGGGGGCGTTCGTCGCCTGCAAGGCGAACATGGATGAGTTCGCGATGGGTTCCTCCACCGAATGGTCGGCCTTCGGCCGGGTACAGCATCCCGACTTCCCCGACCGCGTTCCCGGGGGCTCCTCCGGCGGCTCGGCCGCGCTGGTAGCCGCCGGCGTCACGCCGGTGGCCCTCGGCTCCGAGACCGGCGGGTCGGTGCGTCAGCCCGCCTCCTTCTGCGGCGTGGTCGGCGTGAAACCGACCTACGGGCGCGTGAGCCGCTACGGCCTCGTCGCCTTTGGCTCCTCGCTCGACTGCATCAGCGTCTTCGGGGAGAAGGTCGATGACGCAGCGCGCCTGCTCGCGGTCATCAGCGGGCACGACCCGCTCGACGCGACCAGCGCCGACCTCCCGCCCCTGGCCCTCCCGACCCCGCGCACCGACCTCAAGGGACTCACCCTCGGCCTGCCCGACGAGTACTTCCCGGCCGACCTCCACCCAGGGGTGAAGGCGGGGCTCGATCAGGCCATCGCGCAGGCCAAGTCGCTCGGTGCCACCGTCAAGCGGGTGTCGCTGCCGCACGCCCGGTACTCGGTCCCGACCTACTACATCGTGAACCCGGCCGAGGCGGCGGCCAACCTCGCGCGGTTCGATGGGGTGCGCTACGGCAAGCGGGACGGGGGAAGCCAGGTGGATCTCCGCGGCCTCTATCGCGCCACCCGTGGCACCGGGTTCGGCCCCGAGGTGCGCCGCCGCATCCTGATCGGCACCTACGTGCTCTCGGCCGGCTACGCCGATCAGTACTACCACCAGGCGATGAAGATGCGGACCCTCATCACCCGCGACTTCACCGACGCGTTCGGCGGCGGGGTGGATCTCCTCCTCACCCCCACCACGCCGACCCCGGCGTTCAAGGCGGGGGACAAGACCGACGATCCGGTGGCGATGTACCTCGCCGACATCTTCGTGGCCGGGGCGTCGCTCGCGGGGCTCCCGGCGCTCTCGCTCCCGGTGGGCCGGAGCGAGGGGCTCCCCATCGGGATGCAGCTCATCGCGCCCCCCTTTGCGGAAGCGAAGATGCTGGCGGCGGCCGCGGCCTTCGAAGGGGTGATCGACGCCCGCCGGGAGGTGCGCTGATGACCTGGGAGACCGTGATCGGGCTGGAGGTGCATGTCCAGCTCAAGACCAGGAGCAAGATGTTCTGCGGCTGCGCCACCACCTTCGGCGACCTGCCCAATACCAACGTCTGTCCCGTTTGCCTCGCGCTACCCGGCGCCCTCCCGGTGCCGAACGCCGAAGCGATCCGACTGGCGAGCCTGGCGGCATACGCGCTCGAGTGCACCGTGCACGAGCGGTCGATCTTTGCGCGCAAGCACTACTTCTATCCCGACCTGCCGAAGGGGTACCAGATCACCCAGTACGACCGGCCGCTGGCCACCGGCGGCGCGGTCGAGATCGAGAGCCCGGAGCGCGGCACCATCCGCATCGGCGTCACTCGGCTGCACGTCGAGGAGGACTCCGGCAAGAGCGTGCACGATCGTGTGCCCGGCAAGACGGCGGTGGACCTGAACCGTGCCGGCGTCCCGCTGGCCGAGATCGTGAGCGAGCCCGACCTCCGGAGTCCGGCCGAGGCGCGGGCGTATCTGACCGCGATCAAGGGGATCCTGTTGGCGGCGGGAGTGAGCGACTGTTCGATGGAAGAAGGGTCCCTCCGCGTGGACGGCAACATCTCCATCCGCCGCCCCGGCGCCCCCCTCGGCACCAAGACCGAGGTGAAGAACGTCAATTCGTTCAGCTACATCGAGAAGGCGCTCGAGATCGAGCGGGTGCGGCAGATCGCGCTGCTCGAGGGGGGCGGGAAGGTGGAGCAGGTGACCCAGCTGTACGATGCCTCCAGCAACACCCTTCGGACGATGCGGAGCAAGGAGGACAGCAAGGACTACCGCTACTTCCCCGATCCTGACCTCCCGGCGCTGGTGCTCGACCACGCCTGGCGCGCGGCGCGGCACGAGGAGCTCCCCGAGCTTCCGGCGCAGAAGCGCGCGCGCCTGATGACGCGGTACGGCCTCCCGGCCTACGACGCGGGAGTGCTCATCACCGTGGCGGCCGTGACCGATCACTTCGAGGCGGTCGTGGCGGCGGGGGCCGATCCGAAGCTCGCGGCCAATTGGGTGATGACCGAGGCGATGGCGGTCTGGAACGAGACCGGGGCGGTCGAGGTGTCGGCGCCCCGGCTCGCGGCGCTGATCGCGCTGGTGCGGGGAGGGACGGTGAGCCACCAGTCGGCGCGGAAGGTCTACACGCTCCTTCGTACCGATCCCTCCGACCCGATGTCCGTGGCCGAGCGACTCGGCCTGGTGCAGGTGGGAGACCGCGACCAGCTCGGTAAGTGGGTGGACGAGGTGTTGGCGGCGTTCCCGGCCGAGGTGGCGCGGTACAAGGGGGGGGAGCAGAAGCTGATCGGCTTCTTCACCGGGCAGGTGATGAAGCGGAGCGGAGGGAAAGCGGATCCGAAGAGGGTGGGGCCGCTGTTGGTGGGCAAGCTCGGCGGGTAGTCTTCGACGGGAAGTTGTGACAAGGAACCTTCCTGAGCGGCTAGCCCGGTAAGCAAGGTCCTTCGTCGCTGGCGCTTCCTTCGCTGCGCTCAGGACAGGCCTCAGGAAGGTTCCGATCTTCGATCCGCCCATCCGCCCATCCGCCCATCCGCCCATCCGCCCATCCGCCCATCCGCCTACCCGCCTACCCGCCTACCCGCCTACCCGCCGGCAACGGCAGCCCGAACCGCTTCTCCGCCTCCACCCGGAGCCGGCCGAAGTCCGGGCCGCTCAGTTGGAGGATCTCTTTCCGCGCGAGCCGAGCCTCCTTGAGGGCCGCTTCACCACTCGGATCGCGGAGGCGGAGCGCCTCGTCCTGCGCGGCGAGCATCGCGATGATCTCCTCGCGGGAGCGCTCCAGGTGCCGCCCGACGTCCTCCTCCATCAGGGGAACGGCGCTGAATTCGTGTGCCAGCCGTACCGTCGCCTGGAATGAGCGCTGATCCGTGATCCGGACCATTCCGCGGAACATCCGGCGGTTGGTCGGGATGCTGAAGAGGGTCGGCGAGAGGACCTTGTCAAGCAGCCGGTCGGCCGGTGAGTGGTCCATCCGGAGGAGGTCCATCGCCCCGCGGCTGAAACGGTTGCCGAGGGTGTTCTCGACCCGCGCCTCCCAGTACGCGTGTGCGACGCCGGCGGGTCCGCGCGACACCACGAGTTGGCGCGGGATGAAGTAGTTGTGCGCCACCACGTCGGCGGCGAGATGCGAGAGGTACCCCAATCCGAAGGCCCGGAGCGCATCCGACCCGGCCTGGTCGTGGATCTCCTGCGCCACGTGCCAGGCGTGGGGATGCCGGCCCACCGGGGCGTATTTCTTGGCGAAGCTGGTGTCGGCGGCGATGGAGCCGTAGAGATAGTCGTACGGGAAGGCGCGCAGCAGATCACCGACGAGGCCCGGGAGGGTGCCCGCCTGGCTCAGGATCGACTCGGCCAGATATATGTGAGTCCCCGGCGTCCACGCGTGGGCGTCGGAGGGGAAGAGCGCCACGAGGAGGACGGCGACCGCGAAAAGGACGAACCAGCGCATTTCTGAAGCTAACAGGGAACAGACGCTCAAGGCGCTCAGGGGGATCCGGTGAGAAGTCCCTTGAGCGCCTTAAGCGTCTCGAGCGCCTGTCAACTGATCAGCGCAGCAGCCACTCCCGCGCCTCCTGCTCGTTCGCGAACGCCTCCATCTCGAGCACCGGGTCGGCGAGGAACGACGCCATCCGGCCCATCCCGTACATCGCGAGGTCCCCGGTGAGGATCGCGTAGCGCCGGATCCCCGCCCGCTTCGCCATCTTGGCGAACGCCGGGATGATCTGTCGCATGTACTCGGCCGAGGGGGCGGGGAAGGCGGTGGTGTCGTTCAGGACCAGCCCCTCCCACCCGGTGCGATCCGACAGACCGAGCTCCGCCAGCTTCGCCTCGATCTCCTCGAGGGTCGGTGGCGGTGCGGTCGCACGGAATCGGACCAGGCGGGGGTCCGGGTCGTCGATCCATTCAAGGGGCATAGATCTTCAGTCCCACAATCCCGGCCACGATCAGGACCATGCAGGTAAGGCGCATGGCGGTCCGCGGCTCGCCGAAGAGGGCCATCCCGAGGAGGGCGGTCCCCACGACGCCGATCCCGGTCCAGACCGCGTAGGCGGTCCCGATCGGGAGGTGACGCGCGGCCTGGGCCAGGAGCCACATCGACGCCACCATCGCGGCCAGCGTAAGCGCACTCGGCCACGGCTTGGTGAAGCCGTCAGCGTACTTGAGTCCGACCGCCCACCCCACTTCGAGGAGGCCTGC
>JANMWE010000152.1:0-4019 GCA_031393795.1 Gemmatimonadota bacterium
GAGGTGCCGGTGCCGAGGAGGGTGAGGCGCATCTACTTGGTGCCTGGGGAATGGGGCCTAGGGAGGCAGTTCGAGTCGCGGTGCGAGCGAGTCCACGATCGGCCCTCCACCTGCATCCCCAGGCCCCAGGCCCCAGGCCCTGACCTCACACCTCCTCCACCTTCAACAGATTCGTCGTCCCCGGCACGTCGAACGGCACGCCGGCGGTCACCACCACCCGGTCTCCCTTCTCGGCGAGCTGGCGGTCGAGGATGTGCTGGCGCGCGAAGGCAAGCATGTCGTCGTAGGTCGGGAGGTGATCCGCGAGCCCCGGCACGACTCCCCAGACCAGCGCCAGCTGGCGGAAGGTGTGCGGTTCGGGGGTGAGGCCGAGGATCGGCTGCCCCGGGCGGTACGCGGCCACCTTCCGAGCGGTCGAGCCGCTTGACGTGAAGGTGACGATCAGGGGGGTCTTGAGGATCTCCGCCGCCGCCACCGTGGCCACGCCGATAGCGTCCTCGGGACGGCCCACGCTCGGGCCCGCATCGCCCCCGATGTTGCTGCGGCGGCCGACCGCGGCGTCGAACGCGGGGCTCCGCTTCCCCGGCGCCGCCCGCTCGATCTCGCGCGCGATGCGGTCCATCGCCTGCACCGCTTCCAGCGCGTGCTCCCCCACGGCCGTCTCGGCCGAAAGCATCACCGCATCGGTGCCGTCGAGGATGGCGTTGGCCACGTCCGAGGCCTCGGCGCGGGTGGGGCGCGGCGCGTGGATCATCGACTCGAGCATCTGGGTCGCGGTGATGACCGGCTTCCCCTTCCGGTTGGCGGCGCGGATGAGCCGCTTCTGCACCAGCGGCACCTCCTCGAACGGGAGCTCGACACCGAGGTCGCCGCGGGCCACCATGATGCCGTCGGAGGCATCAATGATCGAGTCGAGATTGTCGATCGCGGTGTCCTTCTCGATCTTGGCGATGAGCTTGGTGGTCTTGGGGAGGAGGGTGCGGAGCTCTTCAAGGTCTTTCGCCTGGCGGACGAACGAGAGCGCGACATAGTCGAGCCCGAGGCGGGCCCCCATCGCCGCGTCCTCCCGGTCCTTCGCGGTCAGGGCGGGCGCGCTGACCTGCACGCCGGGAAGGTTCATCCCCTTGTGGCTCTTGAGCGTCCCACCGTAGATGACCTGCACCGTGACCCGGTCGCCCTTGATGGCGCGGACCTCGGTGGAAAGGAGCCCGTCATCGAGCAGCAGGGTACTCCCGACCTTCACGTCCTTGGCGAGGTCGTCGTAGGTCGTGGGGATCTCCCCCGCCTTGGCCGAATCCTCGGGGGCGAAGGTGTACTTCTCGCCCGCGACGAGTGTCAGCGGCTGCGGAAGGTCACCGACCCGGATGCGAGGGCCCTGCAGGTCGAGGAGGATGGCCACCGCGTCTTTCCGGGTCGCGAGCACTTCCCGAAGCGTCTTGATCCAGCCGACCCGGATCTCTTCGGTGCCGTGCGAGGCATTGATCCGGACGACGTTGACCCCGGCGTCGAGGAGGAGGTGCATCCTCTCCGGGGTGGACCAGGCGGGACCGAGGGTGGCGACGATCTTGGTACGGCGGATGGAGAGGCGGGGCATGCTTCAACTTAGACGGCGAGAGGCGAGGGGGCGAGGCGGCGAGGGGGTGACGCCCGACCTGGAGCGGCGGACCGGAGGTCGGACAGGCGGGCGCGCAAACCCAGGATGGACCGAACCCAGGAGACTCCGATGGAGTTTGCGGTCGCCGACCCGCCGGCCACGAGCTGATAGCAGTGCTGGGCAGATCCGCCTGTGAAGGGTTTCGAACATCTTGGGTTCGGTCCATCCTGGGTTCGCGCGCGCTCGAGTCCATCCTGCGCCACTACCTCAGCCAGCATAGACCACCTCGCCTGCCACGACAGTCAGAACGCACTTCCCGGCTGCGAAAGCGGCGCCCGCCCCCTCACCTGCCTGCTCGGCGGCCTCGGTCCCTTCCCACACGGCGAGGTCGGCGTCCATCCCGGCTGCGAGGGTGCCGCGGCGGTGGAGCACGCCCCCCGCGTAGGCCGGCGCGCGAGTGTAGGCGGTGAGGGCGTGCCCCAAAGTGATCCTTTCGTTCCGTCGCCACCCCCGGACGCTCCCATCGGCGGCGTCACGGTCGAGCGCGGCTCGGATCCCCTCGCGGGGATCGAGCGAGGCCACCGGCACATCGCTCCCGAAAACGATAATGTTCCCCGCCGCCGCGATCGACTTGAAGTTGAAGGCGCCGAACCCGCGGACACCGAGGTGGCGATCGACGAGAGGGATGTCGGTGAGGAGGTGGGCCGGCTGCATCGAGACCGGGATCCCCGCCTGCCCCGCCCGGGCCAGGTCGTCGGCGTGGACGGTCTGAAAGTGCTCGATCCGATGGGGGATCCCCACCCGCGGCGCCTCCTCAAGGAGGTCGAGACACCGCCGCACCGCCGCGTCGCCGATGGCGTGCACCGTCGAGGAGATCCCCGCCGCGGCCGCGGACTGGATCGCCTCCCGCGCGACCGCTAACGCGGTGATCGGCATCCCCCGCTCGCGGGTCCCTTCGAAGGGCTGCAGCATCCAGGCAGTCCGGCTGCCAAGAGAGCCATCGAGGAAAAGCTTCACCCCGCCCTTTGTGATCCAGGCGTCCCCCTCGCCCGACTTCCACTTCAGGTCGATGAGCCGGGGCAGCTCGGCGACCGGAGGATGAAAGAGCACGCGCAGCCGGAGTTCTCCCTGGTCCTTGAGCGCCTCGAGCGCCTCGAGCGCCTCCATCCCCTCCACATCGTGGATCCCGGTCACCCCGAACTGGTGGGCGAGGGTCTGGGCCTCCCGGATCGCGTGGAGGAGTCGGGATCTGGGGGGGACCGGGAGATGGGGGAGGATGAGTTCCACCGCCCGCTCAAGGAGGAGCCCGGTCGGTTCCCCGGACCCATCCCGGACAATGATCCCTCCATAGGGATCAGGGGTGTCTCGCCTGATGCCGGCGATCTGGAGGGCGGCACTGTTCACCCAGGCGGCGTGGACATCGAGGGATTCGAGGAAGACCGGCCCCGGATGCACCACATCGAGCACCCCCCGCTCGGGACGCTCGCGCCACCCATTCGCGTCCCACCCTTGGCCGAGGATCCACCCCCCCTCCTCGACCCCCGTCGCCACCCGCGTCACCGCTTCCCTCCGGGTGCGACACCCCGCGAGGTGGACCCGTCGGCGGTTGAGAGCCCACATCCCGAAGTGAGTGTGGCCATCGACCAGCCCGGGGGTCACCAACGCCCCCGCCAGCACCCGGCGGGGGAGGGAGGAAGGGGCGGCCCGCTCCACCTGAAGCCGGGTCCCGACCCCCTGGATCACCCCTTTATCCCACCAGATCGATTCCCCTGATCGTCCATCCCCGGTCCACACCCGTCGGGCGTGGAGGACCCCTCCCAGATTCACCAACAGTCACCTCCAGAAAGTCCCGATGGCGGGCGAGTGTTACCGGTCGAGGGAGTTATCACACACGTGTGGAGAGGCTGAGTTATCCACTTGTGGATTGTGCGGATTTGTCGAAAGCCGGTCCGTAAGTCGTTCTGTTCGAATCTACTGCAGCTTCTGGATCTTTTCCACGTTCAGCTGAATTCCTAAGTGATGTATTCACAAAGGGTAAACAGCGTCAATTCGTGTGGAAAAGTACCAATGCGACAGTGTCACCATTGGGGTGATGAATATCCATACGGAATGCATATCGGCATGCATTTCGGTGGTCAGGTATCGGTCATCCACATTTCCGGACCTGATCGGCCGTCATCCGTCAGACCTGTTCGGATCCCCTCCCCTGCCCACCACCGAGGAGCCGGAGAAGGAGACTGGCAAGGAGAGTTGGGTGGAGAGGTGGGAGGAGAGGTGGGAGGAGACCTGGAAGGAGTCCGAAGCGGGGGCGGGCGACCCCTCCACTGGTATGTGGATAAGTCCATCGGGGGGAAGACCAAGGGAAAGTTGAGAGCGACGAGGAATGAGACGAGGAAGGAGACGTGGGAGGAGAGGTGGGAGGAGA
>JANMWE010000189.1:0-6706 GCA_031393795.1 Gemmatimonadota bacterium
AAGATCCGACTTGAAGGGACAGATTTCGTGGTGATCCACGGTCATCAGCTCGGGGCGCCCACGCCCGAGAAGCTGTACGAGAAGTTCCCCGACGCCGAAGTGATCATCTACGGTCACACCCACCGCCCGCTCCTCGTGACCCTGGATATGGTGGTGACGGTGATGAATCCCGGTGGCGCCGGCGCCCGTCGCTTTGACCTCCCGCCGTCGGTCGGCATCATGGAGCTCGAGGCCGGGATCCCGCCGCGGGCGCGACTGGTACCGCTGACGGACCTTGAAGACTGAAGGGCCCCCCGCCACTGTAGACTTTACCCCCCAGCCCCCTCTCCAGATCTCACCCCCGCGTGCGGAAGGGGTGGAGGGGCGAGGGGCCCTGAATTAGGTCCGCTCGGACACGTCAGTGAGCGGCCGCGGCGATCCGTCGCAGCATCAATTGCTCCATCGCTCAGGTTCGACGTCTGCGCCCCTGAGCCCCAGCCCGCCAACCAGCTTTCCCGGCTCCAACACCCAGCGGAGCATCAGCGGCTCCTCGGTGAATTCGCCACCGCTCCTCGACCAGGTCGGTCTCCATCCCGCCACCCTCGGCGAACTGGGCGACCATTTCGGTCCACTTCACCTTGCTCCCCATCTGCTGCTGCATGTTCGGATGGGTGTGCGCCCTGTGTCTGGTTTCAGTTTGTAACGGCGACCCAGCTCTCGATCGGAGTGGTACGCCGGAGTGCATCGGGGTGCTTCCGGAACCAGGCCATCACCACCAGCACCTCGTCCAGACTCTCCACCGGCAACACCCCTCCCGGAGGCTCGGCGCGCTCCGATTCCCCGGCTACGGCGGCTCTGAACGCCTCCAACTCGATCGGGGTGGTGGGGTTGGGGAAGGTGGCCCGCACGGTGCCCCGCCGGATCAGGTAGATCCGGTCGTCCCCCTGGGGGCCTGGATCGCGGTACACGAAGGTGAGCAGGTCCACCGCCGCTCGGGCCCTGACGCTCGCGGCCAGAAGCCATTCAAGGGACTCGAACTTCTCCCGCCACCGTTGGGCCGTCTCAAAATCAGCCGCGGCGGCGGCCTGTTCCATCGCGTGCACGACCCGGTCGAGGGGTCGGATCGCCTTGGCCTCGAGAAAGGAGACCGCATCGATCGCTGCCCCCTGATACTTCTCCTGGGTCACGAAGCCGGCGCAGGGGCCGAGGCATTGGCCGATGTCGTAGCGGAGGCAGGCCGCCTGGCGCGGCTCGGCGAAGAGATCGCCCTGGTCGGCGAAGACGATCGGCATCTTGGGCGCACAGTCGCGGAGGCCGAGGAGGTCGTTCAGGACCCGGATGCTCTCCCGCACCCGCCCGAGAGATGAGAAAGGACCGTACACCCGCTCGTCGGCGTGCGGCCATTTCACGGCGGCGAGGCGCGGGGCGGGGCCCCCCATCATCGTGATGAAGACCGCCTGCCGATTCCGATTCCCGGCGACATTGTATGGGGGCCGGAGTCGCTTGATGGCGCGGATCTCGCCGAGGAGCGCGGAGAATTCGCTGGGGGAATAGTCCCACTCGATGTCGGCGGCGGCCTGGAGGATGCGGGCCGCCTTGTCGTCGGGGAACTTGGCGCGGAAGTAGGAGAGGAGTCGGGAGCGAAGCTTGCGGGCCTTCCCGACATAGAGCACCCGACCCGCCGGGTCGACCATCCGATAGATCGCCGGGCGGTCTTCGGCGAGACGCTTCACCCGTTCCTTGAGGCGGGCGAGATCGGCGGTCGGGAGGGGAAGGAGGGTGCTTCGCACGGTTATCGGGCCACGGGCCTCAGGCCTCGGGGGAACGGCACGGTACGACTTCTCAATATAGGAACGACCCCCCACTCCAACCCAACCCGAAGCCTGAGGCCCGTGGCCTGAGGCCTACTTCTGGCACTTATGACAGAACACCGTCGCCCGCGCGTCGATGTCATGCGTCCCCGAGAGCCGAGTGCCGCACACCTTGCACGGTTCTCCTTCGCGGCCGTACACGAAGAGCTCGAGCTGGAAATTCCCCTTCTCACCGGTGCCGGTGCGGTAATCGCGCACGGTCGACCCCTTGGAGCGGATCGCCGCCTCGAGGATGCGGCGCGAGTGCGTCCGGATCCGTTCCGCCGCCTCCGGCCCGACCCTGATGCCGGGCTTGGACGGATCGACCCCGGCGGCGAAGAGCGCCTCGTTGGCGTAGATGTTCCCGATCCCCACCACGTGCTTCTGGTCCATCAACACCTTCTTCACCGCCTGGCGAGAGCCCGCGAGCCTGCCGGCGAAGTGTTCCGCGCTCCACGCTTCCTCGAGCGGCTCGGGGCCGAGGGCGGTGTCGTACTTGATCCATCCCTTGGCGTCGAGCCAGAGGAGCTTTCCGATGCGGCGCACGTCGCGATAGACCAGCAGCCGGCCGTCGTCGAGCGTGGCGCGGAGGACCGCGTACTTGAGCTCGGCGGGAGTGAGGGCGCGGTCGTACACGAGCAGCGATCCCGTCATCCCGGGCTGGACGACGAGGCGGCGGTCACCGAGATGGAAGATCGCGTGCTTGGCCCGGCGGGTGAGGCTGTCGATGCGGCGGCCCGGGAGGTCCTTCAGGAGCTTGGGGCGGGTGACGCGACGAAGGATGTCGGGGTGGGAGAGTTCTGCGGAGCGGATCGTGCGGCCGACGACGTGCTGCAGGTCGCGGACGATGGTCTCGACTTCGGGGAGCTCAGGCATGGTCGAATGGTAAGGGGTAAGGGGTGAGGGGGTGGGAGCAAAACGGAACCCTCCTGAACGAAGTGAAGGACCTACCGGGCATTGAGTAGGTCCTTCGCTGCGCTCAGGAAGGTTCCCCAACACCCCCTTCACCCCTCACTCCTTACCCCTCACGATTTCTGTCGCGCCGCTTCTCTCCACCCGATATCCCGCCGCCACACCTTGCCGGCGAACTCGATCATCTCGCACGCGAGCTTGCTCCGTGCCTGCGCTTCCCGGAAACTCGGGGCGACGGCGGTCACCGTCAGCACCCGCCCCCCGGAAGCTCGGAGCGTCCCGTCGGCCTCGCTCGTTCCGGCGTGGAAGACGGTCACGCCCGCGGGAAGCTTCTCGGGGATGGTGATCGCCGCCCCCTTCTTTGGCGCGTCGGGATATCCCTCCGCAGCGAGGACCGTGGTGACCGTGGCCCCGGTGGAGTGGCTCACCATCGGCAACGGCTCTCCCCTCGCGGCCGCCCGGAGCAATTCGAACAGCCCCCGTTCGATCAGCGGGAGCACAGCCTGTGTTTCCGGATCGCCGAAGCGACAGTTGAACTCGATCACCCAGGGTGTGCCGTCAGGCGCGATCATCAACCCGGCGTAGAGCAGTCCGACGAAGGTGGCGCCCCGCCGGTCCAATTCACGCAGCGTCGGGAGGAAGACCTCGCGCTCGACCCGCGCGAGGAGCTTCGGCGTGGCGAAGGACACCGGTGCGTACGCTCCCATCCCGCCGGTGTTCGGGCCCACGTCCCCTTCACCCAGGCGCTTGTGATCCTGCGCGGGCGGAAGGATGCGGACCTCTTTCCCGTTGGTGACGGCGAAGACCGAGAGCTCTTCCCCTTTGAGGAACCCTTCGATCACCACCGTGTCGCCGGCGGCGCCGAAGCGATGGTCACCCATCATCTCCTTGAGCGTCGCCCGGGCCTCATCCCGGGTAGGGCACACCACGGCCCCCTTCCCGGCGGCGAGCCCCGACGCCTTCACCACCAGCGGCTCGGCGTGGGTCTCCACGTACCCGAGCGCCTTCGTCAGGTCGGTGAAGGTGGCGTAGGGCGCCGTCGGCACCTTCGCCGCCGTCATCACGTCTTTCGCGAACGCCTTGCTCGCCTCGATCTGCGCCGCCTTGGCGCTCGGACCGAAGACGGCGATCCCTTGCGCGCGCAGGCGGTCGGCCAGGCCGTCGGCGAGCGGCTGCTCGGGGCCGACCACGACCAGATCGACGGCGTGCTCGACGGCGGCCGCGGTGAGGCGGTCGAGGTCGGACGCGGCGATCGGCAGCAGGGTGGCGAGGGGGACGATGCCGGGGTTCCCCGGCGCGGCGTAGAGCGTGGCCTGCGGCGATTCACGGCGGAGGGCCCAGACGAGTGCGTGTTCGCGCCCTCCGCCGCCGACGACGAGGATCTTCATTATGCTCCGGACTTCGCGTTGCGGAAGGCGTCACGGATGTTGTCCGCCGCCTGCTTGGCCGCCGCGCCGACCTTCTGTCCCATATCGCGGATCTCTTCGGCGTAATAGTCCTTCGCCTCGCGCGCGTGGTCGCGGAGGGGGCGATCGGCCTCGGGCGTGCCGCGCTTGACGTACTCGCCTCGGAGGATCCGGTCGTAGTCCCCGCTCCCCAGCCACTTCTGGATCTCGCCGGCGCGGACGGTGGCCATCGGATGGGTGAGGCCGAGGGTGTTGATGACCTTGTAGAGGAGGTCGAATCCCTCGTTGGCGTTGGCGTATTCGTGCGCTTGGGCCATGAAGGCCTCGGCGTTGAGGTCGGCCGCGGTGAACCAGTCGCCCCGGCCGCCTCCCGCCATCTTCATGAACTTCTTCTGCATCACCAGCGCGTCCTGGCTGCCGAGCATTCCGCAGCGGTCGGCGGTGAGCTCCGCCTTCCGGCTCCACTCGAGGAAGGCGAGCTTGATCGGGAAGAGGGCGAGCCCCGCGAAGATCGGGAGCGCGCCGAGGGAGACCATGCTCAGGATCATCGCGATCGTCTGGTAGAGCGAATGGCCGCTCATCACGTGGCCGAGCTCGTGGGCCAGGAGGGCGCGGATCTCGTCGTCCGCGAGCAGCTCGAGGGCGGTGCTGTGGATCACGATGAACGGGTCGTCGATCCCGTAGGCGCCCGCGTTGAACTCGGGCGTCTGGGTGACGTAGAGCTCGGGGACGTGCTCCCAGTCGAACGTGGCGCACATCTCCACGTGCATCTGCCAGAGGCGGGGGAACTGGGTCGGGCCGACCCGGACGGCGTTGGCCTGGAAGAGGAGCCGCACGCCGCGCTCGCCGCCGAGGAGGCCGAGGACCTTGCGGATGACTTCGTCGACGCCGGGGATGGCGCGGAGGGTCTGGAGGGCGGCGCGATCGGCCGGGTGCTCCCAGGTGACGGGAGCGATCTGCGGATAGGTGCGGCGCGGACGGGGCGCGGGGACGTTCGTGGCCATGGCTCAGAGCCTTGGAATGGGATGCCTACCGTACGCCTTCCAAGCTAATACGGTTTCGAGGTGGAACGTTGCGGGGATGGATCAGGGACTCGGACCGAGGGGCACGGGAACCCCAGAACCCCGGAAGCGCGGGTCCCTTCCAGGAGTGCGAGCACCACGTTGGCGGACGGATCTCCGTTCTTTGTTCCTCCAGGCGAGATCTCTCCCGCGCGGAACAAAGATTCGAGGAACTCTCTGCCGAAGTGATCTTCGCCGCGAAGGTCGAGGCACGTGCCTCCGGGGTTCCGGGGTTCCCGAGCCCCTGTCTGCCTCAGCGACGATCCATCCTCACGCCTTCAGCGCCTGCTCCAGGTCCGCCATCAGGTCGTCCGCATCCTCGACGCCGCAGGAGAGCCGCACCAGCGAGTCGGTGAGCCCCATCGCGTTGCGGCGATCCTCGGGGATTGAGGCGTGCGTCATCGACGCCGGGTGCCCGATGAGGCTTTCGACGCCGCCGAGCGATTCGGCCAGCACAAAAAGCTCCACCGCCGCGACGAAACGCTTCGCCTTGGCGATGTCGCCGAGGTCGATCGAGATCATCCCGCCGAATCCTGACATTTGGCGCTTCGCGAGCTCGTGCTGCGGGTGCGACGGGAGTCCGGGGTAGTAGATCTTCTTCACCTCCGGCCGCTGCGCGAGCCACGCCGCGATGGTGCGGCCGGTCTCGTCGTGCCGCTGCATCCGGAGCGGGAGGGTCTTGATCCCGCGGAGGGCGAGGAAACAGTCCATTGGCCCCGGCACCGGTCCCGACGCGTTCTGCAGGAAACCGAACTGCTCGGCCAGGTCCTCGCGCGAGGTGACGAGCATCCCGCCGATCATGTCGCTGTGGCCGTTCAGGTACTTGGTGGTGCTGTGCAGCACCACGTCGGCACCGAACTCGAGCGGCCGCTGGAACACCGGGGTGGCGAAGGTGTTGTCCACCGCGAAGACGATGCCGCGCGCCTGCGCGAGGTCCCCCAGGGCCCGGAGGTCCGTGAGCGTCATCATCGGGTTCGTCGGGGTCTCGGCGTAGATCATCTTCGTCTTCGGCGTGATGGCCGCGGCGAAATGCTTCGGATCGCGGTTGTCGACGAAGGTGAAGCTCATCCCGAACTTCTCGTAGACCCGCTTCATCAGGCGATGCGATCCGCCGTAGAGCGTCTCACCGCAGACCACGTGGTCGCCGGGAGCGAAGGTCTTGAGCAGGACATCGAGGGCGGCGAGCCCAGAGCCGAAGGCGAAGCCATGGGTGGCCCCTTCGAGGGCCGCCACGTTCCGCTCGAGCACCTCGCGGGTGGGGTTGGCGGTCCGGGCGTACTCGTACCCCTTGTGGATCCCCAACCCCTCCTGGATGTAGGTCGAGGTCTGGTAGATCGGGGGCATCACGGCCCCCGAGAGGGGGTCCGGGACCTGCCCGGCGTGGACCGCCCGGGTGGCGAGTTTGTGACCTGGATCACCGGCGAGGATGCGCGTCATGTCCCGAAGGGGTTGTGGAGGCGGGGAAAGCTAACGGCGGGCCCCCGACGGGGGCAGGCCG
>JANMWE010000190.1:0-3045 GCA_031393795.1 Gemmatimonadota bacterium
CGCGGAGTGCGGATCGCGCTGGTCACGGCCTCGGTGGCGGCGCTGGTCTGCCTCGGGCTCTTCCTCCGGGAACGCTTCCGCCCAGTCCTCCCGCCGTCCCCCATCGCGCGCTTTGCCGTACGGATGACCCCGGACGTGGTCACCAACGTGACCGGCCAGGCGATCTCGCTCTCCCCCGACGGTTCCCGGATCGTCTACGTCGGCGGCGGGCCGAGCGGGACCGCGCTCTACACGCGGACCCTCGACCAGCTGACGGAGACCCTCATTCCCAACACGGCGAATGCGATCTCCCCCTTCTTCTCTCCTGATGGCCAGCAGGTCGCTTTCGCGGCGGGCACGAGACTGGTGAAGGTGCCGATCGGCGGGGGTCCGGCGATCTCCATCGCCGAGGTCGGCACGAATTTCCGCGGCGGGAGCTGGAACGCCGCCGACACGATCCTCTTCGCTGATGAACGGGGGCTCTTCTCCCTCCCCGCCTCCGGGGGGCAGCCCGCGCGGGTCGCGATCCCCGACTCCGGGTCGCGCGACACCTATCGGTGGCCGGAGTTCCTCCCCGACGGGCGCCACGCCGTCTTCGCGCTCAACGACGGCGAGATCGACCATCTCGCCATCGTCGACCTCCGGACCTCCAAGATCACCCGGACCGATGTCGTCGGCGCCAACCCCCACTATGTCAGCCGGGGCTACTTGGTCTTCGCCATCATCGACCAGGCGGGCGGAACGATCACCTCGGGACACCTGATGGCGGCCCCCTTCGATGCTGCCCACCTGCGGATGCGGGGATCACCGGTCCCCCTCGCGGATTCGGTCCAGGTCGGGGTCAACAGCCGCACCGCCAAGGCGGGGGTCTCCCGCGACGGCGCGATCGCCTTCGCCTCAGGGTCGGTCGGACTGGGCACCCTGGTCAGCATCGCGCGGAACGGCACCATCAAGGACCTCGGTTCGCCCCCGAAGTTCTATCAGACACCTCGACTCTCGCCGGACGGAAGGCGGATCGCCGCACAGGTCATCGACGCCGGGAATGAGATCTGGACCTACGATCTCCCCGGGAAGACCCTCACGCGGCTCACCTTCGACCGCACCGCCCTCCGTCCCATCTGGACCCCCGACGGCCGTCACATCGTCTACGAGCGCCACGGTGACGGGAGCGATGACCTGGCCGAGATCCCGGCGGATGGAAGCTCCCAGGCGGAGCCGCTGGTGGTGGGACCGGGAGATCAGGTCCCGGGGGGGTTCACCCCCGATGGTCGGATCCTCGTGATCCGGGAGCAGGGCTTCGGAGGGAAGCGTCACCTCTCCTGGGTCGCGATGGACAGCACCCAGACCACCCATCCCTTGTTCGAGTCAGGGTTCGAAAGCTACGCCCCGACCCTCTCCCCCGACGGGAAGTGGATCGCCTACGTCTCCGACGAATCGGGGCGCCCCGAGATCTACGTCCGCCCCTTCCCCGGCCCCGGCGGCAAGTGGCAGGTCTCGAAGGATGGGGGGAACGAGCCACAGTGGTCGCACACGGGACGGGAGATCTTCTTCCGGAGCGGCCAGATGATGATGGCGGCCGAGGTGCGGACCGCACCGACCTTTGCGCCGGGGGCGATCCGTTCCCTCTTCCAGACCAAGTCGTTCGCCGGGATCAACTACGCCACGTACGATGTCACGCGCGACGGGAACAACTTCATCATGACCCAGCCATTGGCGCAGAACGATCAGACCGTCGTCGTCCTCCTCAACTGGTTCGAAAATCTGGGGAGGACCCATTGAGCCTCGTGAGACACATCCTTGGCGCATCGCTCGCGCTCGGCGCTGGTCTCATCGGCTGTGCTGGCGGCAATCCCGGCTCACCCGTTCCGGCCCAGGTCACCGCCGTCGAGCAGGTCAGCGGCACCACCTCTCTCCTGATCGGCATCAGCCCGGTCGACGAGCAGGTCGTCTGGGCCAGCGGTGTCCGGGGCACCTGGGTCCGTACTATAGATGGGGGCGCCACCTGGACCCACGGTGTGGTGCCGGGAGGAGAGTTCCTCCAGTTCCGCGACGTCCACGCCCTGGACGCGAACACCGCCTGGCTCCTGAGCGCCGGGACCGCCGACACCGCGCGCATCTACTTCACGCGCGACGGTGGTGCCACCTGGACCCTCCAATACACCAACCCCGACGCCAAGGGATTTTACGACTGCTTCGATTTCTGGGGCGCGCGCCGAGGATTGGTCATCGGCGACGCGGTGGATGGCGCAAAGGTCGTTCTCTCGACAATGGATGGTGGCGCTCACTGGGCCCGGCTCAGCTCACCTACCCTGTCGCCGCCCCTCCCCGGCGAAGGGAGCTTCGCCGCGAGCGGCACCTGCCTCATCACGCGACCCGGCGGCCACGCCTGGATCGCGGTCGGCACGCCGAAGGCGATGCTCCTCCACACCGCCGATTACGGTCGGAGCTGGACGACCGACAGCATCCCCCTCGTCGCCATCAGTTCGGTGGCCTTCCGCGACGACCGCCACGGCATCGTCCTCGGCACCGACAGCAGTGCCGCCACCGCCTCGACCACCGATGGCGGCAGGACGTGGGTGCGCGGCGGCCCCCCGCCCTTCGGCCAGGGGGTGTATGGCGGGATCTACGCAAAGGGGGCCCGGGTCCCCACCGTCGTGGCCGTCGGCCCCGGGGGTCTGGCCTGGTCGCGCGACAACGGCGTCACCTGGACGCTCATCAACAACAACGTGTACTGGACGGTGGGCTCGGCCTCTCCGAGCGCGGTCTGGGCCATGGGTGGCAAAGGCCGGATCACCAAGTTGAGCGGGTTCTAACATGAGCATCGAGCGCCTCAAGTCCGTCCTCGCCGACCGCTACAGTATCGAGCGGGAGCTTGGGGCGGGCGGGATGGCGACCGTGTATCTCGCGCGGGACCTCAAGCACGACCGGAACGTGGCGATCAAGGTGCTCCGCCCCGAGCTGGCCGCGGCCCTCGGCGAGGAACGCTTCCTCCGCGAGATCACCACCACCGCCGGCCTCCGTCACCCCAACATCCTGCCGCTCTACGATTCGGGATCCGCCGGGGGG
>JANMWE010000260.1:0-3794 GCA_031393795.1 Gemmatimonadota bacterium
CACCGGCGCGATGGCCGGCTCGAAGAGGGCCACGCTGCTCATCGTGCCGGGACGAAGCTGCTGGCGCCCGTTGAGTGTATAGAGATGGAACTCCCCCACCTTCTGCTGCGCTGCGCCGTCGGCCACGGCTGAGAGCGACTCCATCACCCGACCCGCCGCCCGGGCCATCTGCGGCACCGGTCCACCTCCCATCGGCGCCTGGTTCACCTGACCCGCGAGCAGCTGCACCTCGACATCATCGGCGGTGAAGGGTGCGGTGAAGCTCGCGAGCCCGCTCACCTGCCCCACGCTGCCGCGGAGCACGACGGCATACATCGCGTTCCACGCGCCCCCCTGGGCGAAGCCGCCGAGCCGAAGCTGGTCGGACGGTCGGCGGGCACTGATCCGCACGTCGGTCATCGCCTCGGCGGGGATCACATCGGCAGGAAAGGCCGGCTGGCCCGGCAGGCCGAAGAAGATCGTCCCGTCGGCGAAGCGCACCCGGATCGGGTCGACCCCGACCACGGTGGCGGTGATGGTGTCCTTGAGGCCGATCCCGGACCGGAAGAGCATCGACCGGCCGATCATCCGGGTCAGCGCGCCGTTCGGGTCGGCGCCGGGCGTGGTGACCGCACCGGTGATCGACAGGCTCGAATCGAGGGAAACGAGGCTCGACGGATCGACCTGGCCGAGGGCGATCCGCTGCACCGACGCGCCGACCGGCACCCGCTGCGGGAATGCTCGGCGGACGAGGACTCGGCCGTCCTGGTAGAGGGTGACGGAGGTGGACGAGGCCTGCTGGGCAGTGACCGGTGACCAGTGACCAGTGACCGGGCCCACGACAGCGACCATCAGCGCGATCTGCGCTCCTCGTCCTGCGACCCGGGACGCCCGACTCATGACCGTCATACGACCTCCTATTTCAAGAACTCACGCGCCATCCGGAATGCCACCCGGCGCACGATCACCAGCGTGGCCACCACGGCGATCCAGCCATAGGCCTGGGCCATACCGTAGTGGGGGACGAGGAACACGACATACAACACTGCCAGCGCGGTGGCGCCGAGGGAGAGTCCCCGCGCCAGTTTCTGTGCACGCGCATCCCGTTCCGTGGCGCACGCGGGGCAATACTCCCCGAAATCGATCCCCGCGGTCCGTGCGCCGCACTTGGCGCAGGGGACCTCAGCCCAGCCGGCGGGCGACGGCATCGCCGAATTCCCTGGTGGTCGCCTTCCCGCCGAGGTCGCCGGTGCGGATCTTGTCGTCGACGATGACCTTGCGGAGCGCCTGGCGGATCCGCTCGCCCTGGTCGGCGTGGCCGAGGTGGTCGAGCATCATCGCGCCGGCGAGGATCTGGGCCGACGGGTTGGCGATCCCTTTCCCCGCGATGTCGGGGGCGGAGCCGTGCACCGCTTCGAAGATCGCCGCCTGGGTGCCGATATTGGCGCCGGGCGCGAGGCCGAGCCCACCCACGAGCCCCGAGATCAGGTCGCTCAGGATGTCGCCGAACAGATTGGTGGTGACGATCACGTCGAACTGCTGCGGCTTCAGGACCAGCTGCATCGCGCAGTTGTCCACGATCAGGTCGTTCATCGCGACGCGGCCGGCGTATTCCTTGGCGATCTTCTCCCCCGACTCGAGAAAGAGCCCGCCGGTGGTCTTGAGGATGTTCGCCTTGTGGACGACCGTGACCTTCTTCCGCCCGTGCGCCACCGCGTACTCGAAGGCGTAGCGGATGATCCGCTCGCAGCCGAGTCGGGTGACGATGGCGGCCGAATAGGCCACCGCGCGCGGATCCTCGCCCACCTTGGTGAAGTGCTCGACGCCGATATAGAGCCCTTCAACGTTCTCGCGCACCATCACGATGTCGATGTCGCCGTAGCGGCCGCCGGGGACGATGTCCACCGCCGGGCGGAGATTGGCGTAGAGATCGAACTCCTTCCGGAGCGCCACGTTGACCGAGCGGAAACCGGTCCCCTTCGGCGTGGTCAACGGACCCTTGAGGGCGAGGCGGGTCTGCGCGATCGACGCGATGGTGGGATCGGGCATCGGGGTGCCGCGCCGTTCGAGCGCGTCGGCGCCGGCAGTCTGCTCGTCCCAGCGGAACTTGATCCCGGTCTTCTCGAGGACCTTCACGGTCTCGGCGGTGATCTCGGGCCCGATCCCGTCACCGGGGATCAGGGTCACGTCATACGTCATCACTGGACTCCTTCGACCGGAAGCACCGCCGCCAGGGCGGCACGGTAGGCCTGCGTGGCGTTGGGACCGAACCCCGTCGCGATCGACCGCCACCCCGGCGTTCCGGTGCGGGCGTCGACCAGGACGAAGCAGATCTCGACCTTCACCGACCCGTCGACCTCCCTGAGGAAGACCGCGGAGGCGGGCACGAGGGCGTAGCGCGCGTCGATCAGCGCCACGAGGGTGCGGATCTGCGAACGGAGGGGATCGGGGACGACCTTGAACAACGGATCCCGCAGGATCGCGTGTCCCATATGATCGGGGTCGGTCGCGAACCCGAACGCGCGCCGCGCCACCTTCCGGAGTTCTTCGGGGCCGACCCACATCACCTCGGGGGCGCGACTCGTGAGCGCGTTGAGGATGAGGGAGTCGGCCCAGGGGAGCACTTTCGTCCGGACGCCCAACAGGGTGTCGCTCGCGAGCGCGGCGTCGGGGACCGCGAGGGTGAGGGGGAGGACGGCCACCTTCTGCCCGGCGAGGGCGGCGGCGACCATCGGTCTATTGAGGAAGGGCGAGGGCTTCGGTTGCAGCGGCTGCTGGGAGTGTCCTCCCCCGCAACCGACAGCGGCCGCCAACAGCAGTAGCGACAAGGACTTAGGCACCAATACCCCCGTGGTCGAGTGGACCGATGGGGGGAAGTTAATCAGCTCAGACCCCCACCGGCACCGGACCCTTCGTGGGGTTCCAGGTGTGGCGTTCATCGCGCACTAGGCCCGGGAGGAAGAGTCGCGTATTGCTCAGGGACTCACGCCCCACTCGGAGCGTGGTCGATCTGGTGGGGAGAGATCGCTCTTCAGAGGCGTCAGCCCCGATGGGCCGAGCAAGGGCGTCAGCCCCTGAAAACGCGATCTGACCGACGGCTTCCCTACCGCCCTCCCGCCCGGTGCCCCAGCGCCTCTCCCAATGCCGAGAGCTGCTGCAGCGAATCAAGCGCCTCGTGGTGCATCCGTCCCCACTTGTCGTGCGGGAAATCGATGTACGACTCACCCCGGCCCAGCGGCGTCGCGCGCACCGTCTGAGCCTGCTGCCGGAGCCAGCTGAGCGCCTCTTCGGCGTTCACGGCGTGCTCCTCCCCGAGCTCCTTCAGTGTCGGCGTCTTGGGGTGGAGGGCGGCGACATCGGCGGCGGTCCAGAGCGTGGCGCTCCGAAGCCTGGCGTCCCCGCCAGGGCCAAGGAGGGTGGCGGGGAGCGAAAGCACCTTCTCCCGTAAGGCGATCCCCAAGGTCGCGAGGCGCTCGGCCTCCTGCCGCTCCCCCTTCGATACCGGCGCGGCCACGCCCCCTCCCGCCCCGTGCGCGGCCCCGCCGCGCATCAAACGGAGCGTCTCGGCGCCGTTCCGATAGATGAGCAGCAGGACGCCGAGCTGTACCAGGGCGGCGAGGGCGAGGGTCCAGGTGGGGATGTCAAGCATCGGTGCGGTGTCCGGCGAGGTTGGTATGGGGGTAACGTAGGGCGGTGAGCGGGGGGCCGCAAACGGAGGCTATAATGAAAGCGATGATCACCCGCACACTTGGCCGCTCCGGCCCCAAGGTCTCGGCCCTCGGCCTCGGCTGCATGGGGATGAGCGACTTCTACGG
>JANMWE010000185.1:0-3361 GCA_031393795.1 Gemmatimonadota bacterium
CCCTACTTTGATTTGGGTAGGTCCCTCGCTTCGCTCGGGAAGGTTCCATCAAGATCTGCGCCTCTGCGCCTCTGCGCCTCTGCGCCCATGCGCCCATGCGCCCATGCGCCTCTGCGCCTCTGCGCCTCTGCGCCCATGCGCCCATGCGCCTCAGAACACCTTGAACTGGATCGTCAACTTCCCCGGATTCCGGCGGATCTCTTCGAGCACGGCGGAGAGGGCCTGGGAGGTGCGGCGGGCATCGTTGTAGAGGCCGGTATCGGCGGCGAGGCGGCCGAGGGTCCCTTCCCCGCGGTTGATGCGGGAGAGCATCGTGTCGAGCGCAGCGCTGGTGTGCTGCAGCTCCTTCACGAGCGAATCGGCGTGCTGGGTGGCGCGGGCGAGGTTGGCCGTGAGGGTGTCGGTGTTGGCGAGGGTCCGGGTGGTCGATTGCGCCTGCAGGGTGCGCCGAAGCTCCTCGGTGAGGAGCTGGACGCTCCCCATGGTCTTGGTGAGCTGCACCGCGGGCCCGTGGTCGGGGTCGCCGTAGGTGTTGAGCATCCGTTCGAGCGCCTGGAGCGACCGGTGGATCTCGTTGGCGGTCTGCTGGTTGAGGATCAGCGCCGCGCCGGCCGTGACCTCCTTGGCCTGGTCGGCCACCGCCGAGATCTGGGCGCCGACGCCCGGTCCCTGGGCGCTGCCGATGATCTCCTTCCTGGGGTCGAGGGGGACCGGGGAGGTGCCGGGAATGACCGACAGGAAGACGTCACCGACGAAGCCCACCGAGCCGACCTGGATGACCGCATCGGAGTGGAGGGTGTCCTCCTTCGGCAGCGAAAAGGTCACCAGCACCTCGTCGGCGCTGCGCAGCTTGATGTTGGAGACGTGCCCGACCGCGAACCCCGAGATCTGGACCGGGGAGCCCCGCTTGAGTCCGTTGACGTTCTTGAAGACCACGGTCCAGCTCTGCCCGTTCCCGAGATCCCCTCCCTTGAGGAGGAGGGTCCCGAAGAAGAAGAGCACGACGCCGACCAATGCCAGCGCCCCGACCGCTATCTCACGCCTGGTGCCAGAAGCCATAGCCGTCCTAGGCCGCGAAGTGAGAGGTGTCCCGATCCCGGTGCAGGAATGCCCGGACCTTGGGATCGTCTGACGCGATGAACTCCGCCGGGGTCCCCTGCAGTATGATCTTCCCTTCCATCAACAGCGCCAGCCGGTCGGCCACCTTGAACGCCCCTCGCACATCGTGCGTGACGACCACGCTGGTGACGCCGATCTCCTCTTCCATCCGGATGATGAGGGCGTCGATGATGTCCGCGTTGATCGGGTCGAGGCCCGAGGTCGGTTCGTCCCATAAAAGGTACTTGGGACGCCCCGCGATGGCGCGGGCGATCCCGACCCGCTTTTTCATCCCCCCTGAGAGCTCCCCGGGCGTCTTGGAGATCACGTCAGGATCGAGGTTCACGAGCTTGAGACATTCCGCCACCCGGTCGCGAGCATAGGCGAGGTCGCCATACTGCGCCTCGTTGACGATCCCGAGCCGCACATTCTCGAACACGTCGATCGAGTCGAAGAGGGCCCCGTACTGGAAGACGTAGCCTATCCCTTCCCGCATCTCCTTCAGTGCGTGCCGGTCGAGCTTCCAGACTTCCTTGTCGTCCACCAGGATGATGCCGTCATCGGGTCGGACCAGGCCGATCAGCGTCTTGAGCGTGACACTCTTGCCGGTGCCCGACGGGCCGAGCAGCGCGACGGTCTCCCCTTCCTTGACGTCGAAATCCACCCCGTCGAGGACCACCTGTGACCCGAATGCCTTGCGCACCCCCTCGAGATGGATCATGGGCTGAGCAGGATCTTGGCGAGGATGGCGTCGAGGAAGAGGATCACGACCGAGGTCGCCACGACCGCGCGCGTGGTCGCCTTGCCGACCCCTTCCGCCCCCTGCTCGGCGTTGAAGCCGACGTAGCAGGGGATGATCGTGATGGCGAGCGCGAAGGCGAACCCCTTGATCACCGAGTAGTACCCGTCGAAGGGGCGATAGTAGTAGCGCGCCCCCTGCAGGAAGTCCGAAGTGGTGAGGAGCGGGAGGGCGTTCTTGCCGGCGATGAGCCCGGCGTAGACGCCCACGACATCGCTCACGATCGTGAGGACCGGGACCATCACGACCCCGGCCACGATGCGCGGCAGGATCAGGTGGCTGATGGGGGAGCGGCCCAGCGACTCGAGCGCGTCGATCTGCTCGGTGACCCGCATGGTGCCGAGCTCGGCGGCCCAGCGCGCCCCGATCCGGCCGGCCAGGATGAGGGCGGTGAGCACGGGGCCGAGTTCGAGGATCACGCTCTCGACGATCAGTGTCCCCACGATGTAGATGGGGAGGCTCGACTGGAACTGGTACCCCGCCTGAAAGGCGGTCACCGCGCCGGTGAAGGCGGAGACGACGATCACGATGAAGAGCGACCCGATCCCGATGTTGTACGCCTCGGTCATCGCCCGCGGGACCCAGATCCGCCACTCGGCCAGCGCCCGGAAGGCCTCGCCGACGAGGATGGTGATCCGCCCCGCGTGCGTGAGCGCGGTCAGGATCGCTTTCCCGGCGAGGCGCCTGGGATCGAGGGTGAAGGTCGCCATAGTGTCGAAGTGGAACCTAACGGGTCGCAAGAAGAGGTGCGAAGTGCGAAGTGCGGGGTGCGGGGCCGCATGTCAGGGAAATCCCGCAGTAGATTGGAGGTCGCCACCTGCCACCCCGCACTCCGCACCCTTCGCTCTCGCTCTCGCTCCGGACACGCTTCGGGCTTCGGAATCCATTGCCACCAGACCAGTCGACCGTCTCCCGATTTCGCAAACGCCTCCTATCCTGGTTCAGGAAGGAAGGCCGTGACCTGCCGTGGCGCCGTACCCGGGACCCGTATCACGTGCTGGTCTCGGAAGTGATGCTGCAGCAGACCCAGGTGAGCCGGGTCGCGCTCTTCTACACCGAGGTCATCGAGCGGTGGCCCACGCTCCATCACCTTGCGAGGGCACGGCCGACGCAGGTCCGGGAACAGTGGGAGGGGCTGGGGTACTACCGGCGGGCGGCGAACCTGCACCAGCTGGCCAAGGTGGTCGTGCGGGAGCGGAGCGGCACGATGCCCGCCGACCCTCTGGATCTCCGGACCCTCCCCGGTGTCGGCCCCTACACCGCCGGCGCCGTGGCCTGTTTCGCGTTCGAACGGCGCACCGCGGCGGTCGACACCAACGTGGCCCGCGTGATCCGCCGCGCCTTCCATCCTCGGCGCTCCAAGGACCCGAACGACAAGGTGGTCTGGGCCACCGCCGAGGCGCTGCTGCCGCGGACGGGGAAGAGCGCCTGGGCCTTCAATCAGGGGATCATGGAGCTCGGCGC
>JANMWE010000269.1:0-3067 GCA_031393795.1 Gemmatimonadota bacterium
GAGGAACAGATCAGTCGCACCCCTGACGTGAACATTCGAGGTCCCCATGTTGACCGCGCTCCTTGTCATTGCGGCCCTGGCCGACACCACGCACGCCCGCCGGCAGGCGGCACCATCTCCCGCCGTCCCGGCCGCCATCCACGCGGTCCGGCTGACCGTGCCGATCAAGATCGACGGCATCCTGGACGAAGCGGTCTGGCAGGGCCCGGGGGTCGATCGGTTCATCCAGCGCGAGCCACAGCAGGATTCGGCGCCGAGCGAGCGGACGGTGGTCTGGGTCGCCTTCGACGACGAGGCGCTCTACGTGGCGGCCAGGATGTATGACAGCCACCCCGACTCGGTGCGCGCGGTGCTCGCCCGCCGCGATCGCTGGGCGGAGTCGGACCGCTTCAACGTCTATATCGACTCGTACAACGACGACCGTTCCGGATTCTTCTTCGGGCTGAACGCGGCCGGGACGCAGTACGACGGCACGATGTTCAACGACGAATGGGACGATGATTCGTGGGACGGGGTCTGGACCGGCTCCGCTCGGCGTGACGCCGAGGGCTGGACGGCGGAGTTCCGTATCCCGTACTCGGAGCTGCGTTTCCACCCCAGCGCCTCGCAGATCTGGGGGATCAACTTCAACCGCTTCATCGACCGGAAGAACGAGCGCGACTTCGTCGTCTTCACCCCCCGGAACGGCAGCGGCTACGTCTCTCGCTTCCCCGACCTGGTCGGGCTGGAGGGGCTGCATCCGCCTCGTCGCCTGGCGGTCATGCCCTATGTCACCACGCGGCAGCACATCGCCGCGGCACCCGCCGGCGATCCCTTCTTCGATGGGAGCCAGACCAACGCCTCGATCGGCGCAGACGCCAAGGTCGGGATCGGCAGCAACCTGACCGTGGACGCCACGGTGAACCCCGACTTCGGCCAGGTCGAGGTCGACCCCGCCTTCGTCAACCTGAGCGACGCGGAGTTCGTCTTCCAGGAGAAGCGCCCCTTCTTCGTCGAGGGATCGAACACCTTCAGCTTCGGCCAGGGCGGCGCGAACAACTTCTGGGGATTCAACTGGGGCGGGCCGAGCTTCTTCTACAGTCGCCGCATCGGCCGGAGCCCGCGAGGAGATGCCAGCGGTGATTTCGTCGACATGCCGAGCGGTACCCGCATCCTTGGCGCCGCCAAGCTCACCGGCAAGGTCGGCGGCACGGCCAACCTCGGCGTCCTGACCGCCCTGACCCGTCGCGAATTCGCGCGGACCAGCACGGCGGGGGTCGGCGGCCGCAGTGAGGTCGAACCGCTCGCCTCGTACACCGTGGCCCGGCTGCAGAATGAATTCAACGGTGGCCGCCAAGGGCTCGGCTTCATCGGTACCTTCGCGGGCCGCTCGTACGACGATCCGACGCTCCGCGACGTGACCAACAGCTCCTCCCTCGGGCTCGGCCTCGACGGATGGGTCACCCTCGACCACGACCGGATGTGGGTCCTCTCCGGCTGGGCCGGGATGAGCAACGTGCAGGGGAGCGCCGCGCGGATCGCCGCCCTGCAGCGGGGGAGCGTGCATTATTTCCAGCGCCCCGATGCCAGCGAGGTCTCATTCGATCCGACCCGCACGTCACTGAGCGGCTGGGCATCGCGCCTGATGCTCAACAAGCAGAAGGGGAACTGGAAGTTCAACTCGGCGGTGGGGGCCATCGCCCCCGGGTTCGACCAGAACGACCTCGGCCTCAACTCGCGCACCGACCAGTTCAACGGGCATGCGGTCCTGGGGTACGGATGGAACACCCCGTCGAACTGGTACCAGAATGCGCGCACCGACTTCGCCACCTGGCGCAACTATGACTTCGGAGGTGACAAGACCTCCGAAGGCTACCTGAGCATGGGGTTCATCACCTTCAAGAACTTCAGCAACGTCAACTGGAGCGCGGGCTACAACCCGTCCACGCTGAACGACCGGCTCACCCGCGGCGGGCCCCAGGTGCTCTACCCGAGCGGCTACTCCTGGAACCTGAACTATGGGAGCGACTCCCGGAAGCGGCTGAGCGCGATGGCCTACGTGAGCCACGACGCCGCCGCCCGCGACCTGGACGCCAGCTGGAATGGCGGCGCCTCGCTGGAGTTCCGGCCCAGCACCAGCACCACGTTGTCGGTGGGGCCGGACTACACCCACTATACCACGGCGATCCAGTACCTGGGCAGCTACACCGACGCCACAGCGACCGGCACCTTCGGCGCGCGTTACCTCTTCGGCGACCTGGTGCAGAACACGCTCTCGGCCAACATCCGGCTCAACTGGATCTTCACGCCGAGATTGAGTCTCGAACTCTTCGCCCAGCCCTTCCTTTCGAGCGGCGACTTCAGCTCGGTGCACGCCCTGAGCACGGCCGGGCAGGGTGACTTCATGACCTTCGGCAAGACCGGCGCCTCGACCCAGGCCGACACCGCCGGCGTGGTAACGGTGGACGCCGACGGCGCCGGGGTGGCGCCGAGCAACACGTTCGCCAATCCCGACTTCACCTTCGCCTCCCTCCGCGGCGACGCGGTGCTCCGGTGGGAATACATGCCGGGGGGCACGCTCTTCTTCGTCTGGACCCAGGATCGCGGGTATGGCTCGAACGACGGCACCTTCCGGGCCGGCGACTCGTTCCACAACCTGTTCCGGCAGAAGGCCGACAACATCTTCGCGGTGAAGGCGACGTACTACTGGAGGCCGTGAAGGCTGCGCCCCAGGTAGGAAGGTAGGTAAGGGTAGGAGGGTAGGAAGCTGGCTCCGCACGGGGTCACCTTCCTACCCTCTTCCCGTCCTCCCCTCCTACCCACCTCGCGGGCCGTCGCCTACTTTCTGACATGCGCCCCCTCTTCCCCACCCTCCTCTGCCTCGCCGCCTGCGGCCCGCGGAAGCAGCCTCCGCCACCGGTGCACGACCTCGTGGCCGCGGCCGACACGATCCTCCTCTCGGACACCGAGATCCGCGACGCGGTCTGGCTCGGCGGCGACCGCTGGGCCCTCCTCGCCCCGCAGGCCAAGACGGTGCGGGTCGTCGACTTCGCCACCAAGCGGGTGCAGACGCTGGGCCGGCCGGGGA
>JANMWE010000016.1:0-4900 GCA_031393795.1 Gemmatimonadota bacterium
TCCCCGCGCACCAGCGCGACCAGGGCGATCATCACCCCGCCCGTGAGCATCGTCATCGCGGCCCCTTCCACCTTGTCCGCCGGATGCGGGATCACCGGGCCGGCCACGGTGCCCACCGCCCAGGCGATCGCGCCTACCGTCAGGACGCCGGCGGTGAAGGCGTCGAACCGGATCCCCGCCGCCGCATTCCCGGGCCAGACGAGCATCCCGAGCCCCAACAGCCCGAGCGCCACACCGAGCGCCTTCTGCAGCGTGATCTCCCGCCGAGTGCCGAACGGCTTGATCCGCTCGAGGATCACCACCCAGAGCGGGATGGCCCCGACCAGCAGCGCCGCCAGCCCCGAATCGATCCGCGTCTCGGCCCACGACAGGATGCTGTTGCCGAGGAGGAACATCAGGAACCCCATCACGGCAGAGCCTCCCCACTCCTTCAGCGTGGGGGCGGGGCGGCCGAGCTTCCGGTCGCGGACGCGCACCAGCGCCAGGAGGAGAGCGCCCGCGACGAGACAGCGGCTCGCGGCGAGCAGGAACGGAGGGATCGTCTCCACCGCGAGCCTGATCGCCAGATAGGTGGAGCCCCACACGATGTACACGATCGCGAACGCGATCAGGATCCTGCCCCGCGCGGTGTTCATAGTGTCTTGATCATCCTGATGTCAGCGCGCGCGTAGGGATTCTCGCCGAGCGGGACCTCGACGAATCCGAGCTTGCGGTACAGCGGGGTCGCGGCGGGGAGGAGTCTGGCCGAGACCAGTTCCACTTCGCGCGCCCCGCAGCTACGCGCCACCTCGATGAGGTGCTCCGCGATCCGCCGGCCGATCCCCTGGCCGCGATACGGCCCGGTCACCGCCATCTTCGCGAGCTCGAATCTACCGTTCCCCTCGTTGATGAGCGCCCCGGTCCCGACCGGCTCCTTGCCGTCCAGGGCGAAGACGATCGCCCCCCCGCCGGCGAGGATCGTTGCCTCCGGGTCGGCCAGCACCCGGGCATCCTCGGGCTCGATCTCCATATACTCGGTGAGCCATTCTTCGTTGAGCACGCGGAACGCATCGCGATGCCCCGCCTCATACGGAACAATGGTGATCTTCGGCCGCCGGCGCGACCCGTTCCTTGCGCTCCCTCCCCGGGTGTCGAACAACCATTCCATCTCTGCACCCCTCCGTTCGCTGTCCACCTGTCCCACATGACCTCACCGTCTGGCCATGACCTCAACGGGGAAACACGAAGCAACGGAGTAACGAAGAACAGCCAATGTTGTGGTCTCAGGGGATGACTCCCCTCCAGCACCCACAAAATGTCTTTCTCCGTCCCTTCGTCCCTCCGCTCCTCCCTGTTGAAGCCATGGCCATCCCTGCCGCGATCCTTCCTCCCTCACACCACCACCTGTCTCCCTCTCCACCCGCTTGCACTCTTCGCGCACTCAACGTATCGTATGGTTCCATACCACAACAGTTGCAGAGGGATATGACTGCGACCAGTACAGTTGAACACCATTTCGCCGGCCCGCTCTACGTCCGGCTGGCCGAGGAACTCGCCTCCCAGATGGCCACGGGGGCGCTCCGCCCCGGTGACCGCCTTCCCGGGGTCCGCGGGCTCGCGCGCCAGCGTCGGGTCTCCCTCGCCACGGTCCTGGCGGCCTACCGGCGGCTCGAGGACCGGAACCTGATCCAGGTCCGCCCACAGTCGGGCCACTACGTCTCCCATCGCCCGGTACTGGCCGTCCCCCGCCCGGAGCCGAGCCGGCCGGTGGCCAGCCGTGAGACGGTGGACGTCGCCGAGCTGGTGCAGGATGTCCTGGCCCGTGTCACCGATCCCTCGATCGCCCCCTTCGGTGTCGCCACCGCCGACACCGCTGGCTTTCCAGGTCGTCGCCTCAACGCCATCCTCGCCCGCCTCGCCCGTGACCCGGCCGTACTCGGCATCGGCTACGGCCCTCCGCGGGGCCAGCCCGAGCTGATCCACCAGATCGTTCGCCGAGCCGTGGGGCAGGGGGTCACCCTCGACCCGGGGGAGCTCCTCATCACCAACGGCGCCACCGAGGCGCTCCAGATCGCGCTCCGCACCGTCTGCCGCCCCGGCGACACGATCCTGGTCGAGAGCCCCACCTACTACGGGATCCTCAACCTGGCGGAGTCACTCGGCCTCAAGGTCATCGAACTCCCCACCTGCACCGAAGAGGGGCTCGAGACCAAGCGGATGGAGTCGGTCCTCCGCCGGCTCAAGGCGCGCGCCCTCATCACGATGCCTACGGCCCACAATCCGCTTGGTGCCACGATCCCCGAGGTGGACCGGCGGCGCCTGGTGGAGGTCTGTGTCGAGTACGGGGTGACGATCATCGAAGATGGCGTCTACTCCGAGCTCTTCTATGAGGATCCGCGTCCCCGTTCGCTCCGTGCCTTCGGCGACCGCAAGGCCGACATCCTGAGCATCGGCTCCTTCTCCAAGACTCTCGCAGCCGGCTATCGGGTCGGATGGCTCGCGGCGAGTCGGCACGTGGCCGAGGCGGGCCGGATGCGCTTCGCGACCAGCATGCAGGCCAATGCGCTGGCCCAGCTCGCCATCGCCGAGTACCTGGCGGGGCACGGGGCCGAGCATCACCTGCGCGGGTTGCGACAGCGGTATCGGGGACAGGTGGCGGACTACAGTCGCGCCATCGCCAGCTATTTCCCGGAGGGGACCAAGGTCACCCGGCCCACGGGGGGACACCTGCTCTGGGTGGAATTGCCGGAGTCGGTCGATACCCTTCACCTGGCGCGGCGCGCCCTGAAGGCGGGGATCGGCATCATGCCAGGAAGGGTCTTTGCCCCGGGGGAGCGATACCAGAACTGTTTCCGGCTCAATTGCGGGTATGCGATGGACGACCGCCTCGAGTCGAAGGTCGCGGAACTCGGCACCCTCGTGGCGCGGGGCGGGTAGCCGGAACATCCCGGCCCCACCCGCCGTAGTATGTTCCAAGGGGGCGTTGAGCCCCCGTTTCACGTTGTAAGGTCCTCACCGTTCCCCCAAGGTCCCCGATGCGTCGTCGTCGTTGGCTCCCCTTTCTGCTCCTTCCCGTCGCTTTCGTCGCCGGCGCCGCCGGTGCCGCCGCCTTCACTGGTCGGGCCGACCCGCCGGGGCTCTGGCTGGTCGAGTCGGTCATCCAGCGGGTGCAGGGTGCGTCGCTCGATACGGCGGTCGCGGGCAATCCGTACGAGGCGGCGGCACGCGGGATCCTCGAGCAGATGGACGACCCGTACGCGGACCTCTTCAGCCCCGACCAGCTGAAGAGTTTCCAGCGCGAGACCATCGGGAACCGGTACGCCGGTCTCGGGATGAGCGTGGAGCAGGAGGGGGACAGCGTGCTGGTGGGACGGATCTTCGCCAACACCCCCGCCGCGGCCGCGGGGTTCCAGGCTGGCGACCGGATCGTGATGGTGGACGGCGTGGCCGTCACCGGCCAGCCGCTCGAGGCGGTGACCGGGCGCCTCCGTGGTCCCGCCGGCACCCCGGTGAAGGTCGGCATCCGTCGCTACGGACCCGAGCTCATCGAGCTCACGCCGGTGCGGGCAGAGGTGCACGTCCCCGCGGTCCCGTTCACGCTCGTGCTCGACGGAGGGGTCGGCTATCTCCCGTTGCAGCGCTTCAATCAGGATTCGCGTGAGGAAGTGCGTCGCGCGATGCTCGACCTCAAGCGAAAGGGTGCGACGTCGTACATCCTCGACCTCCGTGGCAATGGCGGCGGGTCGCTCGACCAGGCGATCGGGATCGGCTCACTCTTTCTTCCCGCCGGCCAGCAGGTCGTGACCGTCCGGTACCGCGGTCAGCCCGATGAGGTGTCCAAGGCGGACGGCAACGCCGTCTCCACCCGCGAGCCGATGATCGTCCTCGCCGACGAGTACACCGCCTCGGCCAGCGAGATCGTGACCGGTGCGCTGCAGGACCACGACCGCGCGCTGGTCATCGGCAACGCGACGTTCGGCAAGGGCCTGGTGCAGAGCCTGTATCAGCTCGAAGAGGGGTGGGCGCTCAAGTTCACGACCGGGCGGTGGTACACGCCGAGCGGTCGCACGATCCAAAAGCCGCGGAACCGGGACGGCTCGCTCCGTACCGGCGTCGCGGCCGACACGACCCCTTATCACACCGACGCGGGGCGTCGACTGGTCGGCGGCGGCGGGATCAGTCCCGACATCGCCGTGAAGCCCGACACGATGGTCGATGCCGAGAAGGAGCTCTCCCGCCGGATGGCGGCCAAGAGTGCTGCCGTGGTACCGGCCTTGAGCCTGCTGGCGCGGAACCTCGCCACCGGCGCCAAGGGGGACTTCCGCATCACGCCGATGTGGCGCGACTCGCTCTTCGCGCGGCTGACCGCGGCGGGTGTCGCGGTGGACCGCGCCCAGTTCGACGCCGCGCAGCGGCTCGCCGACCGGATGCTGGAGACGCGGGTCGCGCGCCTCGTGGGGGCGGACACGCTTGTGTTCCGTCGTGACGTGGCGTTCGACCCGGCCCTTCGCCGGGCGGCGGACCTGCTTCGGAGCAACCGGACGCAGGCACGGCTGTTCGCGGCCGCAAGCGGCAGCGAGGCGGGTAGGCGGTAAGGCGGGTAGGCGGGTAGGCGGGTAGGCGGGTAGGCGGGTAGGCGGGTAGGCGGGTAGCCCAACACAGGAACCTTCCTGAGCGAAGCGAAGGACCTGCTCAACGCTGAGTAGGTCCTTCGTCGCTTGCGCTTCCTTCGCTGCGCTCAGGACAAGCCTCAGGAAGGTTCCCGTTTTTCTCCGCCTATCCGCCTACCCGCCTACCTCACGCAGAGCCTCCGCTTCCCGTCCCATCGCAGCGATGATCGAGCGAACTCCGCTCGTATCTGCTTCAGTGAGCCGCTTGGCCTCGACCCTGAGCTCCGAGACCTGCAGGTAGAGCGTGCGGA
>JANMWE010000019.1:0-6728 GCA_031393795.1 Gemmatimonadota bacterium
TGGAAGGGGCGGGTCTGGTGGATCTCGTGGGCGACGGAACGGGGTCGGAGTGCCATGGATATAGTTTATCAGTGAATGATTGATAAGTCAAGCACATCCCCACTCTCCCGGGCCGAAGGCCGCATTACCTTGGAAGCGATGCCCCGCCCCCCGGAGCTGACCCCCCGATGACCGACCCGACCGCGGCCCCCCCGCCGGTCGCGGGGTCCGCCGCCCCCGCCTCAGCGGGACAGCAGGTCCTGTCGCGCGACCTCTCGACCTTCCTGGTCGAGTTCTCGATCGCGCTGCACAAGAACCAGATGTACCCGCCCGGCCATCCGCACCTCAACACCGCCCTCGTCGGCTTCAACGACCGGATCCGCGCCCTGCTCGCGACCCGCCCGTCGATCAGCATCGGGGTGGCGCGGAAGCAGCTCGTCATCGAAGGGGTGGCCACCGACCCGGAGAACCCGCTCCTCCGCGAGCTCGCCCTCAAGCTCCATCGGCACCAGCTCGGCGCCGTGAAGATCATGCCGGAGGTGCAGGACTTCGAGGTGGCGGAGTTCCTCGCCCTGCTGGTCCAGGACCCCTACCGCACCACCGAGCCGCTCGGGCGCCCCGCGTCGGGCAACCTCCGGCGCTGGGAGAACCTCTGGCTCTTCCCGCTCGCCTACGATCAGCTCGAATTGATCGAAGGGAGCGAGGAGGAGGGCGCCGCGACCGGCCCCGCCGACCGCGGGCGCGGCGGGCAGCTCTGGGTCGGGCTCGCTTCGGCCGCGCTCGCCAGCGACGCCGATGGGGCCCACCCCGCACCCGCCGCGGCCGACCCGAGCGAGGTGGCCAAGGCGATCGACGACCACCACGGCGAGAAGACCTACGACCAGGTGATCGTGGGCTACATGCTCCAGATCGCCGACGAGCTCAAGACCAATCCCAACCCCGAAGGGAGCGCGCTCAATCGCCGGGTCTCCCGCCTGGTGAGCTCGCTGCGGCCCGAGACGCTCAAGCGCCTCCTCGAGATGGGGGGCGACACCCACCAGCGCTCCCGCTTCGTGCTCGATGCGACCCAGGGGATGGCGATCGACGCGGTGATGGAACTGGTGAAGGCGGCCGCCGAGGCGGGCTCCCAGAACATGTCGAGCTCCCTGGTGCGGCTCCTCAACAAGCTGGCGGTGCACGCCGAGGTGGGAGTGCCCGAGACGCGGGAAGGGGCCAATCGTGAATTGCGGGAGCACGTGCGGAAGCTGGTGACGGGGTGGGACCTCGATGACCCCAATCCCAATTCATACACCGACATCCTCGAACAGATGTCGCGCGACCGTCCCGAGCGGCCGACGCCGGGGGGCGGCCACGAGGCGGAGCCGGAGCGGCTGATCCAGATGGCGGTGGAGGTCGACGGGCTGGGAGAGACCGTCATCACGGCCCTCGACAAGGTGGTGTCCGAAGGGAGGATGGGGGCCGCGCTCGATATCCTCGAGAAGTCCCCGCGCCGCAACGAAGCGACGATGACGTTGCTGGACTATCTCGTCAGTCCCGCGCGCCTCATCGCCCTCCTGGCCGATGAGACGAACATCGATTTCGACCTGGTGGACCGGGTGTCGCGCCGGCTCGGGTCGCTCGCGGCCGAACCGCTCCTCGACGCCTACGCGGCGGCCGAACAGCGCGCCGTGCGGCGGAAACTGCACGACCGGGTGTCCGTCATCGGCGCCGGGATCGGCGACCACGTGGTGGTGCGCCTCACCGGCACGCCCTGGTACGTCCAGCGCAACATGCTGACCCTCCTCGCCTCGATGCCGACCTGGCCCGAAGGATTCTCCCCTGAGGCCTGGGCGCGGCACGAAGACCCGCGGGTGCGGCGCGAGGCGTACCGGCTCCTCTTCCGGCTTCCCGACAAGCGTTCCTCCGCGCTCACCGCGGCGCTCGCCGATCCGGACGAGGGGATCGAGCGGCTCGCACTCGCAGTCGCGACCGAGGGGTGCCCGCCGGCGATGGGGCCGCGGCTGGAGAACGTGGCCGCCGACCCGACCCGCTCCCCCGAGATGCGGGCCCTCGCGATCCGCGCGGTGGGTGGGCTCCGGCGGACCGAGAGCCTGCCGATCCTGCTCGAAGCCTCGCAGGTGAAGGGGGGGTTCCTCCGTCGGGCCCGGTTGCACGAGAAAGGACCCGAGCTGCTGGCCGCGCTCGGCGTGCTGGCGCAGTACTGGGCCGAGAATGACGAGGCCGCGGTGTCGCTGGCGCTCGCCGCCAAGTCGGACGACCCACAGATCCGCGCCGCCATCCGGCGCCGGGGAGGGAAGGAATGAGCGCCGACGCGGTCAAGTTCTGCCACTCGATGGCGCAGGCCATCAGCACGATGGCGCTCTATCGCGACGGCCACCCGGCACGCGAACGGACCGTCGACCAATCGTTCGACCTGCTGCAACGCCTGCGACAGACCGACCCGACGCCGGTCTTCTCCTTCCTCGGCGGCGAGGTGATCTACGAGGGGCGCGGCCTGCAGGAGCTCAAGGACTGGGACTGGGCGGGACGGCTGGCCGACGCCGGGGTGGAACGGCTGGAGATGTCGATGGGGGTGATGCGGGAGGAGTACGAAGAGTTCCTCGAGATGGTGCTCTCCCGCGTGGCGCTTGCCGCGATCGACACCTCCCAGCCGGTGGACACCTCGCTCGCCCGTCCCGAGAAGCGCTCGAGCATCCGGTTCGGGACCATCGGCGTCCGCGGGATCGGGACCGAGCAGCGTGCCGACCTGCCGGCCACCGCCACGATCGGCTACAACCTGCAGGAAGAGGCCGACGCGGTGCGATGGATGCACCAGGAGGTGCAGGACACCTCGATGCTCCCGCTGATGGAAGCGGAGGCGGTGGTGCGCTCGCTCTCGGTGGCGATGCACTCCGACAGCCAGATGATCATCCCGCTCCTCCAGCTCAAGGAGTTCGACCAGTACACCACCACGCACTCGACCAACGTCGCGGTGCTCGCGATGGCGTTGGCGGAGTATCTCGAGCTGGGGGCCAAGGATGTCCGCAACTACGGCGTGGCCGGGCTGCTCCACGACCTCGGCAAGGTCCGGGTGCCCAAGGACATCCTGGTGAAGCCGGGGAAGCTCACCGAGCAGGAGCGGGACGTGATGCGGCTCCACCCCGTGGACGGCGCGCGCATCATCCTGCAGCGGGAATCGCGGCTCGATCTCGCCGCGACGGTGGCGTACGAACACCACATCGTGCTCAATGGCACCGGCTATCCCCACCTGCACTACCCGCGCAATTGCCACCACGCCAGTCACCTGGTCCACATCTGCGACTTCTACGATGCGCTCCGCACCAACCGCCCCTATCGCGGCGCGTGGGAGTCGGAGAAGGTGCTGAACTACATCGAGAACGGCATCGGCCGGGAATTCGAGGAGACCGCCGCGCGCGCCTTCGTGGCGATGATGCAGAAGTGGGGCTCCCGCAGCGTCACCGTCGACGACAAGACCGATATCGTGGCGCCACGCGCGTCGGGACCCGCGCCGGTCGTGGCGGCGGAGCCCGCGGCGCCTCCTCCACCACCAGCTCCTGCCCCTCCTCCGCCGGCGTAGCCGCAGCTCACTTGGCAGCACGGGGTCATCCTGAGGGGGCGAACGCCCCCGAAGGATCTCGCGTACTTTTGCCCCGTCGCGCTGCGAATTGGGTGACGGTCCTTGCGGTCGTGTCTCCCACTTTGGGAGATGTCCAAGCTATATCACGTCTACATCATGGGGTCGATCGGTACAAGGGATTTTCAGGACAGTACCGTGTCCATCGCCTGCTCTACTTCGAGGAGCATGCTTCGCCCAGCGAGATGGTCCGTCGTGAGCGCCAGCTCAAAGGCTGGGTCAGGCGCAAAAAGCTGGAGCTGATCGAAGCTGGAAATGCCGGTCGGCGCGATCTTGCGGAAGGGTGGTTCGACGAAGATCCAAGCGAAGGTCCACGGGGACCGGGTGGAGGCAAGGAGATCCTTCGGGGGCTTTCTCGCCCCCTCAGGATGACATCAGGGCCAGCACCGCCTCTACTGCTCAATAAAGACACCTTCATCCTTCTTTCAGAAGGACTTCTTCACACCGATCACATCTTCCCCGTCCGTCGCTTCCGGGCCGTCCGCGAAGCGAGGGCCGGACGCCGTTTCTTGGCGAGGTCGGCCAGGGTGGTCTGGAGGAAGAAGGCCTGGACCTGCCGCGAGACCGCCTTCCAGGTGGCGTGCGCGGCGCAGGCGTGGGCCTCGGAGCACTCCCCCTGGCCCATCAGGCAGACGGGACGGTCGCCGAGGCGATCGAAGGGATCGACGACGTCGAAGAGGGTGATGTCGGACGCGGCGCGGCCGAGCATGAAGCCGCCCCCTTTGCCCCGGGCCGAGGCGATCACCCCGGTCCGGGAGAGGGTGTGGAGGGTCTTGGAGAGGTAGTTCTGGGGGATGTCGAGCTCGTCGGCCAGCTCACCCACCCGCGCAGGCTGGCCCGGCGTTCGCTCGGCGAGCAGGACCAGGGCACGGAGAGCGTACTCGGCGGTCTGTGAGAGCATGGGGATCCCGGGGGGCGGAGAACTGGTCGGAAAGGTACATACTTGCTAATAGGATGATAATATCCTATTATAAATCAGGCAAGCGGACGATCGATCCGCGCCGTCACCTCGAAAGGCAGGACGTCATGGGTCGCCACTCGTTCGCTCTTCTGGCCTTCGTCGCCAGCGCCCTCAGCGGGTGCGGCGGATCGAAGGATGCCTCCACCGCACAGGCCGGCGGGGCCGCCACTGCGTCGACCGGCGGCCTCACGCCGTGGCAGGTGGACCACGGCATCGGACCGATCACCGCGCCGGTCGTGCTCGCGCCGATCGACGTCCACCTGGCGAAGGAGGGGAAGGAGTTCTTCGACCCCCGCTGCGGCAGCTGCCACAAGCCCAACGAGCGCTACGTCGGCCCCGCGCTGGGCGGTGTCGTCGGACGCCGGACCCCCGAATACGTGATGAACATGATGCTCGCGCCCGATTCGATGACGGCGCGGCATCCGGAAGCGAAGAAGCTCTTCGCGACCTTCATGCTGCAGATGCCGAACCTGGGCCTGACCCCGGAACAGGCCCGCGAAGTGCTGGAATACCTCCGGACCCTGCCGGCGCCGCCGGCGCTGCCAGCCCAGTGAACCCCAGGAACCCACTCATGCGCACCAGTCACTCCCATTCGCTCCGCCACGCGGCCCTCGCCGCCGTGGCGACCCTCGCGCTCGCCGCCTGCGGCCCGCGGTCCAACGCTCCTGTCGGCGCGGCCGACGCCGCCCAGCGGGTCTATGTCGCCCCCGGGGCGAAGGATGAATTCTACGCCTTCATGTCCGGCGGCTTCAGCGGCCAGGTGTCGGTGTACGGCCTCCCCTCGGGCCGCCACTTCAAGACCATCAAGGTCTTCTCGCAGGACCCCGAGACCGGCTGGGGGTACTCCGAGCAGACCAAGCCGATGCTGATGACCAGCTACGGCTTCGTGCCGTGGGATGACGCGCACCATCCCGAACTGTCGATGACCGACGGCGTGCCCGACGGGCGCTGGCTCTTCATCAACGGCAACAACACGCCGCGCATCGCCCGGATGGAGCTCGGCACGATGGAGACCGAGGAGATCATCGAGATCCCCAACACGGCCGGCAACCACGCGTCACCCTTCGTGACGCAGAACACCGAGTACGCGGTGTCCGCCACGCGCTTCAGCGTGCCCAACCCGCAGGCCGACGTCTCGATCAATGACTTCGCGACCAGGTTCACCGGGGTGCTGACCTTCGTGAAGATCGACAGCGCCACCGGCCACATGGCGATCGCGTTCCAGATCCGGATGCCCGGGTTCGACTACGACCTGGCGCACGCCGGCAAGGGCCCCTCGCACGGCTGGGCCTTCTTCACTTCGTACAACAGCGAACGGGCCCACACCCTGCTCGAGGTGAACGCCTCGCAGAAGGACAAGGACTTCGTCGCGGCGGTCAACTGGCAGGCGGCCGAACGGTGCGTCGCCGCGGGGAAGGCAGTGCGCGAGCCCGCCCGCTACGCCCACAACACCGTCGGCGCCGACCACGTGGCACGCACCGAATGGGGCACGTCGGTCCTGGTCGTGAGCCCGACCACCTGTCCCAACATGGTCTACTTCCTTCCGACCCCGAAGTCCCCGCACGGGGTGGACGTGGACCCGAGCGGCGATCTGATCGTGGCCGGCGGGAAGCTCGCCACGGTGATCCCGGTCTTCTCCTTCGCCAAGATCCAGGCGGCGATCGCGAGCGGCGCGGTGGACACCACGATCGACGGGATCCCGGTGCTCAAGTACGAGTCGATCCTGGCCGGCGAAGTGAAGGAACCGGGCCTCGGCCCGCTCCACACCGAGTTCGACGGCCGCGGCAACGCCTACACCTCGATGTTCGTCAGCTCCGAGATCGTGAAGTGGAGCCTCACGACCTTCCAGGTGCTCGACCGCACGCCGGCGTACTACGCCATCGGCCACTTGATGATCCCGGGGGGCGACAGCCGCCGTCCGTGGGGCAAGTACGTGATCGCGCTCAACAAGATCACCAAGGACCGCTACCTCCCGACCGGCCCGGAGATCACCCAGTCGGCCCAGCTCATCGACATCACCGGCGACCGGATGCAGCTCCTCTCCGAGTTCCCGACGGTGGGCGAGCCGCACTACGCCCAGGCGCTCCCGGCCGCGCTGATCCAGGCGCGCCAGGTGAAGATCTATGACCTCGCAGGCAACACCGACCCCTGGGC
>JANMWE010000075.1:0-3397 GCA_031393795.1 Gemmatimonadota bacterium
CGTGCGTCCGCGTTTCCGCGATGAATCACGGAGCCGTCCCAATTGGACTTGAGACCGCCTTGCAGCTCAATCCTCACGCTGGATGTCGGCGCCGAGGGCGGTGAGGCGGGCCACGATATCCTCGTACCCCCGCTCGATCTGCCCCGCGTTGTTGATGACGCTCTTCCCCTCGGCGCAGAGCGCGGCGAGCAGCATCGCCATCCCGGCGCGGATGTCGGGGCTCTCCACCGTGCCGCCGCGGAGCTTGCCGGGGCCGTGGATCACCGCGCGGTGCGGATCGCAGAGGACGATCTGCGCCCCCATCCCGATCAGCTTGTCGACGAAGAACATCCTGCTCTCGAACATCTTCTCGTGCATCAGCACCAGCCCGTCACACTGGGTGGCGGCCACGAGGGCGATGCTCATCGCGTCGGCCGGGAAGGCAGGCCAGGGCCCGTCTTCGAGCTTGGGGACGTGGCCACCGAGGTCGGGGCGGATCCGGCGCTCCTGGTTCTCCTCCACGATGAGCTGCGGCCCCTTCACGATCGGCCGGATGCCGAGTCGGTCGAAGCCGAGGAGGGTGGCGCGGAGATCGTCGGGGCGGACCGGATCGATGATCAGGTGCGAATTGGTCACCGCCGCGAGGCCGATGTAGCTGGCGATCTCGATATGGTCGGGGCCGATCGTATACTCCCCACCCTTCAGCGGCAGCCCACCTTCGATGGTGTAGGTGTTGCTCCCGATCCCGTCGATCTTGGCACCCAGCGTCACCAGGAAGCGGGCGGTGTCTTGCACGTGCGGCTCGCTGGCGGCGTTCCGGAAAACTGTCTTCCCCTTCGCCATCACCGCCGCCATAAGCGCATTCTCGGTACCGGTAACACTCGGCTCATCGAGGAAGATGTCGGCGCCGACCAGCCCCTTGGCCGCTGTCACCTTGTAGTCGTCCCCCACCTCCACCTCGGCACCCAGCTCCACGAACGCCTGGAAGTGGGTATCGACCCGCCGCCTTCCTATTACATCCCCGCCCGGCGGCGGCAGCGTCACGCTCCCGAACCGCCCCAGGAGGGGGCCGGCGAGGAGGATCGAGGCGCGGATCTTGGCCGAGAGCTGGGGATCGAGCGCTTTCGGTTTGACATTCTTCCCGTCGAGCCGCACTGTGTTGGTAGCGGTCCACTCGACCGTGCTGCCCAGGTCCTGCAAGAGAGCCAAGAGGATCTCAACGTCTTTGATGCGTGGTATGTTGTGCAGGACGACCGGTTCCGTCGCCAGCAGGGAGGCGGCGAGGACCGGGAGGGCGGCGTTCTTGTTGCCAGCGGGGCGGATGGTGCCCTTGAGGGGGCGGCCGCCGGTGACGAGGAAGCGGGGCATACGGAAGTGTCGGGGAGCGAAAGGGGCAAGTCAAGCGAACGGCGCGGAGAGACCGATGCAGCCATACTTCAAGGAGCTCAAGCGCTTCTGGAAATTCACAGGGCGAACGCAGCTTGGAGACTTCTGGGCCCTTGTCGGGATAAACGTCCTGGTTCTGACGATTGTAGCGCTCCCTCTGATCGCAATTGACTCTCTAAAGGAGTCATTCGCCATGGCCGGCTACGGCTTTCTAGTATTCATCCTCCTCGTGCCAATACTGGCAGCTGCGGCACGAAGGCTTCATGACACAGGGCGGTCAGCATGGTGGCTAGTGTTTTGGTTCATCCCTCCCCAATGGGGGGCAACGATCTTGTATGCCCCCCAGATTGGGGCTCTGGCCGTGTTCGTCTTCCTTCTGCTCGAAGGCCAAAAGGGGGACAATGAGTACGGCCCAACGCCAACCTAGGGAGGCCGCAGCGCGCCCTCACTGACGAGTAAGCGGGGCATGGGGGAAGTGTCGGCGAGGCAACAACTAAATCCACGCTACCTCAGCTCTGCAATTGATTGTCCCGCGAATGTACCGTCGCTCTTGGTGAGAATAGATGCCGATCACGCCATCGCAACAAGCACAATTGAGCTGCACCCGGTTTCGCGGACACCATATTTAGGTGTCTTTCAGCAGACCGGAGGTCGAGATGGGTGCACGACGGCGGTACAGTCGGGAGTATAAGCTGGAAGCAGTCCAGCTGGTGACCCAGCGCGGCGTGTCCGTGGCGCAGGCGGCCCGGGACTTGGGGCTCCACATCAACAGCCTGCGGAAGTGGGTGCGGGAGCACCTGGCCGATCCCCAGCACGCCTTTCCTGGCGAGGGCCAGCAGAAGCCGGAGGCGGCCGAGCTGACCCGGTTGCGGCGCGAGAATGCCAAGCTGCGGATGGAGCGGGACATCTTAAAAAAAGCCGCGGCCTTCTTTGCCACGGAGTCGCGGTGAGATTCGGCTTCGTGGCGAGGCACCGAGGGACGTGGCCGCTGGAGGTGGTGTGCGGGGTCCTCGGTGTGTCCCGCAGTGGCTTTTACGCGTGGCTGGCGCGGGCCCCAAGTCGACGGGCGCGCACCGATGCCGTGGTGGGGGCCGTGGTGCGCACGAGCTTCCTGGCCAGTGATCGGACGTATGGCGCCCGGCGCGTGTGGCACGATGTGCTGGCGGCGGGGCACGGCGGTGGGCTGCACCGCGTCGAGCGGCTGATGCGGGTCCAGGCCCTGCGGGCGCGGCCCCGGCGGCGCGGTCTCCCGGTGGATCGCGGCCTTCGCCCGACGGGCGCCCCGGCGCCGAACGTCGTCGATCGGCAATTCACCGCGGCCGCCCCGAACCAGACGTGGGTCGCCGACTTCACCTACGTGTGGACGGCTGAAGGCTGGCTCTACGTCGCCGTCGTCCTGGATCTCTTCTCGCGGCGCATCGTCGGCTGGTCGATGCAGACCGAGATGACCGCCCAGCTGGTCACCGACGCCCTGGTGATGGCGCTCTGGCGCCGCAATCCCGGCGCGGCCCTGCTCCACCACTCCGATCGGGGGAGCCAGTACACCAGCGAGCCCTTCCAACGCCTCCTGGCCGCGCGCGGGGTGACGTGCAGCATGAGTCGCGCCGGCAACGTCTGGGACAACTCGGCGGTGGAGAGCTTCTTCTCCTCGCTCAAGACCGAGCGGACGGCGCGGAAGACGTACCGCACCCGCGCGGCGGCCCGGGCCGATATCTTCGACTACATCGAGCGCTTCTACAACCCGCTCCGGCGACACTCCACGCTCGGCTACCAGAGCCCGATCGCGTTTGAACAACAGGTGCAGATAGCTTAGCCCTGTGTCCACGGAACCGGCAGCAGCTCACCTTGCTCTCCTCGCGTGAAGTAGACACACGCGGATTGTGCGCTAGGAAGCGCACAACCTGTCGAAACCGTTCGTCCGACAAACGATTCTCCGCACCAATCCGCTCACTGGTGTCCCCCCTCCAGCTTGCCAGAAGACTGACGTAGAAGCCTGACGATAGGTGCGCGTTTTGGCAGACGGCACGCAACT
>JANMWE010000210.1:0-11785 GCA_031393795.1 Gemmatimonadota bacterium
GTGGTGGTGGTGCTGCTGGCGTTCGGGGCGATGCTGTTGATGGACCGCCCCTGGGGTCCGCATGCCACGCATCGCGCCGAATGGCTGGCGGCGGGTGACGTGAAGGTGCGCGCCGTGCGCGCCGGCCAAGGCGACACGACCTTGGTATTCCTCCATGGCTACCTGGAGTCCCTGCTCTCCTTCCATGGCCCCTTCGACGTCCTCGCCCTCCACTACCGTGTGGTCGCACTCGATGTACCGGGGTTCGGCCTGAGCGACAAGCCGGCGGGACCCTACGACTTGACCTCACAGACCGCTCGGCTCTCCGACTTCCTCGACCGCTGGACCACCGGCCCGGTGGTGCTGGTGGGACATTCGATGGGAGGGGAGCTCGCCACCAGCCTGGCGTTGCGTCGACCCGACCGGGTCGTGGCGCTCGTCCTCGTGAGCCCGGCCGGGTATGGTCTCGCCGAGCGGCTCGACTCGATGACCCCCGGCACGATCGACCTGATCAGCTGGGCCGGTGCCCTCGCCAGCAGCGGGATCATGCCGGTGCACGACCGGGGCTGGTTGGCGGAGCCCGAGAGCGCCGCCGCCTACTCTCCCGCCACGGACCCGGCGTATCGCGCGGCGCTCGAGAGGATCCTGCATACTTTTGATTTCGCGGCACTGCGTGATTCCTTCAGCCACGTGCGCCAGCCGACCCTCCTCATCTGGGGCCGGCTCGACCCGACGATCCCTTTCGCCATCGGCGAGTCGATCGCCGTGCGGCTCCCCTGTCGCCGGTTCGAACCGCTCGATGGCACCTTGCACCGGCCGCAACTGACCGACCCCGACACCGTTTCTTCCCTGATGCTCGACTTCCTGCGAGAACCCCGATGCGCACCCTGATCCGTACCCTCCTCCTCGTCCTCACCCTCCCCGCGGTCAGCGCCGCCCAGGGACGCCCGACCGGCGCCAGGGCGGTGACCCGTGCCATTTCGCCGACGGCGTACATGGCCCACCTCCGCTACCTGAGCGATGACGCGCTCGAAGGACGCGCACCCGGCACCCGCGGTGGCATCCTCGCCGCCAAGTACATCGCGGCCCAGTTCGAGCGGCTTGGCCTCACGCCGGCGGGCGACAGCGGGACCTGGTACCACCACGTCCCGATCATCACCCTCGATCCCACCCCCACGCTCGCCTTGGCCGGCGCCACGACCACACCGCTCACATACAAGGATGACTACGCCGTCTGGTCGATGCGGAACGACACCCTCGTCACGGTCCAGACGCCGCTGGTGTTCGCGGGATACGGGACCACCGCCCCCGAGGAGGGGTGGGCCGACTTCGACGGCGTGGATGTGAAGGGGAAGATCATCGTGGTACTGGTGAACGACCCGGGCATTCGCGACCCCGCGATCTTCCGCGGCAAGGACCTCACCTACTACGGCCGCTGGACCTACAAGATCGAGGAAGCGGCGCGCCAGGGCGCGGCCGGCATCCTGATGGTGCACACCGACGAGAGTGCCACCTACGGCTGGGCCACGGTCATCGGCTCCTGGACCGGGGAGCAGGTCCGCCTCGAGAAGCCTGCGACTTCCCTGCTCTTCGCGGGGTGGATCACCCAGTCCGCGGCCCGCCGACTCTTTGCCGCCAGCGGGCAGGACCTCGACGCTTTGAGCGCGCGGGCCTGGCATCGCGGCTTTCGCGCAGTCCCGCTCAACAGTTCCCTCAGCGCTTCCGTGCGGAGCCGGATCGTCCGCTCCGAGACGTTCAACGTCATCGCCCGCCGCCCCGGGAGCGGCACCCACAAAGCCGAAGCGGTCCTCATCGGTGGCCACTACGACCACCTCGGCTTCGGACCCCCGGTCAATGGCGACTCGATCTACAACGGCGCGGTGGACAACGCGGCCGGCGTGGCGGGCGTGCTCTCCCTCGCGGAAGCGTTCGTGCGCAGCAACGTGCGCACCGACCGCTCGCTCCTCTTCATGAGCTTCGGCGCCGAAGAGTCAGGGCTGCTCGGCTCCGGCGCATTCGTCGAGCGCCCGACGATGCCGCTCCGCGACCTGGCGGCCGTGATCAACATCGACGGGTTGGAATTGCTCGGCCGCACCCGGGACATCGGCGCGCTGGGGCGGGACCAGAGTTCGCTCGGTCCCATCTTCAGTGCGGCCGCCCGCGCCGAGGGGATGAAGGTGGTGGACAACCCCGACGCGGCGGCGCGCGGCTACTTCTTCCGCTCCGACCATTTCCCCTTCGTGAAGGCCGGAGTCCCCTCGCTTTCGCTCGAAGGGGGAAAGGATTTCGTCGGCCGGCCGGCCGGATGGGGGAAGCAGCAGGAGGATGCGTACAACGCGGACCGGTATCACCAGCCGAGCGATGAACTGCTCCCTGAATACGGGCCGGAGGGCGCCGAGCAGGCGCTCCGCGTCGTGGCTCGGGTCGCGATCGCGGTCGCGAATGCACCGGCGCAACCGACCTGGAACGCCGGATCGGAGTTCCGCAGCGCGGGGCAGGCCCGGCGGCGCTGAATCGGTCGATGGTCGGAGCAAGAGGAAGAGGGCCCTCGCTCGGGGGCCCTTTTTCATCTCGATCGGTCGGGAGGTGCTTGACCTGTGTCGATAGCACACATATTGTAACGTGTTGTTGTCAAACAACTTAAGTGAATATTGATTCAGGCGGTCGCCCGGAATTTGTCCTTGTACCACCCCCCAGCTATCTTCCCGCCCGCTGGATCCCACCCCCTCGCCCTCAGGAGGCGTCGTGGAGTTGCCGACTTCCCATTGTGTACCCCTCAGCTGGCTCCTCGAGCACGGCGGCGAATCGATCCGCTACCGGACGCTGAAGGAGATCGCTCCTCCCCACGTCGTTTCGGACGAGGACCTCGCCGCTCAATTGCTCGCCCTTCCGGGTACCAAGGGAGTGCAGGCGGTCGTGAAGAAGCAGAAGGACACGGGGATCTGGGGTGCGAACCTCCTGGCCACCGCGCCGTCGTCGAAGGACGGGATCAAGGAACCGGGGACGGTCCCGCAATTCCGCCGCCTCCTCCAGCTCGGCCTCCCGGCCGACCAGCGCTCGTATCGGTTGGCCGAGCGCACCCTCTTCCGGCTGCTGAGCCGGGATGAGGATCCGACCCTCCTGCACGAATTCCAGAAGCTGGCCAAGGCGGAGCCGCGGTCGATCGAGTGGACCCGGAGCGTCCTGCGCGAGGCGGCCACGGCGGCGCTGGCCGAAGCGGGGCACATCGAGGATCCGCGCATCCGCGGCTCGGCCCACAAGATCGCGAGCGAGATCTCGGTCTTCCTCCGTGGCCCCCTTGCGGCCAAGCCGTTCGTCCGGAGCGGGACCACCACGATCCTGAACCCCGATGCCCATCCGCCGACCTGGTACTCGATCGCGATGATGGCCTCGATGCCGAACCTCCAGCGCGAACGGGCGGGGTTCACCGAGCGCCTGGGCCAGTATCTGGCGCACCCTGCGCCCAAGAAGGCGTTCGTGGTGCAGGTCGGGAAGAAGGCGCTCAAGCCGACCCATCTTCTCCTCGGCGACCCGATCGAGGCCGACGGCAAGGGACTGCCGAAAGATGTGCCGCTGGCGCTGCACTACATCGAGCTCCTGGCCCGGATCGGCGCGCTGCCGCACGCCCCCGTGGCCACCAAGGTGCTCGGACGCCTCCTCAAGGACACCGACGACAATGGGGTCTGGGCGCCGAAGAACCTGCGCAGCGCACCGAAGGCGATCAATCACGCGACGTACCATATGTATCCGCTCACGACCGACACCAAGTCGAACGAGAGCCGCCAGGTGGACGTGACCTTCCGGCTCGCGATGATCGCGAAGGTGCTGGGGTGCAGTCTCGAGTTCGCGTGATCAGAGGCGCGTGAAAGAAGGCGCGTAAGGCGCGGAAGGCGCGGAAGGCGCGAGAGACGCGAGAGAAGGTGAACGGCGCTCGGATCCAATCGATCCGGGCGCTCTTCCTTTCGCGCCTATCGCGCCTCTCGCGCCCTATCTCACGAGCCTAACGCTCCTATCGCGCCTGTTCTCCCGCGCCTATCGCGCCCTATCTCACGCGCCTAACGCTCCTATCGCGCCTGTTCTCCCGCGCCTCCCGCGCCTCTTCTACTTGCACAGAAAGTCGTTGTTACGGATACTACGGGATGGCCGATCCCCTCGACCTGACCCCGTTCGGCTTCACCCCCACTGAAACGCGGATGTATTCGACCCTGGTGACGTTCGGACCAGGGACGGGCTACGCCTTGGCGCAGGCCGCCGGGTTGGCACGCGCCAACGCATACTCCGCGCTGGAAGGGCTGGTAACGAAAGGGGCCGCGCGGGTGGACGGGGTCCGTCCCAAGCGGTACCGTCCGGAGACCGGCGCGGCGCTGATGGCGCGCCTCGGCGACCGCCAGGCCGCCGCACTCGACCGGTTGGAGATCGCACTCAGCACGATCAAGGCCCCCGAAGGGCCGGCGATGGTGGACTTGGAGACGGCGCGCGCCTGTTGGCAGGCCCTCGGGCGGGACATCGCCCGCGCGACCGAGCGGGTCTGGCTCTGCGCTCCGCCCGAAGCCTACGCCGCACTCGGTCCGGTACTCCGACGGGCCGCCGGGGCCGTACCGGATACGGTCCTCCTCGCGACGGCGCCGGTCACGCTGGATTTCGCGGTGGTCACCCAGGTCGCGGTCGACGAATGGCCCGGTGAACCGGTGCTGGCGGTGGTCGATGACCGGGTCGCGGTGCTGGGACGGCGTGAGGGGGGGCACTTCGAGGCCCAATGGAGCGCGAGCCCCGCCTTCGTGGCGGGGACGGCGTTGGCGTTCGAACGAGTACGGGAGCTCGCATGAGCGAGATCGATCCGCTCGAAGAAGCGATGGCGGCCCTTCGCCGGGAATACCTCGGCGAGGCCCCCGTGCGGATGATGGAGCTCCGGAAGGACTACGCCGCGGTCCTGTCGGGGGAGACCGGCGCGGGCGAGTCGCTCAAGGGACGCCTCCACAAGCTCGTCGGTTCGGGGGGGTCGTACGGCTTCCCCGATATCAGTGCGCATGCCCGCACTGCTGAGCGCTGGTTGATCGAGCACGCCGGCGACTACGGCGAAGCGGGCGAAGTGATCGGTCCGCTCCTCGAAAAGCTGGAACGGGCGTTCGATGGAGCCGAGCACTCATTGCTCCTGGGTGACGTGGTCGATCCGCCGCGTCACATCGATTTCGGGTGGCACGCGCTGATCATCGGTGCGGCCCGGCCGATGGCGGGCCTCCTGGCCGGCCGGCTCGAATCGGTGGGGTTCGACGTGGTCGTGGCCGATGCCGGTTCTCCCCAGGCGTCCCCTCAAGTCCCGCCCGAGCTGGTCGTGCTCGTCCACCGCGAGGGCGGGCCCGATCCGTACGCGCTGGCAGCGGCCTGGACCGGCCGACGCGGGTTGCGACCGCGCGGCGTGGTGCTGATCGAGGCGACGGGCGGCTACGACAGGCTCCGAGCGGCCGCCGCCGGCATCGACACGATCATCCCGATCGCCGTGGCCGAGACCGAGCTCTTCAATTTCGCCAAGTCGCTCGCGCGGGTCGGGAGCCCCCCCGCCAAGGTCCTCCTGGTGGAGGACGACCCCGCCCAGGCCGACGCCATCACCAGCATCCTGAGCCAGGCCAATCTCAGTGTCACCCTGAGCGCGACCGTCGCGGGTGCCTCGACCCTGCTGGCGAATGAATTCCCCGACCTGATCCTGCTCGACATCCGGCTGCCCGACGGCGACGGCTTCACCGTGGCGCGCCTGGCCCGGCAGGATCCCCGCCTGGCGCTGGTGCCGATCGTCTTCCTCACGGCGGCCAACGACGCCGATCACCAGATCCGGGCCGTCCGCGCCGGCGGGGACGACTTCCTCCGCAAGCCGGTGGACCCCACCCTGCTGACCCTCCTCGTGCTCAATCGCATCGAGCGAGGCCGCCGGGTGCGGGAGATGGCGCACCGCGACGGCCTCACGGGGCTGCTCAACCATGCGACCTTGATGGCCGAGCTCGCGCACGGGGTCGAGGCGGCCCGCCGTCGGGGCGAGCCGTTCGCCTTCGTGATGGCCGACCTCGACCACTTCAAGCGGATCAACGACACCTTCGGTCACCTCGTCGGCGACACGGTCCTGGTCCACGTGGCGCGGATGTTCCAGAAACTGGGACGGTCGAGCGACCTGCTGGCCCGATATGGCGGCGACGAGTTCGCGATGATCCTGCTCAACAACAACGCCGAAGGGGCGGCGATCCTCACCTCCCGGATCCGGAAGACCCTGATCGATGAACCGGCGAGGGCGCCGACCGGCGGCCCGATCTCGATCAAGATGAGCTTCGGCATCTCGGTCTTCCCGGAGGATGGCGAGACCGCCGATGCCCTGGTCGAGGCCGCCGACCGCGCACTCTACCAGTCGAAGCGCCTCGGCCGCGACCGGGTGATGCGCGCCGGCGACCCGACCTGAGGCGGTGACCCGGCGCGGTCCCACCTCACCGGACCTCCTCCTCGCCGCGGCCCGGGCCGAATTCGCCCGGCACGGCGCGGGAGGGGCCCGCACCGCCGCCATCGCCGGCCGAGCCGGCGTCAACAAGCAACTCCTCCACTACTACTTCGGCACCAAACAGGCCCTCTATCGCGCTACCCTCGACGGAGCGGCGCGCGAGGTCGCGGACGGGCTTGCCCGTCTCCCGCTGGTGGGACTCACCGCGGTGGAGCGGATCCGGCGGCTCTTCCGGGGACAGTTCGACCTCCTCGCTGAGCGCGAGGAGCTCACCCGGCTGTTGCTCGGCGCCGAGACCGACGGGAAATGGGTGGACGTGGCGCTGGCGCCGGTCGAGCAGCTTCTCTCCGAAGGGCAGGCCGTCGGATTCTTCCGGGACGATGTCGAGCCGCTTTCCTACGCCCGCACGGCGCTGCTGTTGCACCTCGGCTACTTCGCGCTCGGGAGTGTGACGGCGGGCTGGGGTCCGCGCGCCGCCTGGCGGGATCGGACGACGGAACTGCTGGTGAGAGGGTGTACTTGGTGAGGGGTGAGGGGTGAGGGGTAAGGGGGAACAGCGAGGGGGCCATCCAGTCGATCGGAGGCCCCCCTCACTTCTTACCCCTCACCCCTCACCGGTGTTCAGTGCGCGAACGGCCCGTCCAGCGGCGCCACGTCGGCCGGGTTCATCCCGCCGAAGAGAAGCTTCCCTTCCTTGAAGCTCGCCCCGCGCAGGGTGAGCGCCAGCACCTCGCCGAGTTCCCGCACCGGGTGGACCGTGAGCCGGTCCCGGACCTCCTGGGGCAGGTCGTCGAGGTCGTTCAAGTTCTCCTCCGGGAGGAGGATCGTCGTGATCCCCGCCCGCACCGCACCGAGCACCTTCTCCTTCACGCCGCCGATCGGAAGCACCCGGCCGGAGAGGGTGATCTCACCCGTCATCGCGATGTCGTGCCGGACCGGCCGCCCCGACAGGAGCGAGACCAGCGCGGTGGCCATCGTGACGCCGGCCGAGGGCCCATCCTTGGGGATGGCGCCGGCGGGCACGTGCACGTGCACGTCCTTCTCGAACGAGTCCTCCTTGATGTGGAGGCCGGCCGCGTGTGACCGGGCGAAGGTCCAGGCCGCGCGGGCCGATTCCTTCATCACGTCGCCCAGCTGACCGGTGAGGACCAGCTCCCCCTTCCCCTTCATCGTGCTCGCTTCCACGAACATGATGTCGCCGCCGACCGGGGTGTAGTACATCCCCGTGGCCACGCCGATCTGGTCCTGGCGCGCCGCCCGTTCGGGGTGGACGCGGGGACGGCCCAGCAGATCCTCGAGCTGGTCCGGATCGACGCTCACCTGCTCGGTCTCCTGGCCGGCGATCTTCCGCGCCACCTTGCGCGCCAGCTTCCCGAGCTCCCGCTCGAGCTGCCGCACGCCCGCTTCCCGGGTGTACTTGGTCACGACCTCGGCCAGGGCGCCGTCGGAGATCGTGATCTGGTCGTCCGTCAGGCCGTTCTCCCGCACCTGGCGGGGGATGAGGTACTGGCGGGCGATGGCCGACTTTTCACGCTCGGTGTAGCCGGAGAACTCCACCACTTCCATCCGGTCCAGCAGTGGGGCCGGGATGTTCTGGAGGAAGTTGGCCGTCGCGATGAAGAGCACCTCGCTCAGGTCGAACGGCACGCCGAGATAGTGGTCCACGAACGAGTCGTTCTGGGCCGGGTCGAGCACTTCGAGGAGGGCCGACGCGGGGTCGCCCTGGAACGAGACGCCGAGCTTGTCGACCTCGTCGAGGAGGAATACGGGGTTCTTGGTCCCCGCCTGCTTCATCCCCTGGAGGATGCGCCCCGGCATCGCCCCGACGTAGGTGCGCCGGTGGCCGCGGATATCGGCCTCGTCGCGCGCGCCGCCGAGGGAGATGCGGACGTACTTGCGTCCCATCGCTCGGGCGATCGACTTGGCGACCGAGGTCTTGCCCACGCCCGGAGGGCCGGCGAAGAGGAGGATATGTCCCTTGCCGGTGCGATCGTCATCGTTGCCGGCGCTCTTCGGCCGGGGCACGTCGGTGGCGAGATCCGGAGCGGGGACCGCGGGGCCGGCCTCGGTCGCGGCCAGCGCTTCCGCGTCTGATGCGGCCTTGGCCTCGGCGTCGGCCTTCGCGTTGGCGGCCTGGCGCAACTGGCGCACGGCGAGGAACTCGAGCACGCGATCCTTCACGTCCTGGAGGGCGTAATGGTCGGCGTCGAGGATCGCGGCCGCCTTGGCGATGTCGAGCGCTTCGTCGCTCCGGGTGTTCCACGGAAGCTCGGCGATCGTCTCGAGATAGGTCCGGATGACCTGCGACTCCATCGACTCACGACCGATGCGCGAGAGCCGGCCGAGTTCGCGGTCGACCTCCTTGCGGACCTCGGCGGCAAGGGGGAGCTCGGCCAGCTTCAGGCGGAGCTCCTCGAGGCCGTCGTGCTCCTCGTCTTCGCCCAGCTCGCGCTTGATCCGCTTCATCTGCTCGCGGAGGACCATCTCGCGCTGGCGCTCGCCCAGTTCTTCCTGCACCTGCGACTTGATGTCTTCCTGGGCGTCGAGCACCGCGATCTGGCGCTGGACGTGCACGAGCACCCGGCGGAGCCGCTCCTCGACCGAGAGGGTCTCGAGCAGGACCTGCCGCTGGGTGGGCGGGATGTCGATGTAGCCGGCCACGAGGTCGGCGAAACGTCCGGGCTCGTTGACGCCCGCCAGCACCTGCTGGACCACGTCGTCGGGGAGGCCGGACTTCTGGCCGAGCTCGCCGGCGCGGGTACGTGCCTCCTTGTGGAGCGCCACGAAAGCGGCGTCCTCGATATCGAGGGGCGCCATCTCCTCGGCCTCGCGGACGATCGCCTGGAGATAGCCGGCATGTTCGCCGACGTGGATGGCGATGCCGCGGCGCTCACCGTGGAGCAGGAGCTGGACGCCGGAGACGCCCCGCTGGACCTGCCCGATGCGGGCGATGGTGCCGATGGTATAGAGCCCGTCGGTGGCGACCTGCTCCATGTTCTGGCGCTGGGTCACGGCGAAGACAAGACGATCCGGGCGCGCGAGCGCCGCTTCGATGGCCTTCAACGTCCCCGGGCGGCCGGCGCCGATCGGCGCGGTGACACCAGGGAAGAGGACCACTTCGCGGAGGGGCAGCACCGGAAGGGTGAGACGGTCGGTCATTGGAATTCCTTTCGAGCAGGGCTGATACAGGTTAGTGCATGACTGAAGCACCTCCCGTGCCACCCATAGTACCTCGACTCCTGTAGAATCGGCGCATCGGCGGAGAAATGAAACTCCGAAGCGGCGGGCACGTTCCAATGTAGCACAGGTGCCGCTGTCAATTTGGCGCAAGGTTCCGGGTCGCGCCACCGAGTTCGATCTCCCGGTTGCCCGCAATGTTGCGAGGCGCTAAATCTATATGCCTCTTCACCTTCCTCTGATGACCGACAGCGCGCAGACCCCCCTCGCCCAACGGCTCCAAGAGGCGCTGGCGGGGACATACACGATTGAGGGGGAGATCGGCCGCGGTGGGATGGGCGTGGTCTACCGCGCCCGGGATGAGCGCCTGCATCGTCGGGTCGCCATCAAGGTCCTTCCGCCCGAGCTCGCCTTCCAGGACGATATCCGTGCGCGCTTCACGCGCGAGGCCCAGACCGCCGCGCGGCTGTCGCATCCCCACGTGGTGCCGATCTTCGACGTGGGCACGGCGGGCGGGGACCTGGTGTATTTCGTGATGGGGTACGTCGACGGGGAGTCGCTCGGCGGGCGGATCAAGCGCCGCGGGCAGCTCCCCGCCGAAGAGGTGCGCCGCATCATGAAGGAGACGGCCGACGCGCTGAGCGCCGCCCACGCCCTCTCGATCATCCATCGCGACATCAAGCCCGACAACATCCTGCTCGACGGCACGCGTGGACGCGTGATGGTGACCGATTTCGGGATCGCCAAGGCGCTCCAGGGCGGCTCCGGCGCCACGCTCACGAGCGCCGGCGTCGCGATCGGCACGCCCAGCTTCATGAGCCCCGAACAGGCCGCAGGCGAGAAGGACATCGACGGCCGTTCCGATCTCTATTCCCTCGGCATCGTGGCGTACCAGATGTGCATCGGGCAGCCCCCCTTCACGGCGCCGACCGTGGCGGGGATCCTGATGAAGCAGATCACCGAGCCGGCGCCGATGGTGAGCGACAGCCGTGACGACATCCCCGAAGACCTCACCCTCGCGATCGCGCGCTGCCTCGAAAAGGACCCGGAAAACCGGTGGCCCACCGCCGACGCGCTCCGGCGCGCGCTCGAGAGCCGCACCGTCGGCAACTATCAGCCGACAGGGACCGGTTTCAAGGCCGCCGCACGGATGACAGGCCAGTCCGCACGCCGAGACCAGGGGACCCGTGGGTCGACCGGGACACGGCGTCCATCGACCGGGATGGCCCGTCCGGGGGGACGTGCCCTCGTGGGGGCGGTGCCGCCGCTCCCGGCCGCACGCGGGCCCCGCGCGCCGCGCGCCCGTGATCGGAACTACGGTGAGGAGGAAGAAAAGAAGCTCGTCCGGGACACCGGCGAACCGATGATCATCCAGCAGACCCGGGAGAAGTTCGCCAAGTGGGCCGCGGTCACTGCTGGTCTGTTCTTCGTGAACCTCTTCACCGGCCTGAGCTCCCCGTGGTTTCTCTTCCCCGCCGCGGCAATGGGGTACGGCCTGCTCACGAGCTACTCGAAGCTCTGGCAATCGGGGTACAGCTGGCGGGACGTGCTGGCCCGCCCGCCGGCCCACGACGCGCTCGAGGCGAAGGCGATCGGCAAGGGTGGGAAGTTGCCGCGGGTCGTCCCCGCCCCCGCGGCGAAGGAGTTCGGCGGCCAGTGGTCGAAGGTGCATCATGCCCACGCCGACCGGACCGCCGTGTACGCCTTGCTCGACAAGCTGAGCCCCGAGGATGCCAAGCAGCTCCCGGACGTGGCCCAGACCGTGGACGGCCTTTACCAGCGCGCCACCGAGCTCGGCAAGACCCTGGCCGCGATGGAAGTGAACCTCGCCACCGGCGAGGTGCCGCGCATCGAGCAGCGCCTGCAGCTGCTCCGGGCGGAGCCCGTGAGCGAGGACCGCGAGCGGCGTGAAGCGATGCTCAAACGGCAGATGGACACATTGACCGAGATCCAGAAGCGCTACGACGAGATGCGGCAGCACTTCGAGAACTGCGTGCTCGCGATCCAGACGATGCGCTACGACCTGCTCCGGCTCCGGAGCTCGGGGATCGCGGCCGTGGCGGGCGAACTGACCCACGCAACGCAGGCGGCCAAGGCGCTCAGCCGCGACGTGGATATCGCGATCGAGGCCGCGGGGGAGATGCGGGAGGC
>JANMWE010000117.1:0-1646 GCA_031393795.1 Gemmatimonadota bacterium
CTTCACCCTCAGCTCCGCCACCCCACCCTGGAACCCCGGTGCTTCGTTGACCCGCGCCGCGACGCCGTCCTGAGGGGGTGAGACCCCGGAAGAATCTCCGCGTCCAAGGTGTAGGGCTCTCCGCCCGGCGCGGGGCATTTGACCGGGACCACCAGCACGTTGGACCCGTGGTCATCCACCAGCAGATCGACCTCGGCGGCCTCCAGGATTAGCCGCGACGAGGAAGAGTGTGATCTTGCAGGTCATGGCGCCTCCCTGAGGCTCTGCCCGGGGACCACTGAAGGGGCAACCTCAATCAACCGCCACTCCGCGTCCACGCTACCACCCCCGAATCCTTCCATAGCGCCTCCCCCTTCACCAGCCACGAGATCCCGAACGCTTCCAGCGCAACCGTCTCCAGCAGGAAGATCGGCGGGATCGGACCCGCGGTGAATGTGAAGTAGCCGAGCTTCACCGCGCCAATCATCCCGATGCAGGCGAGCATCACCAGGCCGCAGAGCCGGTAGACCCGGTTCCGCTTCACTTTCTCTGGCGTCATCTGCGCCTTGGTCCCGCCGGTCTTGGTGAAGAGCGCGAGCGAGAAGTAGGAGAGCACCAGGAAGAGCGCCGCCGCGGAAGTGAAATGGAGGGCTGACTGCGGCGGCGGCGCGTCGTGCGGGAAGAGGGCGACGCCCAGTGCGAAGAGCCAGGCGAGGTCGCCGGCGACGTCGTCCTGCCGGTCGGGGCCGCGGGTGGCGAAGAGGAACCAGGCGATGGTGAAGAGGGCGCCGACGAAGAGGACGCCGGTGCGGGTGACGTAGTAGTCGCTGATCGAGGGCCGGATCTCAAGGCATCCGCAGATGGCCCAGCCCCACACCATCACGCCGATCGGCATGAACATCCCGATCGCCCCGACCACCTTGCGGAGGGTCAGGTAGGAGACGATGACGTCGGAGCTGCCGTTGGTCGGAGCCAGGGGGTCTCGGCGGGAGGCGGGGAACCGCTTACGATACGGCGGAATGCCGGCAGGCGCAAATTACTGCGGAATAATGACTTAGAACTGTCGTCTTTCTGGTCAGATCGGGGGAGAATCTGACCAACTGTCTAACTCTTCGACACCTCGCGGCCCCCTTCGATCACACGCCAGTGGACGGGCCGCGCGACGGAGGGAAACCGAAGACCGAGCGATAGACGAGGGATGGGATGCACACATCCACCGTGCTGACCAGGACCGCCACGGCGGTGAGTACGCTCCCCAGAGTGTACCCCACCACGAGGTGGCCCGATCGGAACGCCCACGCGACGACGAGAAGCCATACGGCGCCCATCCCGCACGCGAAGCGAGAGGGCGCACCCCGATGTGGCAGGGGCCCCGTCCTGGTGAGGAAGCGTATGCCGTGGTTGTACAGAAGATCGAGGGGGTGGACCGGAAAGAGCGCGGCCAGCGCGGCGATCGGCACCAAGGCCAGGAGGATGGTCGGTGAGGCCATCGCGGTACCCACGCCGGCCATCAGGGCACACCCCGCAAAGGCCAATCGGAGCCAGGGTGCGACCTCGGCGAGGGCCTGATCCTCCACCCGTTCGAAACCCTGGATGTCGAGACGACGACGGGTCGCGGCAGTGAGTGGACGCATCAGTTCCCCCTGGTCGTGGTTGGTGATCTCCCG
>JANMWE010000126.1:0-9147 GCA_031393795.1 Gemmatimonadota bacterium
AGTGAGGAGTGAGGAGTGAGGAGTGAGAAGGTGTCGGCGTCGGCACACTTCTCACTTCTCACTCCTCACTTCTAACGCGCTCAAGACCCCCCACACCAGCAGCGGCACCATCACCTCGTGGTGTCCCGTGATCATGATCCCCGTCCCGCCGGCCTTGGTAGGGCGGGAGACGACGTTCATGCGGGGGCGGTACTGCTTGATCATGTCGAAGTCGGCGGCGAGGAAGTCGCGCGGCCGCCCGGCGCCGAGGTTCCGCGCGATGGTGAGCGCCTTGAGGAAGACCTCGGGGAGGACCACCGCACTGCCCAGATTGAGCACCGCCCCGCCACCGTCGAGGGAGGGGAGGGAGTGGGCCAGCCGCTTGAAGTCGCGGAAGGTGGTGCCCCCCAGCGCCTCGCCGTCGGCGGTGGGGTGCTGATGGATGATGTCGGCGCCGATCGCGACGTGGACCGTGAGCGGCACCTTCCGCTCGTGGGCGCGGAGCAGGATCGACGCCTCACCCCCCGGCAGTCCCTTCCGCTCGGCCAGTGCCTGTCCGAGCCCTTCGCCCAGCCCCTGGCCGGCGCGGTGCGCCGCCAGGATCGCGGCGTTCATCTCCGCGCCGGTCTCTTCCGCCATCCCGAAGGTCCCGTCCCCCAGTCCGGCCTCAACATCCTCGCTGGTGCCACCGTAGGCGGCGAGCTCGAAATCGTGGATCGCCGCGGCGCCATTCATCGCCACGTGGGTGACGAGGCCGGTGTCGATCAGCGCGTTGATGAGGGGACCGAGCCCGACCTTGATGACGTGGCCGCCGAGGAAGAGGACCACGCCCTTCCTGGTGCGGTGGGCCTCCGCGAGGTGTGCGATGATGAGGCGGAGGTCGCGGGCGGCGAGCTGGTCGGGCAGGGCGGCGAGGAAGGCGGCGAAGGAGCGGTCGGCGCCCGGGGGCGCGGCGATGAGGGCGGGGTCGACCTTGTTGCGCCGCGCCGAGATCGGGATGGTGCGGACCTTGGAGAGGTCCGCCTCGCGATGGGTCACGGAGTACCCACCGGCGGGGTCGCGGGAGCGGGTGGGCCCCCTCGCGTCACTCCACGCAGCTTCAGCACCAGCGTCCCGAACGAGAAGTTGGAGCGCACCTCCACCGGGATCCGGTCGACGTCGTCCGTGATGAGGATGCGCGCGTCGGCGGCCTCGCCCAGCAATCCGGAAGAGCGGATGCTCGGTTGGATGAGGAGGCATTTCCGCTTCTCATCGTGGGGGAGTTCGCAGTTCTGCCGCTTGAGCACGCGCACCCGCACCGGATTCTTGTCCGGCTTGAAATAGCGGTCCCAGGTATAGCTCTGGCCCACTTCGAGCGGGAGGGTGCGCACCCAGTACAAGAACGCCACGTCGTCGAGCGGATCGGCCACGGTGGTGTAGGTCGTGTCCATCTGCGAGTACTTCCGGTAGTACCCCGAGTCCGGGTGGATGAAGTAATCCCACTTCCGGTACTTCCCGTCCTCGTTGTTCGTCTGCCTGAACCGGTACGAGTGGAAGTCGCGCACGCCGGTCCACGAGGTCAGGGTGTCGTCGAGGGTGAAGAAGAGGGCGCGGCCGTTGATGGTCATCTGGAGCATGAAGACGTCGCGGCCTCCCAGCGTGTCCTGCTGGACGACCTGCAGGCGCGCCCGGCCGATCGAAAAGATCCCCAGCTTGACCTGGTAATCGAACCGCTCGCCCACCGCGAAGGGATAGCTCGGCGCGGGCGCGGGCGCGGGGACGGCGACGGGCACAGCTGCGGGTGCCGGCACCGAGTCCTGGGCCGCGACCGGAGTGGCGGCGAGGAGGAGGACGAACGCCACCCGCCTCACCTGGCCACCTCAGCGAGGGCGCCGCGGGCGCGCCAGAGCGCTTTCGCCTCGGCCCAGGGATCGAGCCGCGACGCCCGATCGCGCAGGTCGAGCCGCTCGTGGGCCGACACCACGTCGACGCGGCGGGCGTGGCGGCCGACCTTGGCGATCAATTCCGCCCGGGCGGCCCAGCCCTCCAGCTGCAGCAGCCGATCTTTCCCCTGCATCGCGGCGCGGAGCCCCGCCAGGCGCATCCCGACGAACCCGGAGACGAGGTCGCGCACGCCGATGACCCGCGCGCGGCGCGGGACCAGGAGGGGCCCCCAGCGGCGAAGCCAGCGATAGCCGCGCGATTCGTCCCCGCGCACGCGTCCTTCGGCGACCACAAGGTCGGCACCGCTGTCCAGACGCTTGATGATCTCGGGCAGGAGATCCACCGCGTGCGTGAAGTCGGCGTGGAGCACCACCGCCACGTCCCGCTTGGGACGGTCGGTGCGCGCGAGCGCGAGCTGGAGCAGCCGCTCGACGGTCTGCGCGGTCCCCAGGCGGGTGGCGCTCCGCACCACTTCGAGCGGAAGGACCCTCTGGTACGGTTCGAGCAGCTCGCGGGTGGCATCGGTCGACGCGTCGTCCCCCACCAGGAGTTGATACTCCCGGGGGAACTCCGCGAAGACCTGGCGGATCTTCCAGAGCAGGAGGCCGACGGTCTTGGCCTCGTTGTGGCTCGGAATACAGATGTAGATCACAGTGGTCCGACCTCCTGAGTGACTTCATCATATACGCTCCGAACCCCGCGTGCCATCGCTTCATCCGAGAACGCATCGACGGCGCGGAGGGCCGCAGCGGCCTGCAGTTGTGCGCGCGCGCGGTCGGCGAGCAGGCCCTCGGCCGCCCGGGCCAGCGCGGACGGGTCCTGGATCGGGACGAGCGTGCCATTCCCTCCGTCGAGCATCTCGGGGATCCCCCCCGCCCTTGTGGCCAGGATCGGGGTGCCGAGGGCCATGGCATCGAGCACGGTGGTCCCGAGCCCCTCCTCTTTGGAGCTCATCACGAAGAGGGTCGCGCACTTGATGAGCGGCATGGGGTCGGCCACCTGGCCGAGGAGACGGACGGTGTCCGCGAGCCCGAGTGCAGCGATCCGAGCCTCGAGGAGGGAGCGCTCCGGTCCCTCCCCGGCGATCGCCCAGAGGGCGTCGGGGCGTCGGAGACGCAGGGCGGCCGCGGCCTCGATGAGGGTGAGTTGGTCCTTGTGGTCCGCCAGCGCGGCCACATTGAGCAGGAGCGGCCGATCGAGCGGGAGCCCGAGCTTGGCGCGAGGGTCGGGCGCCGCGCCGCGCCCGCGGATGTCGGCAAGGTCGATCCCGGAGTGCACCATACGGAGTCGTTCGGCCGCGATCCCGTCGGCGCGGAGGATGTCCCGGACCGCCCGTGAGATGGCGATGACCCGCGCCGCTCCGCGCCACCGTCCGGGATGGCGGAGATGAAAATCGACGCGGCGGGTGACCACATAGGGGCGGTGCGCCCACTGGGCCGCGAGGGAGGCCAGGGTCAGGGCGTGGGCATCGTGCGCGTGGAGGAGGCTCGGGGCCTTGCGGGCCTCATCCCAGGCGGCGAAGGCGGCCCGAGGATCGAGCCCCATGTCCCACCTGCAGTCCCGGACCGCGATCCCGGCCTCGGCGAGACGCCGGCTGAGCAGGGTGTTGCGTCCGGTGACCACGATCTGCGGCACCTGCTGGGCCGCCAGACGTCGGGCGAGCAGGAACACCTGATTCTGGCCGCCCCGCCATTCGCGCCCCGAGGCGACGTGGATGATCCGCGTCACGGGGCAGCGGCGGCGAGGGCGGCGCGGAGGTCGCCGAGGGAGAAGGGCTTGTGCAGCACCGGGCGCCCCTGGCGCTCGAGGAAGGCGAGGGTGTCGCCGCGCACGGTATCACCGGTGCTGAAGACCACCCGGCGGACGAGATCCGGGTGCTCCTTGGAAAGCGTCTCGAAGAACTCGCGGCCACTCACCTTGGGCATCCGCAGGTCGGTCACGATCACGTCGCAGGTGGCGCCGCGGAGGGTCTCGAGCGCCGCAGCACCATCCGCTGCGGTCATCACCGTGTGTCCCCACGATTCGAGCGTGGCGCGGAGGTAATGGAGGATGTGGGGTTCGTCGTCCACCACGAGGACCTTGAGCGGGCCGCGTGACTCGACCGGGGCGATCACCGGGCCGGAGCGGCGGGGACCGCTGGCAGCGGGGAGCTCCACGGTGAAGGTGGCGCCGGCCCCCGGCGTGGTGGCGAGCGCGATGTGCCCGCCGTGCTCGCGGATGATGCCCTGCGCGATCGAGAGGCCGAGCCCCGTCCCCTGGCCTTCAGGCTTCGTGGTGTAGAAGGGATCGAAGGCCTGGGCCGCGACCACGTCGGTCATCCCCGGGCCGGAATCGCGCACGTCGATGGCCACGCCGCTGTGCCACTTCCGCGCCTTGAGCGCGATCTGCCCCGGCCGCCCGGTGCCGGTGATCGACTGTGCGGCGTTGTTGATCAGATTGACGAAGACCTGCGTGAGACGCTGCGGATCGAGGTCGAGTTCGGGCAGATCGGCCTCGAACTCGAGGGTGAGCTCGACGTTCTGCGCCAGCAGCTGCCCGCGGAGCAGACTGGCGACGCCCTCGACCACCGGCTTGATGGGGAGACGCTTCCGCTCCGGCTCGTGCCGCCGCGCGAAGCGGAGGAGGTTCTTGACCACGGTCGCGGCGCGCTCCGCCTCGGTGCGGAGCACCTCGAGCGGTTCGCGCAGCCCCGCGGGGACGTTCGCCTGTTCGGCCAGGAAATCGGCGAACCCCACCACCGAAGTGAGCGGGTTGTTGAGCTCGTGCGCCACCCCGGCGATGAGCTGCCCTATCGCCGACATCTTCTCCGACTGGAAGAGCTGCTCCTGCAGGCGCCGACGCTCGGTCTGGTCGTCCAGCATCAGCACCCGCTCCCCCTTCGAGGCGCCCGGCATGGGGAAGGCGGAGGCAGTGAAGGTGCGGCCGCTCGCCTTGAGCTCCACTTCCGGGCGTTCGCGCTCGCCGGCCGCCAGGACCTGCGCGATGCCGTCACCCCAGGCCGGCGGGACCAGCGCGATCCAGGGCCACCCGGTGATCGCCGTCGGGGCGCTCCGCACCAATTGACCGAAGGCCCGGTTGGCCTCGGCCACCCGCCCCCGCTTGTCGATGATGGCCAGGGCGATGTTGAGGCCGTCGGCCACCCGGCTCCACATCGCGGCGGCGGGTGCGCGCGCCTGCTGGGTCACGACCGCGGTCGTGACCGCGGCGAACGCCTCGGCGAGTTCCTGGTCCTCGGCGGTCCACCGCCCGGCCGGACCACCGAGGAGGAAGGCGCCGTGGCGGGCCTGACCAGCGGCGAGCGGGACGAGCAGGAGATGGGCCGCCGGCGCGGTGACGAGCCCCAGCCGAGTGGCGGCCTCGGTGCCATCGAGGCGGAGCACACCGCGCCTGAGGGCGAGCGTGAGGAAGGGACGATAGATCTCGGGCGCGCCCGGCTTGGCATGCGTCGGGAGCGCCGCCTCGGCGTCGCCCCCTTCGAACCCGATGGCGATGGCCGTAGGGCGGAATGCGGTCTCGAGCCGCTTGACCAGCGTCGCGGCGATCTCGGTGCGATCGGCCGCCGCGGCGAGGTCGCGCGCGAGTTGGGCCACCTGGCCCCACCGTTGGCTCACCGGCGCACCACTCCCGTGGCGGCGACGAGCGCGCGGAAGAGGCCCGCATCGGGCGCGCTCGGCTCGGCCCAGAACTCCTCGGGGTGCCACTGCACCCCGAGCAGCCAGCCTTCTCCCTCGCCTTCGATCCCCTCGACCAGACCGTCGGGCGTACGTGCACTCGCCACCAGCCCGGGCGCGAGGTCGCGGATCGCCTGATGGTGGAAGGAGTTCACGGTCACGACCGTCGCGCCGAGCGCATCGTGCAGGCGGGCGTCGGCGGCGACCGCGACGGGATGCACCCGGTCGGTCCGCTTCGCGCTCTGGAGGTGCGGCCCGCGCTCGGACGGAAGATCCTGCCAGAGGGTCCCGCCGAGCGCGACGTTCACCAGCTGCAGGCCGCGGCAGATGGCGAGCACCGGGAGTCCGCGCGTGCGCGCTTCCGTGAAGAGCGCGAGTTCGAACGCATCTCGCTCGGCCTCGACCGCGCCGAGCTTCGGATGAGGAGTAGCGCGGTAGTGCTTCGGGTCGATGTCGGCGCCGCCGGAGAGGAGGAGCGCTTCGACACCGTCGAGCAGTGCGGGCGCGGCGCTCACGGGCGTGAGGGGTGAGAAGACCGACGGGGCGCCGCCCGCGGCGATGATGGAACGGAGATACGCCGAATTCACGCCGGTGCGCTCTGCCCCCTCGACCATCGCCGAGCGCCCCGAGATCCCGATCCTGGGTGAGTTCACAGGAGGGTGCTGTCGGGGAAGAAGGGGCAGCCGGGATTCTCCACGCGGGTCGGTTCCAGCCTGATGCCGATGAGGGGGACGCGGACCGGACCGGTGGTGACCTGGCCCAGCACCGGCGCGCCCAGCACGGGACTGCCGTCGAAAACGAGCACGCCGCGCACCCCGCCCTTGGTATCGGTCACCAGGATCCCGAAGCCGGGGTGGGCGGTGGCGGGGAGCGACCCTTCGATCCCGACCTCGAGCGAGTCGCCGCGGCGCCCGACCACCGCCGCGCGGGCCGGGCCGGCCACGAAGCGGGCGACGAGACGGGACGGGAGGGTCGCGGGAAGGGAGGTCAGCACTGCTCCCGGGGTGCTGAATTCCGAGAGCACCAGGGTGGGTCCCGCGACGGCGGCGAAACCACAGCTCGCGGTCGAGGTCCCACCGGCGGAGGGGCCGCAGGCAGCGAGCAGGGCGAGAGTGGAGAGCAGCAGGACGCGCACGGGGGACCTCCGGGGGGACGTCCAAAGCTAATCAGCGCCGCTCCGCTTGACGCCCGGCGCGGGAAAGGTGGATACTTCGCGGTCCCTACCTGGCCATCCTTCGTGGGTCTTTTCGACCGTCTGCGCTCCCAGCTCGATCAGGTCCTCGCGCGCGGCACCGTCCCTCCGACGCCCCGCGAGGAGGCCGCCCTGGTCCAACAGCATCTCGTCGACCTCAAGGTCGGCCTCGAAGACCTGCGGCGCGGCTACGCCGCCACCGAGCGCGAGCTCACCCAGCATCGGGAGCAGCTGGCGGCCGCCGAACGCCGGGGGCAGCAGGCCACTGCGATCCAGGATGCCGAGACGGTCCGCGTCGCGACCGAATTCATCGCCAAGCATCGGGAGCGGGTGGGCGTGCTCGAGCGGAAGCTCGCCGTCCAGCGCGACGAGGTCGCGATGGCCGAGCGTGAGGCCGAGACGCTGCTGGCACGGCTGAAGCAGGCGCGGCAGGGGCTCACGTCCGAGGGGCGCTCGCCGAGCAGCGAAGCGGCGTGGCGCGGGCTCGAGGCGGCGGGGGGAGTGCGGCCGGAGACCGATGTTGAGAGCGAGCTGTTGAAGGGCCGGGTCGATCGCGCGGCGATGGAGCAGGCCGCGGAGGCACAGCTGGCGCATCTGAAAAAGAAACTTGGTAAGGAGTGAGGAGTGAGGAGTAAGGGGGTCTGACAGAACGAGCTTGCGGATCCGCCCTTCACTTCTCACTTCTCACTTCTCACTTCTCACCCCATCCAAGGTCTCTCCGTGGCAACGACGGCATCCGACACTGCATTCTTCGGGCATCCGCGCGGGCTCTCGACCGCATTCTTCACGGAGATGTGGGAGCGCTTCAGCTTCTACGGCCTCCGTGCCGTCGTACTCCTCTACATGACCGCGGCGGTCACTGAAGGAGGCCTCGGATGGGGAGTGGCGAAGGCCGGCGCGATCTACGGCACGTACGCCGCCCTCGTGTACATGCTCTCCCTGCCGGGCGGGTGGGTGGCCGACAAGCTCATCGGACTCCGGCGCTCCGTGCTGTACGGCGGGATCCTGATCGCGATGGGTCAGTTGACCCTCGCCATCCCGGTGCCGGGACTCCTCTTCCTCGGTCTCGGGTTCATCATCCTCGGCACCGGGCTCCTGAAGCCGAACGTGAGCGTGATCGTCGGTGAGCTCTACGGAAAGACCGACCAGCGGCGTGACGCCGGGTTCTCGATCTTCTACATGGGGATCAATCTCGGCGCGACGATCGCCCCGATCGTGGTCGGCGGGCTGGCGCAGGCGCCCTCTTTCCGCGCGATGCTCACCGGCTGGGGGCTCGATCCGCTCAACGCCTGGCACTGGGGCTTCGGGTTCGGCGCGCTCGGGATGGCGTTCGGGGTGATCCAGTTCCGCCTGGGCTGGAAATACCTCGGCGACATCGGCACGAAGCCGAGCGTGCCGAAGGAGTCGCCCGAAGGAGCGGCGGCGCGGAAAACGGCGTGGATGGGGGCGCTGGGGACGGTCGCGATCCTCGCCGCGGTCGGGGCGCTGGTCTCCAGCGGGATGTGGAGCGTCGAAGGGGTGGCGGGGGCGTTCAAGTACGTCTTCGCGGCGGTGGTGGTCGGCTTCTTCATCTGGCTCTTCACGATGGGACAGTGGACCGCCGATGAGCGGAAGCGACTCATCGTCGTGCTGGTGCTGTTCATCAGTGCCGCGATCTTCTGGGCCGCCTTCGAACAGGCGCCCTCGACGCTCAACATCTTCGCCCGCGACAACACCCGGACCACCATCTTCGGGTGGGCATACCCGTCGAGCTGGATGCAGTCCATCAACTCCTTCTTCATCATCGTGATGGCCCCGGTCTTCGCCTGGGTCTGGTTGAAGCTCGGGAGCCGCGACCCGTCCAGCCCCACCAAGTTCGGCATCGGCCTCACCTTCGCCGGGCTCGGCTTCCTCGTGATGGTGTTCGCCGCGCAGGCCTCCGCTGGCGGAGTCCTCGTGAGCCCGCTCTGGCTCGTGCTGACCTACTTCTTGCACACGATCGGTGAGCTCTGCCTGAGCCCGGTGGGGCTGAGCTCGATGACCAAGCTCGCCCCGGATCGGGTGAAGGGGATGATCATGGGGGTCTGGTTCCTGGCGGCGTCGATGGGGAACCTGATCGCCGGCAACGTCACCAAGCTGTACGAGTCGTTCACCGTGCCGCAACTCTTCGGCGCGGTGGCGGTGTTCTGCCTGGTGCCGGCCGTGATCATGTTCCTGCTGGTGAAGCCGATCGCGAAGATGATGGAACAGAAGTAGTCCGTGAGGGGTAAGGAGTAAGGGGTGAGGGGGCCTACCGAAGAGATCTCGCCGGTGGGCCCCCTCACTCCTTACTCCTCACTCCTCACGGTTTCAGGCAATGATCCCGCACACGATCCGCGCCCCGCTGCCACCGCTCGGGTCGGT
>JANMWE010000215.1:0-11001 GCA_031393795.1 Gemmatimonadota bacterium
CCGGGTCGGCGGGACCCCGGGCGTCCCGGCCCCAGCCACGCCGGCACCGCACGGGGGCTGACCTCCGCAGTGCTGGAGTTCTTCGCCGCCATCGGTCGCGGCACGACGCGCCGGTTCTCCGCTCTTGGAGGACCGGCGCGCTTCGCGTTCGAGGCGGTGGCCGCGCTCCCCTCCCTCCCCGGCGCCGGCCGACGTGTGGCCCTCCGGGTGCTTCTCAACCAGCTCCGCTTCACCGCCCTGCAGGCGGTCCCGCTGGTGGTCCTCTTGAGCGCCCTGCTCTCGTTCGTCGTGATCCAGACCACGCTGCAGACCTTCAACGGGCTGAACGAGTTCATCGGCACGGTGATGGTGGTCACCATCGTCCGGCTGCTCGGCCCCCTCCTCACCGCGCTGGCCGTGATCGGACGGTCGGGGACCGCCATCACGGCGGAGCTCGCGACCAACACGGTGATGGGAGAGATCCGCGCCCTCGAAGGGATGGGGATCGACCCCTATCACTACCTCGTCCTTCCCCGCCTGGCCGGCTCGATCCTGTCTGTCACGATCCTCATCGTCATGTTCGACGTGGTCTCGCTCTCGGCGGGGTGGCTCGCCACCAGCGTGAACCAGGCGAGCGGCGGACGGTACGTGATCAACGTGATCGCCGCACTCGACACGAGCGACATCGTCCTGACCCTGGTCAAGGGGATCCTCTTCGGCGCCGTGATCGGGCTCCTCCCCTGCTATCACGGGCTCAAGGTGTCGCGCGGGCCCACCGAGATCCCGCAGGCGGTGACCCGCGGGACGGTGGCGGCGATCGCCTCGATCTTCATCATCACGGCGCTGTTGATGCTCCTCTTCCACCGATGAGTCCCGAACCGCTCCCCCTGGTGTTCGAAGGGATCCCGCTGGGCCTCCTCCCCGGTGCGGGACGCGGCGGCTCCGACCCGCACGCGGTCTTCTCGCTCGAGGTGCGGCCGCACGAGACCGTCGTGCTGCTCGGGGATGAGACCAGCGGAGTGGACCGCCTGGCCGCGCTGGCCCTGGGGCTCGACCCGGCGCCGGCAGGCCGGGCACTGATCTGGGACACCGAGATCGCCGCGCTCTCACGCGTGCGGCAACTCGCCTTCCGGCGGCGCGTCGGCTACCTTCCCGCGGGTGACGGGTTGTTGCAGAACCTCTCGCTCCGCGACAACATCCGCCTGCCGCTCCGCTTCGGAAGCGACTTCCAACCCGACGATATCGAGGGACGCGTCAACGTGATCCTCGCGCAGTTGCGCCTCAAGGCCGTGGCGCACTTCCGCCCCGCCGCCGCCACCGAGGAGGAGCGCCGCCGCGCCGCCCTCGGTCGCGCCCTCGCGTTCGACCCCGAGCTGGTGGTCCTCGACCAGCCGTTCGATGGCCTCGCCGAACGGGTGGCCGCCGAACTGCTCGAGGTCGCGCGTGGCGGCGAGGTGGGCGAAGGGGGACGACGCACGGTCTTCATCACCGGGCAGGACCTCCCCGCGATGCTGCGGCCTCGCGTCGAACGGCTCATCCGGCTCGGCGCGGTCCCGGCAGGGGCGCGGGCGTGAATCTCTCCGAACGGACCTCCGATACCCTGATCGGCGTCTTCGTAGCGGGCGCGCTCCTCGTGCTTGTGACCGCGATCTACTTCACCACAGGCTGGAATCGGCGGACGTGGCACGTCTACATCACCGCCGCCAGCGCCGAGGGGCTCAACTCCGACACCAAGGTGTATCTCCAGGGGCTCGAGATCGGGCGGGTTAATTCGGTGAGCCCCCGGATCGGCGGCACCGGTCCCCTCACCTTCCTGGTGCAGCTCACCCTCAATCAGCGCTTCGCCAACGATTCGCTGGTCCAGATCCCGCGTGGGACCCGCGCCCTGATCGCCGAGGCAAGTTTCGTCGGCGGGGCGTCTATCTCACTCGAAACGCCAGCGGCGGGTGGTGGTGCGATGGTCCAGCAAGGGGATACTCTCGACGGGATCCCCCGCCCCTCGCCCCTCGGACATATCGCCCAGGTCGCAGACTCCCTCGCGCGGCAGGTCTCACTCGCGCTCGCGGACACACGCCGCCTGCTGGCCAATATCGATGGCACGGTGCGGGATGTTCGCGGCCAGGTCGGGCTCGCCGGTCCGCACATTCAGAGTTCGCTCAAGGCGGTCGATGCCGGGCTCCGACACCTCGAGCCGACCCTGCGGCACGCCGAGGCCCTGACCGCCACAGCGGACAGCGGCCTCGGACCCCTGCAGGACTCGCTCCGCCGTACCCTCTCGGCCGCGCGCCAGCTCCTGCTGAGGCTCGATACGCTCACCAGCTCCACCCACCAGATGGCGAGCGAGAACCGCGCCGACATCCGCGCAACGGTGGCCCAGATGAAGCTCGTCGGGGTCCAGCTGGGGTACTTCCTCGACCAGGTCAGTCGGCGCCCCCTCCGGATGATCACCGGCATGAAGCCGATGAACACCGATTCGCTTCGGGCCCCGGGAGCCGACTCCACAGTGAGGACCTCACCGTGAACTTCCTCCTGCTGCACACCGCTGGCTGGGATCCGTCCCCCTGGCGCGACGCCTTCGCCGGCGAGGGGGTGAGCTCACGGGTGGTCGCGACCCCGGCAGAAGTCCGCTCCGAGGAACGACCGACGGTCTTGGTGATCGACCCGACCGCGCGCGGGGCCTGGCCCGCTCCCGCGATGCTCTCCCTGGCCGATGCGGGCATCGCGCTCATCGCCCTCGGCGCCCCGGGCGAGACCGACCTTCCCGAAGGACTCCCCGCCGAGGCCCTGGCCAGCTTCATACGTCACCCCGCCGGCCACCGGCAACTCCTCATGGCGCTCCGCGCCGGTTGGCGCGCCGTGGCCGCCCGCCGCGAGGTCGCCCGCATCCGGGCCGAGAGCGCCCAGCGCGGCAACGAGGTCACCGAACTCACCGACATCGGCGTCAAGCTCAGCACCGAGCGGAACTACAACACCCTGCTCGAGCTGATCCTCACCCAGGCCCGCCGCATCACCCAGAGCGATGCCGGGAGCCTCTACGTCGTCGAGACCGACGAGCGCGGCGGGCGTCACCTCCGGTTCAAGCTCGCACAGAACCAGAGCCGCCCCGACATCCCGCTGGTCGAATTCACCATTCCGATCGACCACTCGTCGCTGGCCGGCTACGCCGCCGCCGAAGGGGAGCCGCTGGTGATCGACGACGTCTACATGCTCCCGCCCGACGTCGAGTACTCGTTCAACCGCTCCATCGACCAGCGCTACGGCTACCGGACCCGTTCGGTGCTCAGCATCCCGATGACCAGCCACAAGGGCGAGATCCTCGGCGTGCTGCAGCTCATCAACCGGAAGCGGAACGCCGAGGCCATCCTCTCCTCCCCCGCCGAAGCGGAACGGGAGGCGATGGCGTACTCACCCCATACGGTGAAACTGGTGAAGTCGCTGGCCGGGCAGGCCGGCGTCGCCATCGAGAACAGCACCCTGTACGAGTCGATCGAGCGGCTGTTCGACGGCTTCGTGAAGGCCTCGGTCACCGCCATCGAATCCCGCGATCCTGCCACCTCGGGTCATTCGATGCGGGTGGCCACGATGACCGTGGGGCTGGCCAAGGCGGTCGACGCCGTCGGCGACGGCGCCTATCGCCACATCCGCTTCAGCCCCGAACAGATCCGCGAGATCCGCTACGCCGGGCTGCTGCACGACTTCGGCAAGGTCGGCGTCCGAGAACAGGTGCTGGTGAAGGCGAAGAAGCTCTACCCGGCCGATCTTACGCTGATCCGACAGCGGCACGCCTTCCTGCACCGCACCGCCCAGTGGACGTACGAAAAGAGCCGCGCCGACTTCCTGGAGCGCCACGCCAAGGAGGGGTACGACCCCTTCCTCCGGGAGATCCAGCGGAAATTCGAGGAAGAGCGCGCCATCCTCGATCGGTTCGTGGCCACGGTGCTCGAGTCGAATGAGCCGACGGTGCTGGCCGAGGGGAGCTTCGCGGCACTGCAGGAGTTCGCCGAACGCACCTACGACAGTCTCGACGCCACGGTGATGCCCTGGCTCAACGATGACGAGGTGCGCTACCTCAGCATCAGGAAAGGAAGCCTGGACGACGCCGAGCGGTCGGAGATCGAGAGCCACGTGACCCATACGTACGGCTTCCTCCGGAACATCCCCTGGACCAAGGAGCTGCAGGGGGTCCCCGACATCGCGCACGGCCACCACGAGAAGCTCAATGGCACCGGCTATCCCCGGCGCGTCTCGGCCGACCAGATCCCGATCCAGGCCCGGATGATGACCATCGCCGACATCTTCGACGCTCTCACCGCCAGCGACCGCCCGTACAAGCGGGCGCTCCCGGTCGCCAAGGCGATCGACATCATCGCCGACGAGGTCACCCGCGGCCAGCTCGACGGGGAGCTGTTCAAGGTGTTCGTCGAGGCGAAGGCGTTTGAACACAAGGAGTGATGAGGGGGGAGTGCAAGGGGCGAGTGGGCGAGAAAGTTGAATGCGCGAAAGGGATCCCGGCCTGGGATCCCTTTCACCGTTCTCCCTCATCGCCCACTCGATACTTGCACTCGCCCCTCGCTACTGCCCCCGGGGGCGGCCGCCAGCGTGGCCCGTTGAACGAGAAGATCGTTCCTGCCGCGAGCCCCAGATCGATCGGCAGGAAGAGCGCGATCATCTCCCAGTCGTCCTGCCGCGCGAACGGGAAGGCCTTGATGACGAGCGCGGTCAGGGCGAGGCCCGCCACCGCCACCGCCAATCCCTGCGCCAGTCGCTGGGCCCGAGGCGCGCCGGCGATGGCCGGACGGAGCACCGGGGCCAGGATCAGGGTGAGGAAGCTCAGCAGGAGGGCATTCTCATTGCCATAGGTCACCGCGTGGTCGGTGAACACCATCAGGAAGGTCAGCAAAGCGCCGCCCGACCCGATGACCAGCGCGAAGAGCGCCCCCACGATCAGGAACGCCCGCGGGCGGGCGTACATCCCCGTGAGGAGCAGCAGGGCGCCGAGCGTGAGACCAATGGCGAGGTAGAGCGGCACCTTGCGAGGCGCATCGATCGGCTCAGCGAACCGCTGGCTGATATAGAGCGTGTCCTCGGAGCTCACCAACGGCACGAGTGTGCCCGCCGGCCCCGCCACCTGCACGGCCCGCAGGTGCTCCATCGTCCTGACCGGAAGGAACATCTCCTCCCATTGCGTGATCGGGCGGTCGGTCGCGGGCCCGAGTCCGAGCATCAGGCCCGTGTAGAGCGGCAGGGCCCCTGCCGAGAGCCGACGGGTCTCCCGCCGGAAGGTCGTGCCGGCCGGGACCGAGTCGGTCGCGGACCGGAGCGCGCCGCCGAGCACCCGGTCCAGCGCATCGCGAAGCCGGGTGGAGCAGTTGTCGAGGTAATAGTCGTAGCGGTAGTACTTGTGCTCATCCTGCGCGTTCCATTCAAGGAACTGCACCAGTGCCAGGCGCTGGGCCGGCGTGAGGGCAAGGTGTTGCTGCACCAGGGTCCGGTCGCGCCACCGGTAGAGCCGCACGGTCTCGGCGGTCCCCGCCGGCGCCATCCAGTAGTGCATCCGCCCCATCAGGAAATGGAGGACGAACCCTTCCTGGGCGAAGGAGAACATCCCCCAGTTGTAGGCCACGTCCTCGCCGCTCGCGAGGTCGTGCACCCGGATCATGTTGTGTCCCCACCGCTCCCAGACCTCCGCCCCTGCCCCGGCGGTCAGCACCGAGATCTCGTATTCGGACCCGGGGATCGGTACGGCGGCCACGTTCGCCGTGTCCTGGGCCACCGCGGGCGCTGCCACCAGACCGAGAGCGAACAAGAGCATCAGTCGGCCGGAGAGGCTCACAGCACGATCTCCTTCCCCTCGTCCGCCGACCGGTAGATCGCATCCATCAGCTTGTGGAGCCGCACTTGGACATCGAGTGACGGCGCCTTGGCCTTCCCCTCGACCGCCGCCAGGAAATGCGCCCACTCAGCCCGGACGGCCGAGGTGAATTGATTCTCGCTCGCGCCGGCCGTGATGGGGGCGATATCGGTCGGGATCCCGTTCAATTCCTTCCAGACGCGGAGCGGATTGACCCCCGCCGTCCCTTTCGTGCCCCGCAGGCCGACATCGAACCGCTCTCCCGGCCCGACGTGGCGCCAGGTGACGTCAACCGAGATCGACACCCCGGTGTCGCAGACCACGAAGGCGCTCCCCGCCTGTTCCACCGCCCGGTCGCTGACGGCCCGGTCGAGGGTCGCTATGACGCGGATGGGCGTGGGGTTCCCCACCAGCCAGAGCCCGAGGTCGAGCGCGGTCATGCCGAGGTCGAGCATCGCGCCGCCCCCCGCCTCGGCACGGCGCTGGCGCCAGCCGAGCACTGCCCGGGTGGGCCGGAAAGTGTGCCAGACCGCCTGGACGCTCTCCACCGCGCCGAGCGCGCCTTTGTCGACGAAGCTCCGGACCGTCTGGACGTCGCTGCGGTACCGATGGCTCATCCCGACCATCAGGAGACGGTCGGCCTTGAGCGCGGCCTTCTGGAGGCGCTGGGCCCCCGCCATCGAGGTCGCCAGGGGCTTCTCGACAAGGATGTGGAGCCCGGCGGAGAGCCCCTCGAGGACGTGGCTCTCGTGCAGGTGGTTCGGGGTGCAGACCAGGAGGGCATCGAGCTCGGTCTGTTCGAGCATCTCTTCGATATCCTCGAACGCCCCGCGCACGCCGAAGCGCGCGGCCAGCGCCGTCGCCTTGCCGAGATCGCCGTCGGCCAGCGCGGCCACCTCGACTCCCTTCATCCGCTTGAGGACCGGGAGGTGGGCCACCTGCGTGACCGCACCGGCACCCACGATGCCGAGCCGAAGGGGAGAACTCATCGAAGCGACTCCAGGGAGTGAAGTGTCACCAGCGGTGGTCGAGCTGGGTGCCCGGATAATAAGCGGCGAGGATCTCGGGGAAGGTCCGGCCCGCCCGCGCCCGCCCGATGGCCCCCCACTGGCAGAGCCCGACCCCGTGGCCGGAGCCCTGTCCCTCGAGGGTGAGCTGGCCGATCCGCTCGCCGTCGTTGCGGGTAGTGAGGGTGAAGGTGGCGCTCCGGAGGAGGTCGAGGTCGGGGGGCGGAAGGGCCCGGCGCACGGCGTTGCTCCCTTCGATGACGACGTCGCGACCCCGGAGTCGCACACGGAGCCGGGTCACCCGCCCCGATGCGCTCCGGTCGGTCGCCTCGATCGATCGCACCCACGACGCTTCGTCGGCCGCGAGCCGGAGTCCCCCGCGCTGGAAGGCGGCCGTGAGCGCCTGGGCGTCCCAGCTCTGCTCCCAATGGAACCGGGGCGACGCTCGGCACCACGCCAGCCCCGACGGGTCGAGATCGCTCACCGACCGGAGATAAGGGCGGTCGGCGTAGGTGAAGACCTCGGCGCCGGAGGCGGTCCGGCCGCCGCAGGTGGAATGGAAGAAGGCATCGATCGGCGCCCCCTGCCAGGTCACGACCTGGCCCCTGGTATCGCTGAGCGCCCGCCAGGCGGCAGGAGTCTCTCCACTCATCCCGTCGTACCGCTGGTCGCTAACCGTGGCGAGGAGGTCGAACCCCTGGCGCCGGTTCCGCCCGAGATTCTTCACGGCATAGGTCCGAGCGATGACCGCCTGGGCCTTCAGGGCCTCCATCACATCGGCGTCCTGCACGCCGAGTTCGGCGGCGACCACTCCCCCCAGATAGGTCTCGATGCTGAGGCGGGCGATGACGATCAGCCCATCGTCCTCGCGCCGGACCTCGAGCATCCCCCGATGATCCCGCCCCGCCACCCGCACGAAGCCTCCGGCCTCTGCCGGACCGATGCTGAGCGGGGCGGTCAGCTGATGGGGACGTTCGTCGGTCTCCACCTGGATCCGGCCACCGGCGAGCGAGAGGACCGCGGTGCGGCCGGCCGGGATGATCATCCCGCTCCCGCCCTCCGCGGAACGGACCAACAGCGCGCCGCCCCCTCCGAGAGTGGCACGCGGCACATCCACCAGCAATCCGATCCTGATCTGGGGCCCCGCCGCGAAGGGGGCTCCGATGGGGCCCTGCACCGGGGTGGTCGGGGTGCCGGGACGGGCGGAGGGACGGGGGGTCGCTGCGGGAGGCTGGGGCTGGGGAGGCGGGACTTCGGGAGGCTCACGCTGTCCGCACCCCACCGCGAGGACCAGGGCGAGCGGAAGGGCGCGGCGCACTCGGCTCAACTCCGGAAGTTGCCGAACTTGAGCGCGACGCCGACGTCGGCGGTGCGGAGGAAGGCCACCACGGCCTGCAGGTCATCCTTGGAGGGACTGGAGACGCGGACTTCGTCCCCCTGGATCGACGACTGCACCTTCTTGAACCCCTGGTCCTTGATCGCCTTGACGATCTTCTTCGAGGTCTCGCTGTCGAGCGCCTGCTTGAGGATCACCGTGCGCCGGACCGACATCCCCGAGGCCCCTTCGTCCTCCCCCCAGTCGACGTTCTGGAGGGGAACGCCCCGCTTGGCGAACTTCCCGGAGATCACGTCCACCACCTGCTTCATCCGGAACTCGTCATCCGCGGCGAGCTTGATCTCCCCCTTCACCCGGTCGAATTCGATGGTGACATTGGTCCCCTTGAAGTCGTACCGTTGGGCGATCTCCTTCTGCGCCTGATTGATGGCGTTGTCGACCTCCTGGAGGTCGGCGCCAGTCGAGACATCGAATGAAGGATTGGAGGCCATGGGAGGGTGTTGCGTGTTGAGTGTTGCGTGTTGGGGACCGGTGCGGTGTCAGCGACCTCGCAGCACCCAACACCCAACACATGGAGCGATCAGGACAGGAAGGACTCGAGGGCCTTCGCCCGGCTGGCGTGGCGCAGCCGGGTCAAAGCCTTCTCCTTGATCTGGCGGACCCGCTCACGGGTGATGCCGAGGAGCGCGCCGATCTCTTCGAGCGTCTTGGGCTCCGGATCGTCCAGGCCGAAGTAGAGCCGCAGGATCTTCCGTTCGCGGTCCTTGAGCTGGCCGAGGACCTCTTCGATCGACTCGCTGAGTGCGTGCTCGAAGGTCTCGTGGTCGGGGCCGGGATTGGTGGTGTCGGGGATGTAGTCGAGGAGGCGGTTGTCCTCCCCCGGCGTCACCGGTGCATCGAGCGACAGGTGCCCCTGGCTGATCGAGAGGGTCTTGGTGACCTCATCCATGGTGAGGTCCATCCCTTCGGCGATCTCGGCCGGGGTGGGCTCGCGCCCCAGCTCCTGGAGGAGCGACGCGGAGCGCTTCCCGATCCGGTGGAGCGTGCCCGCACGGTTGAGCGGGACGCGCACGATGCGGCTCTGTTCGGCGAGGGCCTGGAGGATCGCCTGGCGGATCCACCAGACGGCGTAGGAGATGAACTTGATCCCCTTCGTCTCGTCGAACTTATGGGCCGCACGGATGAGCCCGAGGTTCCCCTCGTTGATCAGGTCGGAGAGGGAGACCCCCTGGTTCTGGTACTTCTTCGCCACCGACACCACGAAACGCAAGTTGGAGCGCACGAGCTTGTCGAGCGCTTCTTCCTCTCCCGTGCGGATCCGCTGCGCCAAGCGCACCTCTTCCTCCTGATTGATCAGCGGATAACGGCTGATCTCCCGGAGGTATTGGTCGAGCGACCCCTCGTCATTGGACGAGGTGCCGCCCCGCTTACCAGAGCCGACCTGCATCGGACGCATGTGTGTGTCGAGGCCTCGCGCAGGGCGAGAAGGTGGGACCCCGGAACCTTAGCCGGGGCCTGTACCGTCCGCAACGGGGACGGCGCCCTGATCAGTCGTCGTAGTTGTCGATCTGGGCGCGCTGCAGCGTCCCCGAGTAGTCCACGTAGCAGACCTTGGTCTCCGAATAGAACTCGTAGACCTCCCACCCGCCCTCCCGGTGGCCGTTGCCGGTCTGTTTCACGCCGCCGAAGGGCAGATGCGCCTCGGCGCCGATGGTCGGCGCGTTGATGTAGCTGATCCCGTTGTCGAGATCCTGCATCGCGCGGAACGCGGCGTTCACGTCCCGGGTGTACAGCGAGCTGGAGAGGCCGTACTTGACCGAATTATTGGCCTTGATCGCGTCGGCGAGCGAATTCACGCGGAGGACGGTGAGCACCGGCCCGAACACCTCTTCCTGTGCCAGCCGGTGCGTGGGACGGGCCCCGGCGAAGATCGTCGGCCGGTAGAAGAACCCGCGCTCGACCTTGGCGCCGCCGGGGCGCTTCCCGCCGGTGACGACCTCGAGCCCCTCCTCCTTGCCGATCGCCACGTATTGCTCGACCTTGGCGCGCGACCGCTCGTGGATCAGCGGACCGACGTCGGTCCCGGCCGTCCGCCCATCGCCGAGCTTGAGCTTCTCGGCCGCCTCCGCCACCCGGGCGATGAACTTGTCGTGGATCTTCTTGTGGAGGATGAGCCGGCTCGTGGCGGTGCAGCGCTGGCCGGTGGTGCCGAACGCGCCCCAGAGTCCGCCTTCGATGGCGAGTTCGAGATTGGCGTCTTCGAGGACGATCATGGGATTCTTACCGCCCAGTTCAAGCGAGCAGTGCTTGAAGCTCTTGGCTGCGGTTTGGCCGATGAGGCGGCCGACTTCGCTGGAGCCGGTGAACGAGATTGCCCGGACATCTTTGTGTTCCACAATTGGCATACCAACTTCGGGGCCGTGTCCGGTGACGACATTGATCACCCCCTTGGGCACACCCGCGTCGGCCAGAGTGCGGACGAAGTTGAGCGTGGTGAGCGGCGTATCTTCGGCGGGCTTAATGACGCAGGTGTTGCCGCAGACGAGGGCAGGGAAGATCTTCCACGAGGGAATCGCCATGGGAAAATTCCACGGCGCGATCATGCCGCAGACCCCAACGGGCTGACGAATTGCCATGGCAAACTTGTTTTTCAGTTCTGACGGGACCGTCGGGCCGAAGAGGCGGCGGCCTTCTCCGGCCATGAAGTAGCCGGTGTCGATGGCTTCCTGCGTGTCGCCGCGGGTTTCCTTGATAACCTTACCCATCTCGCGGGTCATGTCATGCGAGTATTCCTCTTTGCGTTGGAGCAGCATTTCCGAGGCGCGGAA
>JANMWE010000220.1:0-18017 GCA_031393795.1 Gemmatimonadota bacterium
TCTTCGCACCGCACTATCACCCGGCAATGAAACACGCCGCCCCGGTGCGGAAGGAGTTGAAGACCACCACGATCTTCAATCTCCTGGGCCCGCTCGCCAATCCCGCGGGTGTGACGCGGCAGGTGATCGGTGTTTCCGACCCGGAGCGTGGCCCGCTCGTCGCCGAGGCGCTCGGGCGCTTGGGCGCTGAGCACGCACTCGTGGTCCACGCGGAGGTCGGCATGGACGAGATCTCGCCGGCGGGGCTCACACGCGTGTGGGAAGTGGGTGGGCCACAGGCCTCGGGCCTCGGGCCTCGGGAGTGGAAGCTCGACCCGGCGGACTATGGCCTGCGAGACGACGATCTCGGCGCGCTGAAGGGTGGGGAACCGGCCGAGAACGCGGAGCGTCTCGAGCGCCTGTTGCGGCCGACTTCAGGCGGCAGGCCGTCAGATGACCCAGCCGGTCGCGCCGCCGTTCTCCTGAACGCCGCCGCCGCGATCTACGTGAGCACCGAGATCTCATTCGACCGCGCGGTGGAACAGGCCGATCGCTCCCTCCGCAACGGCGATGCCGCCGCCGTCCTCGCCGAACTCCGGCGCGCGAGCCCTCGATGACCGTCCCGCGCACCTACGCCCTTTCGCGCGGGTCCCGCATCGGGGCCCAGATCGGCGTGGCCTTCCTCGGTCTCCTCTCGGCCGGTTCGGTCGCGCTCTCCCTGCTCGCCGATTTCGGCACCGACGCGGCCTTCGCGCGGCCGCTGTTCCTGGTGTTCTCCGCGTTCTTCGGGCTTATCGCCCTCGCGGCCGCGCGCTCGGCGCGTTCCGCCACGGCGCGGTACACCCTCCGGACCGATGGGATCGAGGTCGTGCCGGTGGAAGGGATGCCGGAGTTCATCGGATGGAACCAGATCACCGGACTCCGCCTGGCCAAGATGGGCGGGGTCTTCGAATTGGTGGGCCCCGGAGACCACCTCCTCCTCAAGATCTCGACCCAGGTCGAAGGGCTGGGCGAACTCCTGAACGAGATCCTCGCCCAGGGGATCCTCCCCAAGCGCCGGGTGGCGCTCCCGTACGAGGCCGAGAAGAGTTATCCCGGCGCGGCGAAGCTCGTCTTCCTGTCGATCCTGGTGCTCGTCACCGTACCGGTCTTCGCCATCTATCAGGACTCGGGTTCCCTCGCCGGATTGCTCCTCCCCGCGATCCTCGGCCTCTTCGCGCTCGTCGAGCACTTCGCCACCCCCAAGGCGATCGTCATCGATCGCACCGGGATCACCATCCGGAAAGGCACCGGGGACAAGTTCCTCGCCTGGGAGGCATTGGAGGGAGGAGCGCTCGCGACCCTGCGGGGTCCCAAGGGGTCGCTCGGCATCGGGGCCGCCGTGAAGCGGCGGGACGGGAAATGGGAGGTGCTCCGTCTCCCCGGCGCCGACCCGATCGAACTCCTCGCCGCCATCGCCGCCTCGGGGCCGGGGCGGATCATTGCCGCACCGGATCGACTGATGCTGTCAGGGCCGAGCGCGTTCGGTGGGGAGTACCGCGCCCAGAAGAAATTCTCGTTCACCATCGGGCGCCCGAAGGAATGAAAAAGATCCCCCGCGAGCGCGCGAGGGATCACGGGGTCGGACCACCTTTGCTACCGACTACCGACCACTGACTAATACTTCCGCAGCACCCCCACCACCACACCCTGGATCAGCACATCCCGTTCTTGGAACCGCAGCGGCGCCATCGAGGCGTTGGCGGGCTGGAGCCGCACCCACCCGCCGGTCTCACGGTAGAAGCGCTTGACCGTGGCCTCATTACCATTCACCAGGGCGATGACCATCTCGCCGTTGTCAGCGGCCTGCTTGCCGTGCACCACCACGATGTCGCCGTCCACGATATGGTCGTCGATCATCGAATCGCCCCGCACCCTGAGGCCGTAGTTGGGGCCGCGGCGCGGCAGGATCTCGTCGGGGACCGCCACGACCTCGTCGTGCATCAGCGATTCGATCGGCATCCCGGCGGCGACGGAGCCGAGGAGCGGGATCTCGGTGGCCTTGGCGGTGCCGCGGGGCGGGGAGATCTCGATCGCTCGGCTCTCGTTGGGGGAGCGCTTGATGTACCCCTTCCGCTCCAGGTTGCTCAGGTGCTCGTGCACCGTGGCGAGTGACTGGAACTCGAAATGCTCGGCGATCTCCTCGAAGCTCGGCGCATACCGCTGGTCGGCGATGTAGGTGCGCAGGAACTCGAGGACTTCGCTCTGCCGGCGGGTGAGGGTCATACGGTACCTCCAGGGCGCTGGGCGCCCGAATGGATGCCGAACTATATTACCGAAAGTCCCCCGAAACGCAAGATGCCAGCAATTCTCGACCAGATCGTCGCCTCCACCCGGGCCACCCTCCCCGCCCTGAAAGCCAGGTCGCGGCAGCTCGAAAAGGCCGCAGCGGAGGCCGCCGCGGGCCCGCCATTCATGGCGGGCTTGCGGGCCGGGAGCTCCGTCGCACTCATCGCCGAGGTGAAGCGGCGCTCCCCGTCGGCGGGGTCGATACGCGAGGATCTGGACCCGGCCACCCACGCCGAGCGGTACGCCTCGGCCGGTGCGGCGGCGATCTCGGTCCTCACTGAAGGATCACATTTCGGCGGGTCGATCGACGACTTGGTGGCGGTCCGCGCGCGGGTCACGGTGCCGGTGCTCCGGAAGGATTTCATCGTCGACGAGCTCCAGCTGGTCGAAGCCCGCGCCACCGGGGCCTCCGCCGCGCTCCTGATCGTCCGGATCCTCCCACCGAAGCGACTTGAAGCATTGCTCAGATTCACCCGCGGGCTCGGCCTCGAGGCCCTCGTCGAGACCCATACCCAGGCCGAGATCGACGTGGCGCTCGCGGCGGGGGCCGAGATCATCGGGGTCAACAGCCGAGACCTCGACACCTTCGCCCTCGACCCCGACGGAGCTTGGGAGCTTTTAGCCCTCCTGCCCACCGGCCCACTGGCCGTCGCGGAAAGCGCGATGCAGACCCGCGCCGACGTCGACAAGGCCGCGGCGGCGGGGGCCGATGCGGTCCTGATCGGCACCGCCCTCAGCGCCGCGGCCGACCCAGGGGCCCTGGCACGGAGCTTCAGCTCGGTGGTGCGCCGTGGCCGTTGAGGTGAAGGTCTGCGGACTCCGCCGTCCGGCCGATGTGGCGGTAGCCGCGGAAGCGGGAGCTACGTACTTTGGAGTGGTATATGCGGGGGGCCCTCGGCGCGTCACCGACCCGGAGGCGCGGGAGGTGGTCCTGGCAGCGGAGGGCAGGCCGGTCCTGGCGGTGTGGGGTCCGCCCGATCGCGACGCCATCCTCCAGTCCCGTGATGCGGCAGGATTCCACGGGGTCCAGCTGCACGGTGGGAGCGATCCCGAACTCGCGGCACAACTCCAGGCCGATGGATTGATCGTGTGGCGCGTGCTCCGGTTGGCGGGCCCCGCCGACCTGTCACACCTCGATCATATGATGGAAGGGGCCGACGCCATCCTCATTGAACCGAGGGTGCCAGGTGTCGACGGCGGTGCAGGAGTGGCACTCGACTTGGACCTCGCGGTCGAGGCCCGTCGGCGATTCGATGCGGTGCACCTCGCACTTCGCACCTCGCACTTCACACTTGCTGGTGGCCTCCGCCCCGACACCGTCCGCCGCGCGATCGAGGCGGTCCGCCCCGATATCGTGGATGTGAGTTCCGGGGTCGAACGTTCTCCCGGCGTGAAGGATCCGTTCCTCATTCGACGTTTCATCGCAGAGGCCATTGCCGATCTCCCTCCCCCTTGAGCGAGCGGTCGCCGGGCGTTTCGGTCCTTACGGGGGCCGGTATGTGCCCGAGACGCTGATGGCGGCGCTCGCCGAGCTCGCCACGCTCTACGACACCGCGCGCGCCGATGCCGCCTTCTGGGCGGAGGTCGACGTGCTGTTGCGCGAGTTCGTGGGACGCCCCACGCCGATCTCCGACGCGCCCCGGTTCAGCGCGGCGGTGGGCTGCCGGGTGCTGCTCAAGCGTGAGGACCTGAACCACACCGGCGCCCACAAGATCAACAACACGGTCGCCCAGGCGATCCTCGCCCGGCGGATGGGCAAGCGGCGCATCATCGCCGAGACCGGGGCGGGGCAGCACGGCGTCGCGACGGCCACGGTCTGCGCCCGCTTCGGGCTCGAGTGCGTGGTCTATATGGGCGCGGAGGACGTCGAGCGCCAGGCGCTCAACGTCTACCGGATGCGGCTGCTCGGCGCGACCGTTGTGCCGGTCACCTCCGGCACCCGCACCCTCAAGGACGCCACCAATGAGGCGCTCCGCGACTGGGTCACCAACGTCACCACCACCCACTACATCATCGGCTCGGTGGTCGGCCCCGATCCTTATCCCCGGATGGTGCGCGACTTCCAATCGGTCATCGGCCGTGAATCGCGCGAACAGCTCCTCGCGCGTGAGGGACGGCTCCCGACCACCGTGGTGGCCTGCGTCGGCGGCGGCTCCAACGCGATGGGGATGTTCAGCGGCTTCCTCGACGACCGCGACGTCCGGCTCGTCGGGGTCGAGGCCGCCGGTGAAGGCGTCTCCACCGGCCATCACAGCGCCACCCTCACCGCGGGCGAGCCGGGCGTGCTGCACGGCGCGCTGAGCTACCTCCTCCAGGACGCCGACGGGCAGGTCCTCCCGGCGCACTCGGTCTCGGCCGGCCTCGACTATCCGGGTGTCGGTCCCGAGCACAGCTGGCTCAAGGATGCAGGGCGGGTGCGCTACGAGTCGATAACCGACGCCGAGGCGCTCGCGGCCTTCCAGCGCCTCGCGCGGCTCGAAGGGATCATCCCGGCGCTCGAGACGGCGCACGCCGTGGCGTGGATCGAACGCGCCCGCGCCGAGTGGAACGCGGACGACCTCGTTCTCCTTTGCCTCAGTGGCCGCGGGGACAAGGACGTCGCGCACGTGGCCTCGCTCCTCGGTGGTGTCGCATGACCGAGCCACGCGAGAGCGGGCCCCGCACCACCAGCGCGGTGCAGATCCCCGTGGGGCCGCCCCCCGACGGGCCCGACGGCAATCCCCTGCCGATGCACCCGCAGCTCCTCGAGGAGGTGCTGCGCACGTTGATGAAGGCGATGCGCGCGACCCAGATGTACCTCCCCAACAACCCCGTCTACCAGCGCGCCGTCGACACTCTTCGCGCCGCATTCAAGCCGATGTGGGAGGAGGTCGACGAGGTCAATCTCGTGATCCACGAGACGGAGCTGGTCTGGGAAGGTCAGACGGTCTATGCCAACCCCGGCAAGGGCGACAACATCGCCTGGCTCTTCTTCAAGGACGGGATCCGGTCGCTCCTGCTCAAGAGCGGCGTCGAGGCGGAGGAACTGGTGCCCCTCCTCGAGGTGATCAACAAGGCACGCACCCTTCCCACCGACGCCGAGGACGACCTCCTCACCCTGCTCTGGGAGTACGACTTCCAGTTCCTCCACTACCAGTTCGTGGAAGTGCTGCAGGAAGGGGTCACCCAGGTCACCTCCTCCGGTGGCACGCCGGGCCTGGTGTCGAGCGCGGCTCCCGACGACGTGGTGGCGCAGCGTGACGCGCGCCAGCAGGCGGTGAAGGAGGAGGCCGATGAGGCGGTCAACAAGTCGCAGGTGGTGCGACTCGAGGACTTCGACAGCACGCTCTACTTCCTCGACGAGGCCGAGGTGGCCTACCTCAAGGAGCAGATCGGGCGGGAGTACTCCCAGGACCTCCGCGCCAACGCGATGGGCACCCTGTACGACCTGTTCGAGACCCAGACCGAGCACGCGGTGCGCGAGGAGATCCTCACCATCCTCGAGAGCTTCCCGCCGTACCTCATGGCCGCCGGCGACCTGCGTGCCGTGGCCGAGATGCTCCGCGAGGCCAAAGTGCTGGTGCTCCGTGCCCGACACCTCGAAGAGCCACAGCGCGAACGGCTGGACCAATTCGCGGCGGTGCTGAGCGAGCCGGCGGTGGTGGAGGAGATGCTGCAGGCCATCGAGGAGGCGGTCCAGCCTCCTCCCGAGGCCGACCTGGCGGAGCTCTTCCGCGAGCTGCGTGGCACGGCGCTCGAGCCGGTCCTCGCCTGGCTCCCCAAGCTCAGCAAGGAGCAAGTGCGACAGATGCTGGAGCGGGTGGTGACGCGGCTGGCCGAGAGTTTTCCGGCCGACGTGCACAAGATCCTCGGCACGCCGGAGAGCGCGGCGCTCCCCGGGGCGGTGGCGCTCGCCGGCCGGCTCAAGATGCAGTCGGCGGTCGTGGGGCTCGCGCTCACGCTCCAGCACGCTGACCCCGGCATCCGCCTCGCCACCGCCCAGGGGCTCGGCGGGATCGGTTCCCCCGGGGCGCTGCAGGCGCTCGAACGGGGGTTGAGCGATCCCGATCGCGAGGTGCGGCTCTTCGCCGTGCGGGTGATGGCCGAGAAGGGGTACAAGGGCGCGCTCAAGTCGGTCGAGGCGCTGGTGCTCGGCAAGAACGTCGAGAGCATCGACCTCACCGAGCGGCAGGCCTTCTTCGAGGCGTACGCGCGCATCGCGGCGGCCGCGGCGCTGGCGCCCCTCTCCGAGATCGCCGGGGCCAAGGGCGGACTCTTCAAGAAGACCTTCGCGCCCGAGACCCGCGCCTGCGCCGTGATGGCGCTGGCCCGCATCAAGAGCCCGGAAGCGCGCGCGGCCATCGAGAAGGTGGCGCAGGACAAGGAGGTCGTGGTGCGGAATGCCGTCGCCCGCGCCCTCCGGGAGATCGTCACGTGAGCGACGAGAGACGTCCCGCCCCGCGCGGCTCGGTCGCCATCACGTCGGCGGATACCAACGAGAGCGTGCTCCGCGCCAGCGGTCGCGCCCTGCTGATCCATTTCCACGGCGCCCAGCGCGCGCTCAAGCTCTATCCGGTCGAGAACGCCACCACGCAGCGGGCGCTGGACGACCTGCACCGCGGCGCGCTCCAGGTGCTGGCCGCCGAGCAGGAGCTCGAGGTGCGGGTGATGGGCGAGTTCCTGTTCGTGAACTCGCTCCGGCTCCGGCTCGAGCTCGACAACTACGCCGCCTTCAGCTCCGTGCTCGGCATGTTCCGCGAATTCGGCATCGGGGCGCTCCGGATGGACGAGGGGGCCGAGCGCCGCGAGTGGCAGGTGCTCCTGAGCCTGATGGCGGGACAGGCCGGCAAGACCCCCGCCGGCGGCCAGTCCAAGTTCGACGACCTGCGCGCCCGGCTCGAGGCCGGCGGCGTCACCCATCTCGTGCTCGAACCCGAGTCCGAGGGCCAGGAGTTCGCGGACGACGCCCAGGCCGCCAAGCAGGCCGCCAAGCGCTGCTATTCCCAGGGTGTGGCGGTCACCAAGGAAGTGATGACCGGCGCCCGGATGGGGCGCGCCGTGAGCGTCAAGAAGATGAAGCGCGCGGTGCAGTCCATCGTCGACCAGGTGCTCAGCAACGAGACCTCGGTGATGGGCCTGACCACCATCCGCGACTACGACGAGTACACGTTCACCCACTCGGTCAACGTCTGCATCTTCTCGGTCGCCATCGGCAAGAAGCTCGGCCTCGAGAAGAAGCAGCTCTACGACCTCGGCCTCGCCGCGCTGCTGCACGACATCGGCAAGGCGCGCGTCCCCCTCGAGATCCTCAACAAGAAGGGGGGGCTCGACGAGGAGGAATGGAAGGTGATGCAGGCCCACCCCTGGCTCGGCGTGCTGACGCTCTTCGGGCTCAAGGGCTACGGCGAGGTGCCGTACCGCTCGGTGCTGGTGGCGGCCGAGCACCACATGAAGATCGACCTGACCGGCTACCCGCGGGTCATCCGCCCGCGCGAGCAGGGGACGTACAGCCGCCTCGTCGCCGTGGCCGACGGCTACGACGCCGCCACCACCCGCCGCAGCTACCAGACCGTGCCGATCCCGTCGGACAAGGTGCTCAAGGAGATGTGGGAGAACCCGCGCCGCGGGTACGACCGCGTGATGGTGAAGGCGCTCATCAACCTCCTCGGCATCTACCCCGTGGGCACCTGCGTGGTGCTCGACACCTTCGAAGTGGCCATCGTGGCGGGGGCCAACCCCGACCCGACTTTCCTCAATCGGCCACTGGTCCGGCTGGCCCTCGACGGGCAGGGGGGGATCGTCCTGCCGCCGGGGACATTGGTCGACCTGGCCGAGCGCGACGCGGCGGGGCAGTTCACCCGCACGATCGTGAAGGTCACCACCCCGGATCGCTACGGACTCACGGTCGGCGACTACTTTGTCTGACCTTTCGCTTACCGCCGCGTGGCGCGCTGTCCGCGCCCGCGGCCGCACCGCGCTCATCCCCTATCTCACGGCCGGTCACCCCACCCCGCAGGCGTCGCTCGACGCCCTCCGGCGGGTGGCCGTGCATGCGGACATCATCGAAGTAGGCGTCCCGTTCAGCGACCCGCTCGCTGACGGCCCGGTGATCCAGCGGTCGACCTTCATTGCGCTGCAGCAGGGGATGACCGTCGCCAAGACCCTCGCCCTCGTCACCGAGGCGAAACTCGAGCGGCCGGTGGTCCTCTTCAGTTACCTCAACCCGGTCCGGCGGTATGGGCTGTCGCGCTTCCTGCAGGATGCCGTGCAGGCCGGGGTGACGGGGCTCCTCCTCACCGACCTGCCGGCCGGCGGTGACGCCGAGGTCGAGACCGCCCTGGCGAGTTCGCCGATCGACCTCATCCGACTCATCGCGCCGACCACGCCGCCGGCGCGGATCGCGGCCACGCTCGCGGGGGCCCGGGGGTTCGTCTATGTCGTCGCGCGGCTCGGGGTGACCGGGATGAGCGCGGGGGTGGCGGCCGACCTGGGGGAGACGGTGGCGCGGGTGCGCGCGGCGACCGATCTTCCGGTCGCGGTCGGGTTCGGCATCTCGACCGCCGATCAGGCGCGACAGGTCTCCCGCCTGGCCGACGGCGTGGTGGTGGGGAGCGCCCTGGTGGACCGCCTCGAACGCGAGGGTCCCGTGGGCGCCGAGGCATTTCTCCGCGGCCTCCGGGTCGCGCTCGATGAGGGGGCGGCGTGAGGATCGCGGTCCGACGGATCGTCAATGAATATCCGCGCCTGGTGGCGTGGGCCGGCCTCGGCGCCACCCTCGCCGCCGCGGCGGTGGACAACTCCTGGATGGACCGGCCCTGGTCCACCCTCGGGCTGATCCTCGCCGTCGCGGTGCTCCGGCTCTTCCCGATCCCGCTCAGCAAGTACTCCTATCTCACCCAGATCGGGATCCCGCTCCTGGTCGGCGCGGTGCTGGTGGGCGCGGCCCCGGTGGCGCTCGCCGCCGGCCTCGGGACCTTCCTGGCCGACTGGGCCTGGCACCGGAAGCCGTCGCGCTTCGCCTTCATCAACGCCGGGCGCGAGGCGCTCGCGATCGTCGCCGCCTTCGGCGTGTACGCGCTCGTCCGCCGGATCACCGGGGTGCACACCCTCTCGCTCGATTTCCTTCCCGCCGCCCTCGCACTCGCGGGGGGATACCTCTTCACCAGCCGCACCCTCTTCTACGCCACGCTCCTCCTCCGGCAGAAGCTCCTGATGGATGAGCGGCTCCTGATCATCCGGTACGAGGTCGTCTCCTACCTTCTGACGGTGGCCGGGGCGGTCACGACCACGGCCGCCATCCTCGCCCTCGATCCGGCGGGGTGGGTCACGGTGCTGGCGGTGCTGGCGGTCCTGGGGCTCCTCACCAAGACCATCCTCGAGGAGGCGATCGGCGCCGAGGAATTGAGCAAGGTCCACGCGCGCGAGCGCCAGGTCTCGGCCAGCGCCTCGCTGCAGGACAGCTGTGCCCAGATCGAGGTGATGGCGCACCGGCTCCTCGACTGGGGCGACTTCCGTGTGCTCCACTACGAACCTGGGAAGACTGAACTCCTCTATCGCGGATCGGAGGGGCGGCGCGACCGCGGCCCGGTGCCGAACTGGGACTCCCTCCGCACCCTCGCGATGGAGTCGGGCGAGACCGTGGTGGTCTCGGACGCGTCGCGCGACCCGCGGGTCGACACCCCGGCCCCCTGGGCCCAGAGCTGCCTGGTGGTGCCGCTCGTCTTCGGGGAGGACAAGGTCGGCCTCCTCGAGATGGAGCACCACAAGCGGAACGTCTACAAGCCGAAAGAACTGGCCACCGTCCAGGCCTTCGCCCAGCAGCTGGCCACCGCAGTCCATCTGGCCGAGCTGCGCCGTCCGCTGATGGAAACGGTGGACCGGATCGGCAAGCAGGTGCGCGCCCTAGCCCGCGCCACCGACGCGGTGCGCGACTCCGCCACCAACGTGGCCGAAGCGGCCAAGGCGATCCGCAGCCAGCTGGGCGAGCAGGACGCCTTCGTGGTGGGCGGGCTCGAGGCCACGGAGCGGCTGGCCAATGCGGCCAAGCAGATCGCCAAGGACGGCGCCGAGGCGCAGCACGTGAGCCAGGAGGCGAGCACCAGCGCAGCGCGGAACCGCGACGCGATCAACGACGCGCTCGCCCGCCTGGTGCAACTGAAAGAGTTCGTGGCCGACAGCTCGCGCCAGGTCACCGAGCTCGGCCAGGTGACGCGCAAGATCACGGGCTTCATCGGGAGCATCAAGGAGATCGCCGACCTCACCAACCTGATCGCGCTCAACGCCGCCATCGAAGCGGCGCGCGCGGGGTCGCACGGCAAGGGGTTCGCCGTCGTGGCCGGCGAGGTCCGCCAGCTGGCGGTCCAGAGTACCACCTCCTCGGTCGAGGCCGGGATGCTGGTGGGGCAGATCCAGCGCGCAGTGGCCGAGATCTCCGAACAGATGCGGAAGGGGACCGCGGTGGTGCAGGGGGTCGAGGAGCTTTCCAATGCCGCGGTGAAGGCCCTGGGCGCCATCGTCGAGTCCACCGGCAATGCGGGCACCTACGCCCAGCGCATCGCCGAGTCGGCCGCGGCGCAGGACGTGAGCTTCCGGAAGCTCCGGCAGCAGATCGAGGACCTGGCGCTCGTCTCCTACCGGAGCCGCGAGGAGACCAACGCGCTCGCCCGGCAGGCCAGCGAGGCCGCCGAGGGCCAGGTGGACCTCGAGCGTGCCATCCGTGAGCTCGAAGGGGTCGCGACCTACCTGCAAGCGCTGGCCCGCCACTTCGCAGCCGGCTCATGAGCGGGGGCGAGGTCGCGCGCGCCTGGGTCGCGCTCGGCACCAACCTCGGCGAGCGCGAAGAACATCTCGCCTGGGCGCGGAAACGGCTGGCCGCGCTGCCGGGGACCCGGATGCTCGGTGCCTCGACGGTCGAGGAGACGGCGCCGTTGGGCGACATCCCGCAGCCGCACTATCTCAACCAGATGGTGCTGCTCGAGACCGCGCTGCCGCCCCGGATCCTGCTCGACACCTGCCTCGAGATCGAGCGGGAGACCGGACGGGTCCGCGGCCCCGACAAGTGGGGCCCGCGCACCCTCGACCTCGACATCGTGCAGTACGACGACCTGACGGTCGATGAACCTGGACTCACCCTGCCGCATCCCGGGCTCGGCCACCGCGACTGGTGGAAGCGCGAGATGCAGGAGCTGAAGGCCTATGAGCGCTGAGACCCGCGTCAAGACCATCCACGACGTCCACGCCGCGACCATCGCGGGGCGGAAGCTCGTGATGCTCACCTGTTACGATGCGCTCTTCGCCAGGTTGCTCGCCCCTTACGTCGACATCCTCCTCGTCGGCGATTCGGTGCATCAGGTGCTGGGCGGGAATGAGACCACCCTCGGCGCCACCCTCGACCAGATGATCTACCACGCCAAGGCGGTGCGGAAAGGCGCCCCCGACGCGGTCGTGGTCGTCGATATGCCCTTCCTCTCCTATCAGGTCTCGGTCCCCGAGGCGATCCGGAACGCCGGGCGCGTGCTGGCCGAGACGGGGGCCACGGCGGTGAAGCTGGAAGGGGGGCGCGCGATGGTGCCGGTGGTGAAGGCGCTGGTCGATGTCGGCATCCCGGTGATGGGACACCTCGGCCTCACCCCGCAATCGGTGCACCAGCTCGGCGGATACCGGGTGCAGGGGAGGGAGAGCGCGCAGGCGGAGCGGATGCTGAGCGAGGCGGTGCTGCTGGAGGACGCCGGCGTCTTCGCAATGGTGCTCGAGCTCGTCCCGCGAGCCCTGGCCAAGAAGGTCACCGACAAGCTCGCGGTCCCCACGATCGGGATCGGCGCGGGCCCCGACTGCGACGGCCAGGTGCTCGTGCTCCACGACATGCTGGGATTGAACGAGGGGTTCAAGGTGAAGTTCCTGAAGACCTACGCGTCGATGGCGGGAGAGGTGAAGCAGGCGGCGGAGGCGTTCGGGAAGGACGTGCGGGAAGGGAAGTATCCGGGGGGGGAGCATTCGTTCGACTGACGGGACCTCGGTCCTGGGGCCTGGGGAGGCAGTGCAGGATCTGTTGTTGTTCGCTGGACTCGATGACGAGCGGGGATACTTGGGGCCCTTCCCCAGGCCCCAGGCCCCAGGCCCCAGGCCCCAGGCCCAAGGGCCCAGGCCCCAATCACCAGGCACGTTCTTTCGATGCTGCAGATAACCGACATCCCCTCCCTCCGCGCCTGGACCCGCGAGCAGCGCGCCGCTGGCCGCGCCATCGGCTTCGTCCCCACGATGGGGGCGCTGCACGAGGGGCACCTCAAGCTCGTGGACGAGGCCCGGAAGCGGACGGGGCGGGTGGTGCTGTCGCTCTTCGTCAACCCGCTGCAGTTCGGCCCGAACGAGGACCTCGCCCAGTACCCACGCGACCTCGAGCGCGACAGCACCCTCGCCGACCGCCGCGGGGTGGATCTGCTGTTCGCGCCCACGGTGCAGACGATGTATCCGGAGGGGGCCGAGACCAGGGTCACACCGGGACCGACGGCAAGCTACTGGGAAGGGGCGGTGCGGCCGGGGCACTTCACCGGCGTCCTCACCGTGGTGGCCAAGCTCTTTCACCTGGTGCAGCCCGACGTGGCCTGCTTCGGACAGAAGGACATCCAGCAGTTCACCCTGATCCGGAAGATGGTCAGGGACCTCGACCTGCCGGTCGAGCTGGTGATGGTCCCGACGGTGCGGGAGTCCGACGGCCTCGCGATGTCGAGCCGCAACGTCTACCTCACCCGCGACCAGCGGAAGGACGCCGCTCTCATCAGCGCCGGGCTCCGCGCCGCCCACCAGGCGTGGACCAAGGGGGAGCGCGACGTGAACGCGCTCGAGACGCTGCTCAAGGCCGCGGTGGCGCGGTCGGAGCAGATCAGGGTCGATTATATTGCGACCGTCGAGCCCGAGAGGCTCACGCCGGCCGGGACGGCCGGGGCGGGGACGATCCTCTGCGTCGCCGTCAGGGTGGGGACCACCCGTCTCATCGATAACATGATCTACGGACAGGGAGTCCCCTGATGCTGCGTCACCTGATGAAGTCCAAGATCCACCGGGCCACCATCACCTCGGCCGACCTCCACTACGAGGGGTCGCTCACGGTGGACCAGGATCTGCTCGATGCCGCCGACCTGGTGGTGCACGAGGAAGTGCAGATCGTCAACGTCAACAACGGCAACCGCTTCAGCACCTACGTCATTCCCGGCCCCCGCGGCTCGGGTGTGATGCAGCTGAATGGCGCCGCCGCGCGCCTCGGCCTCCCGGGCGACCTGATCATCGTCATCTCGTACGGGGTGTTCGACGAGAAGGAAGCGGTCAAGCACGTCCCGAAGGTCATCTTCGTGGACGAGCAGAACCGCATCACCGGCGGCAAGCTCCGCGCCGAGAGGTAGGCTTGGACCAGCTTCCGTCCTGGGCGGTGGTCAGCCCCAAGCGGCTGGAACATATCCGACGCGTCGCCGCGCTCCTCGATCAGTGGGGCGCGGCGATGTCACTTCCGGTGGCCGAGTGGGACCGCTGGCTCCGCGCCGGGTGGCTGCACGACGCATTGCGCGACGCCCCTTTCGTGCAGCTCAAGGCCCTGACGCCTGAGTGCGACTGGGACGAGGAGTTGCTGCACGGCCCGGCCGCGGCAAGGAAGGCGCGTGAGACGCGAGAGTCGCGTGAGGCGGATGAGGAAGTGCTTTCGGCCGTGGAATGGCACTCCGTCGGCTGCGTGGAGTGGGGGATGACCGGCAAGGCGCTCTACTGTGCCGACTTCCTCGAACCCGAACGGAAGTTCGACCGCGACGCACGCGCCGCACTGGCGAAACGCTTCCCCGACGCCCCCGACGAGGTCTTCCGCGAGGTCGTGGTGCGACGGGTGCAGTGGACCGAACGTTCCGGCTGGCCCCTTCTCGAACCGACCCGACGCCTGTGGCTTTCCCTGCAATGATCCGTTCCCGCGCGGCCGCCGTCCTCGGCGTCCTGGTCGCGTTCGCCGCGGTCGCCTTCCTCATCCGCGCCGGCCGGCCGAGCGCGGCGAGGGACCATCTCTACCCCGTGCCCGGCGGCGACGACGTGGTCCAGGTCGAGGTCCTCAACGCCTCCGGCAAGGCGGGGCTCGGCCGCGTCGGCACGCGCACCCTCCGGCGGAACGGGTTCGATGTGGTCTTCTTCGGAACGGCGGACACCACCTCGGACTCGACCCACCTGATCCTCCGCCGTGGCTCACGCGAGCGCGCCGAGGAGGTGCGGAAAGCACTGGGTCTGGGAAAGATCGAGGTGGCCAACGACTCCACTCGGCGCGTGGATGTGACAGTGGTATTGGGTATGGATTGGAAAGGACCAGAGGAACTGCACCCGTAGTAGTCGACAGGCGCGAAAGGCGCGTGAGGCGCCGGAGGGGTGTTCCGTGACCGGACAGACCACGCACGACGCACCGCGCACCACGCACTTGCTCCTCTACGACGGCACCTGCGGCTTCTGCGCCAGCAGCGTCCAATGGGTCCTCCGGCGTGACCGTCGGTGGACTCTTCGTTTTGCCGCGCTGCAGGGAGAGACGGCGCGCCCGATCCTCGCGCGCCATCCGGAGCTCGCGACGGTGGACTCGGTCGTGTGGGTGGAGGGGAGTCCAGAGGCGCTCAAGGCGCGAGAGGCGCGTGAGGTCGTGCTGGTACGATCGGAGGCGGCGATGGCGGTCGGGCGGTATCTGGGAGGAGGGTGGGCTGTCGCGGCGCAGCTTGCTGCGCTCATCCCACGTTCGATCCGCGACTGGGGCTACGATCTCATCGCCCGCCACCGGCACAAGCTCACGCGGAACGGGCCGGAATGTTTGGTGCCGACCCCTGAAGAGCGCGCGAGATTTCTACTATAAGTTCCCCCTCTCCCGTAAGGGAGAGGGGGTCAGGGGGTGAGGTCTTCCGTAAGCGAGAGGGGGTCAGAGGGTGAGGTCTCCCGTACGGGAGAGGGGGTCAGGGGGTGAGGTCTCCCGACGCCGGCGGAGCGGGCACGTTTCTTACCTTGAGCCCCCCCGATGGACACCGATGCACCTGAGCGATGATCGCCTCGGCTTCTCCGTTCTCAAGGATGATCCAGGGCTGTCGACGCGGATCGAAGACGCGAGGCATCCCCCGGAAACAGATCCCGGTGTGCTTGCAGAGTTCGGGCTCCCACGAGACCTCGACCTCGGCGGTGGAGTAGAGTTTCTTGGTCATGTCCAAAATGTAAAGCGCTATCGGCTATCCGCTATCGGCTATCGGCCAATGCTTTCCAGCAACTGCGATCTTAGCCCAGATCGGACCGATAGCTGATAGCCGATAGCGGATCGCGCCGTCTGGTCCTAGTTTATCACCATGCCGCAGCGACCATTCTACCACCGCGAGACCGAAGGGATCCGCATCACCGTCCGCCCGCTCTTCGTCCCGGAGCAGAGCGACCCGGTGCACCGGCGGTATGTCTTCGCCTATTTCATCCGGTTGGAGAATGTGAACAAGGTGACGGCCCAGCTGCTCACCCGTCGCTGGCTCATCCACGACGATGCCGGCGAGGAGACCGAGGTCATCGGCGACGGCGTGGTGGGGCAGCAGCCGACGTTGAAGGCGGGGTGTGTCCACGAATACAACTCCTTCTGCGTCCTCAAAGGAGGCTCCGGCTGGATGGAGGGGCGCTATCACTTCGTCCGGCCGGACGGCACCACGTTCGACGCCCAGATCCCTCGGTTCCCATTGAATACCGCCATCGACGCCGGACCGGTGCATTGACCCCCGACCTCGCCGCCCTCCGCACCGAGTATCGAAAGGCCCGCCTGGAAGTGGGTGACCTTCCCGCCGACCCGATCGCCGGCTTCCAGCACTGGTTCGGCGACGCCGAGCGCGCCCGAGTATCCGAGCCGACGGCGATGACCCTGGCCACCGTGGGGAGTGAGGGCACTCCCTCGGCAAGGATCGTGTTGCTCAAGGGGCTCGACGGGCGCGGCTTCACCTTCTTCACCGACTTCCGGAGCCGGAAGGGGCTCGACCTCGACGCACATCCGCAGGCCTGCCTCCTTTTCTTCTGGCCGGAGCTCGAGCGTCAGGTCCGGATCACCGGGAAGGTGACCAGGGTCTCCGCGGCGGAGGCCGAGGTCTACTACCGGTCCCGGCCGCTCGGCTCCCGGATCGGCGCCTGGGCCAGCCAGCAGAGCAGCGTGATCCCGGATCGCGCCTCGCTCGAAGCGCGCGTGGCCGAGATGCAGAAGCAATTCGGTGATGCGCCTCCGTTGCCGCCGCACTGGGGCGGGTTCCACGTGGACCCCGACGAGATCGAGTTCTGGCAGGGACGCGAGAGCCGGCTGCATGATCGACTCAGGTACCGGAAGAGTGAAACCGGGTGGACCGTGGAACGTCTGTCACCCTGAGCCATCAGCCATCAGCCATCAGTTCTCGTCTCTCGTCTCTCGTCTCTCGTTTCTCGTCTCTCGTCCCCGCCACCCATGCTCTCCCTCCTCCTGCTCCTCCAGGCCGCGCCGGCCGCCCGATCGCCCGCACCCCTCACCGTTCCCTACATCATGCGGGGATACGAGAACGTGGGGCACGCGCCGGCGAACGTGCGGTGGAGCCCCGACGGCCAGTTCCTCCATTTCGGATGGCTTCCGCCCGGGAGTGACTGGCGCGAGCAGTTGAAACCGTATCGCGTGCGCGCGGCGGCGGGAGCGACCCCGGAGCGGCTCACGCCGGCGCAGGCTGATTCGATGGAGCCCCTCCTGGCCGAGGGGAGCGACAGCCGGGACCGGCGGTGGCGCGCGGTGAGCGCCCTCGGCGACATCTGGCTGGTGGACCGTCGTGCATCGAAGGCGCAGCGCTTGACGCGTACGCGCGAGTCGGAGAGCGATCCGGTGCTCTCGCTGGATGCGAGAACGGTCTACTTCACCCGCGCCGGGAACCTCTACGCGATCTCGGTGACCGACGGCTCCGAGTCACAGCTGACCGACATCCGGCACGGCCCGAAGCCCAAGGATGACTCACTACCGACCGGCCAGCGCGGATTCCTTGCCAACGAGAATCGCGCGCTCCTTGGCGCCGTCGCTGACCGGGTCCGGGCCGACTCGCTCCGGAAGGCGGAGCGCGCGCGGCAGGATTCGACTTGGGGGACGGTGACCTATCTCGACGGGGAGGAACGGGTCGATCGGATCGTCCCGTCACCCGATGGATTCATGGCGGTGTTGCTGACCACCATCCCCGCCAAGGACCCCCACGCTAACAACGTTCCCGACTATCTCGCCCAGAATGGCTATACGGCGGATATCCCCACGCGAGAGAACGTCGGTGATGCGCAGGACGCGGGGCGGGTTGGTGTCGTGCTCTTGCCACGGGGCGAAGTGACCTGGCTCAAGCCGATCCCGGGCGACAGCGTGAGGGCGCCGGCCTGGATGGAGTTCAAGGGATGGGATCCCACCGGGAGCCGCGCGCTTCTCTGGTCGGTCAGCCAGGACTTCAAGCGGCGATATCTGTCCGTCATCCAGAGCGAAGACGGCTATCAAGGGCACCCCGATGTTCCCGCCATTCACGTCATCGATTCGCTGGTCGATTCGGCCTGGGTCGGAGGCCCGTGCGAGGGGTGTACGGGGTGGATCGACCAGAGCGCTGTCTGGTTCGTCTCGGAGGCGTCCGGATACGCCCACCTCTACTCACTGGTCCCGTTCCATGGGCCGCCGCGGCCACTTACCAGCGGGAGTTGGGAGGTGCTTGATGCGGCCCTGAGCCCCGATC
>JANMWE010000239.1:0-10968 GCA_031393795.1 Gemmatimonadota bacterium
GAGATGGCCCAGATCGGCGCCAGCCTGACCGGCGACTACGGCAAGGGGAGGTACTGCCGGCCCAAGGCCGGCGGCGGGCAGGAGTGCCTCCAGATCTCGGAGCTCTCCAACATCCTGGCCACCAGCCGCGACCCGGCCCAGCTGCTCGATGCCTGGCAGGGGTGGCACCGGATCGGCGCCCCGATGCGCGATCGCTACTCCCGGTTCGTCAGCCTCTCCAATGAAGGGGCGCGGTCGATGGGGTTCGCCAACACCGGGGCGATGTGGCGCTCGGGATACGACATGACGCCGGCGCAGTTCGACGCCGAACTGGCTCGGCTCTGGACGCAGATGCGTCCGCTCTACCTCCAGCTCCACGCCTATGTCCGGCGGCGGCTGGTGGAGCAGTACGGTGCCAGTGTCGTGCCGCCGAACGGGATGATCCCGGCCCACCTCCTCGGCAACATGTGGGCCCAGGAGTGGGGGAACATCGCCGACGTGGTGATGCCGGCCGGCGTCCACGCGCCGTATGACCTGACCCAACTCCTGTCGAGCCACGGGTACGACGCCAACCGTATGGTGCGCGGGGGCGAGGCGTTCTACACCAGCCTCGGCTTCGACTCCCTCCCCGGGACCTTCTGGCAGCGATCGCAGCTCACGAAGCCGCGGGACCGCGAGGTGGTCTGCCACGCGAGCGCGTGGGACATCGACTCGAAGAACGATGTCCGCGTGAAGATGTGCATCCAGCCGACGGCGGAGGACTTCGTCACCATCCACCACGAACTGGGGCACAACTTCTACCAGCGCGCGTACCAAGGGCAGCCGTTCCTGTTCCAGAACGGGGCCAACGACGGGTTCCACGAGGCGATCGGCGACGCGATCGCGCTGAGCATCACGCCGCGCTACCTGCAGCAGATCGGGTTGCTGGCCGAGCTCCCGTCGGTGGGGATGGACACCCTGCTGCTGCTGCGGCAGGCGCTGGACAAGGTGGCATTCCTGCCGTTCGGCCTGGTGATCGACAAGTGGAGGTTCGGCGTATTCGACGGGAGCATCCCGCCGTCACAGTACAACGCGGCGTGGTGGCGGCTCCGCAACGAGTATCAGGGGGTCTCGGCCCCGCTGCCGCGGAGCGAAGCCGACTTCGATCCGGGCGCCAAGAACCACATCCCGACCAATGTGCCGTACATGCGGTACTTCCTGGCCCGGATCTACCAGTTCCAGTTCTACCGGGCGATGTGCCGCGCGGCCGGACAGACGGGGCCGCTCTATCGGTGCTCCTTCTTCCAGAGCAAGGAGGCGGGGGCCCGCCTGGCGCGGATGCTCGCGGCCGGGCAGAGCCGTCCCTGGCAGCAGACGCTGCACGACTTCTCCGGGGAGGACGCGCTGGACGCGAGCGCGATGGTGGAATACTTCCAGCCGCTGCAGGTCTGGCTGGAGCAGCAGAACCGGGGGCAGCCGGTGGGGTGGTGAACACCACGTCAGAAGTGAGGAGTGAGAAGTGAGGAGTTGAATCGAGCGGGGCGCCTTGCACATTCGCAGAGCGCCCCGTTCACCTCTCCACTCCTCACTCCTCACTCCTCACTCCTCACTCCTCACTCCTCACTCCTCACTCTCGTTCAAGGGTGCCTGCCGACCTTCCCGCTCCCTTGGCCCCGCCCGACGCTCTTCGAAACGGCGTGGGCGAGCCGCTTGGACGAGAGCTCGCCGCCCGCGGGATTGTTCCCGCCGAAGGTCGTCCCGAAGCCGATCACGATCGCCCAACGCGGGGAGCTGCTGGTAAGTCCGCGCGCGGCGTCGAGGGTGAACGCGACGGGGCCGTGGACTTCGTAGCGGCCCCCGATGCCGATCGAACGGTCGAGGGCCAGGGCGGAGTCGGCGGGGCCCACGTCCGCAATGAGCGAGAGGGCGCCGGACCAGCGCGGGGTGAACGCGTACTGCCCCTCGAACGCGAGCGACGTTGCTCGGCTGGGCGAGAGGGCGGAGGTCCCTGCGTCGCCCGTAAGGCTCCGACTCGCCGCGGCCGCGAACCGGAGGCGGGGCGTTGGACTGCCCCCGATGCCCAGCCCGGCCGAGGCGGCGGTGGAACCGGTCCCCAGCCCCGCGCCGCTGTTGCCGGTCGGGAGTGTGAGGTCGAGGGCCGCTCCCAATTCGACGGATCCCCGGCCTGGGAAGGTCCGCGCGGCGCCGATGGCGATGGGGAGGTCACCCACGCCGTTGCTCGTGGCGGTGGACCCGCTCACGGTCTCGGCGATGTGCACCTCGCTCAGGGTGGCCGTGATCGAGAGCCACGACGCCGGGGCCACGCCGATGATCCCGTTCAGGTCGGTCTGCGAGGCACCGTTGGCGAGCTTGACCGCGCCCGCGGAAATTCCGGCGCCGAAAGCCTGGGCGCCCGCAGGGAGCGCGATGATCGAGGCGATCAGGATCAGGACGAACGATCGGATGCGGTTCATATCGTGCTTCCTCCACCACGAAGGGCGACGGTGCCTTTGCGTACCTGCTTTCCCCACCCGAGGCCAGAGCCGCGGATCGCGGTGGCAACGGCCTTCACCACCACGATGTACATCAGCTGGCGGTAGACGAAGCGCTGCAGCAGCACGAGGCTGGAGAGCCACCGTTCCTCGCCCGGCTCCATCCAGACCGCGACCACGGCCGCCAGCCAGTCGATGGCCAGGAAGGCGGTGTAGAAGAACAGCACCTGTTCCAGCGACTGCATCGCGAACTCGGGGCCGTGCATCACTTCCATCCGGTATACCGTCACGAGCGACCAGAGGAAGAGGAGGTCCGCGATGGGCGACAGGAAGGGGAAGAGGAGCTGGAAGATCCAGATGTTGGGGAGCCCGACCCAACCGAAGAGCCCCTGCCTGGGCCGGAGCAGCGCGTCACGATGCTTCCAGGCGCACTGGAGCGTGCCGTAGCTCCAGCGAAAGCGCTGGCGAAAGAGGAGCTTGAGGGAGTCCGGGGCCTCGGTGTAGCCGATGGCCTGATCGGCGTAGGCGACGTGGTGCCCCCGCTTGAGGATCGCCATCGTGAGGTCCTGGTCCTCCGCGAGTGTGTCGGTGCTGAATCCGCCGACCTCGAGGACGAGCGACTTGCGCCAAGCCCCGACCGCGCCGGGTACGACGGTGATGCAATTGAGGAGGGAGAAGGCGCGCCGGTCGATGTTCTGGCTCGTAATGTACTCGATGGCCTGCCAGCGGGTGACGAGGTTGATCCGATTGCCGACCTTGGCATTGCCGGCGACGGCGCCGACGGCCGGGTCGGCGAGCGGCGCCACCAGCTGGCGGAGGGTGTCGGTGGGGAAGAGGGTGTCGGCATCGAGGGCGACGATGACCTCCCCCTTCGCCTGCGCCACGCCGTAGTTGAGGGCGCTCGCCTTGCCCGCATTGGCCTTCCGAAAGAGCCGGACGTGGGGATGCCCCCTGAACGCGGCCTGGAGGACGGCGAAGGTCCCGTCCGTGGAGCCGTCGTCCACCACGACGATGTCGATCGACGGGTAGTCCTGCGCCAGCAGCGACGCGACGGTGCCGCAGACCACCTGTTCCTCATTGTACGCCGGCACCACGACGGTGACGGTGGGAGCGTACCCCTCCACCGCGCGCCGCGGGTGGGTACGGGCGTAGCGCTGCCGTAGCGCCAGTCCGAGGATCACCAGCAGCCGGAAGGTGCCGAGCACCATCGCGACCAGGAAGACGGCGTGGAGCCCGAGCTCGAACCAGCCGATGACGGAGTACGAGGTGAGGGAGAAGAACCGTCCCACGGCCGAGAAGGGGGGGAGCGGCGCCATCGCCTCGGTCGCGCTGACCCCGGCGAGCGCGGTGACGGAGCTGATGGCGTAGCCGCGCGCCCGGAGGGAATCGATCAGCGGTCCCAGCGCGGCGACGGTCTGCGTGCGATCCCCGCCACCGTCGTGCAACAGCACGATGTTGCCGCGATCGAGCTGCGCAAGGGTCCGCCCGATGATGGAATCGACGCCGGGAGTCTCCCAGTCGCCCGGATCGATATGCAGACCGACGGTGATATACCCGAGCTCCTGGGCGATCGACACGGGCACGAGTTCGTCGGCGGTGGTCGGTTCGGCATCCCCGAAGTAGGGGGGCCGCCAGAGAGCGGTGCGCCGGTCGAGCACCGCCTCGAGCAGCCGCTCGGTGGCGTTCAGCTCGAACCGGGTGAGCGACTTCCCGACCAGGGCGAGGTTGGGGTGCGTGAAGGTGTGATTGCCGATCTCGTGCCCTTCGCGCAGCTCCCGCTTCAGCAGCTCGGGGTGGATCTCGGCGTTCTCGCCAATGACGAAAAAGGTGGCCGGCACGCCGCGCGAGCGGAGCGTGTCCAGGATCATCGGCGTGTAGCGGCCGTCCGGACCATCATCGAAGGTCAGCGCGACGGTCTTGGCCTTCCGGCCGTACCGGCGGATGACGTAGGTCGACGGGAGCGAGTCCACCCGCTCGTCGATGACGTCACCGGTGGCCGGGTCGACCCGCATCGTCCGATGCCCCAGGGTCGGCTCCGCGACCATCCGCAGGATCTCCCCGGTGCCGATGAAGTTCACGTCGTACTCGATGCTCATCTTGCTCAGCGCGGCCGGCGAAGCGCTCAGCCCTCCGCGGCCCAGTACCGACCAGAGCGACGGGTCCTCCGAGCCGAGCCGCCAGACCCCGACCCCCGCGACCCCGGCCCGTTCGGCGGCGCGGATCTGGTCCCACCCGGTGGCGCCGTCGAGGAACCAGACGATGCTGCGCGTCGAGTCGTCGTCGGTCCAATGGAAGGTCGGATTGAGCGTCCCGGGGTCCATCGCCGGGGTGCGCCCGTTGTCGCGCGCCAGCTCCATCACGTCCTGGAAGGTGAGCTCGAGCGCGCTCTCCGCGGTGTCCGACCACTGGTAGCCATACTGGCCGATGCCGACGATGGCCTTCCCGGCGGGGACCCGCCGGAGGAGATCGGTCAGGTGCTGCTCGAACCAGTCCTGGGCGCCGATCGCGCCCGGCTCGTCCGACGGATCGTGCTCGTCGTAGAGCATCAGGAAGAGCCGGTCGTTCACCTTGGCATACTGCTCGATCGGCCACTCGGGGTCATCGCCGGGCACCGCCTGCGTGAGCATCAGGTGCTGGCGCACGAGGGCCGGCCGCAGCTCCTCCAGGAAACGGAGGAGCTGGGGGTGCATCGATGCCGGCAGCGCCTCGAAGTCGATCGTCACCCCGGCCAGGCCGTAGTGGGTGGCGGTGTCGACCATCGCGCGGATGGCGGCGCGTCGCGACCGCTCGGTCGCGATGAGCCGGCGCACCGCGTTGGGGTCGAAGCCGGTACTGGTGGCGTTCGTGAGCATCAACAGCACCAGCGGCGGGTGGGGCGAGAGCGCCGCGAGCGCGAGCACCCGCCGGTCGACCTGGAACTGCAGCGGCAACGAATCACCCCGGGGCCGGACCAGACCCCATTCGGCCACCACCCAGTCGAGGTGGTCGATGTTCTTGCGGAGCGAAACGAGGGAGTTGTCGTCCCAGTTGACGTAGAAGCCGACCACCGTGGGGTCGGTGGCGCCGGCGTGGGCGGTGAGAGCGCTGTCGGCACGGGGGCTGGCACCCAGGAGCGGGAGCTCGGAGTAGTGCCGCGAGCGCCGGACCGGATGGGGGGCGCTGGCGAGGTGATCGAAGAGCCGCTGGCGCTCCGCGAGACGTTCACGTTCCACTCGCGCCGAGATGGGGCGGGCGGTGCTCTTCCGCGCGGTGCGGGGGGCGCGCCCGAGCGAGTCGGCGGCGGTCTGGACGAGCGGGAGCTCCTGCAGCAGCGGGGGAACGAGCATCCCCCCCAGGACGATCAGCACCATCGCGGTGGTGACCGTGCCGAGGAGGATGAGGGCGACCCGCAGCCGGACGCGGCGGCGGCCGGTCGGATCGAGGAAGGTCTGCCGCGCTGCGTGGTCGGACATACCGAAAGCTACTGCCTATCACCCCGCGGTTCTACGACGTAAAGACCCGGATGTCAGGGCGTGGGGGTCACCTCGAACACCTTCTCCCGCACCAGGCGCACCCCTCCGGCCGTCTCCACGGTCAGCGTGAGGCGATAGATCCCGATGTCGAGCCGCCCAAGGTCGATCCGGCTCTCTACGGTGGAGCGGGGGCCGGTGACCGTGCTCAGGGAGGCCACCCGCACGGCGGGACGGCCGCTGGAGCGGTCGAGCCGGCGGATCTCATAGGTGGCTCTCGCCTCGGTGCCTGCGTCGAGCCCCCGCAACTCGGCGAAGACGGTCATCGTGCTCCCGCGCCGCCAGGTGCCGAGGGGGTTCATCGCGACGCCGTTCCAGTGCACGGGGTCGTTCTCCCGGCCGAGGATGAGGTCGGAGAGCGCCACCGGAGCGGCGTCGAGCCGGACCCGTCGAGCTTCGATCGTGCCGCCGCGGCGCTCGTCGGGCTGGAAGATGGCAACGCCCACCTGCCACGCCCCCGCGGGAATGGGGAGAGCGAGTGTGCCGGAGAGGAACTCCCCCTCCTTGAGGGAATCGGCGCTGACCGGCATCAGGTCACCCTCGGCCCGGTGGACTGCCCCGGTGGAGTCGACCGCGGTGAGCCGCCAGCGAAGGGGGTAGACGAACTGGCCGTCGCTCCGGATCGGGGTGAGCCGGTGCCCAGGGACGGCATAGGCCACGACGACCTCGCCGGTCTGGGTCGCGGGATCTCCCACCGCAGCGACCTGGACCGCCGGAATGGCGGGCTCGGGGAAGATCAGGGGATGGTCATCGCTGCTCCCTCCCACCATCAAGTCGGCGCGCACTTCCTGGGCGAGACGCTGGACGGTGACCATGCACTCCACCGGCACCTTGGGCGGGAAGGGGGAGTCGTAACGGGCCCAGACTTTCTCGAACCGCGGGTCCACCTGGGCCCGGAGCAGGGCGAGCTCGGGGGAGGAGATGTCAGCGCTCAAGGTGCTCGGCGTGTTGGTGCCGAGCCAGTTGGAGCCGCGGAAAAGGAAAGAGCGGACCCTCCCGTCGATGAAATAGGTCCAGACCTCGGCGGAACTCGCCCCCGGATCATTGAGCGAACGGGCGCGCGCGCGGAGGGCGATCTCCGCGTCCGCGACGCTGGTCGGGAGTCCGGAGCGACGCATCTCCGCGCGATCTGCGGCCTCGGCGGCCGTGCGATCCCGGTCACCGGCGCCGAGGGTCCAGACCACACGGAGCGGGTCGCCGTGGCGGAGGTACATCAGGCCGCGGTCGTCGAGGATCCGTTCGCCGCGCCGAGGGTCGAGGGAGTCGCTCGCTTCACGGGCGCCGGCCTGCCTGAGGGCGAAGCTGTCGCTCGTGACGCAGGGCGCGATCGGGGCCCACGGTTCGTGGAAGAGGGTCCGGCGGTCGGGGTCCACCACGCGGTAGCGCTCATTGGCGACGATCCAGCGCCGCAGGTGTTCGCGGAGGCGGTCTCCTTCCTCGCGGACATCGGTCGCATCGCGGTGGAGCCAGAAGCGGTGGAGCCAGGCGGGGGCGTCAGCGGTGGAAAGGGTCTCCAGCCCGGCGAGTTCGCCCACCTCGGTGATCCAGGCGAGGTCCTGCCGATAGAGCCGGAGCCCCGTGGGGGTCAGGACCGCGAGCCCCGACTCGTAACTCTGCGCCGCGGCTTCCAGGTCGCCGGTGCCGGCGAGGGCGCGGGCGCTCTCGAGGGCCGCGATGGAGCGATCTCCTCCCTTGGCCACATACTCATTGAACACTTGCGCCGATTCTTCATACCGCCGCTCGAGGATGGCGAGCCGGCCGTGGATGAGGAGAAGGTCCGGGGTGACGACGCCGAGCGACTCGGCGCGGGCGAGGGCGGCGCGGACCCATGCCGGCTGGTCCCGTTCCCCCTGTGGGAGCAGGACGTGGCCGATGCTGGTGAGCGCGCCGAGGTGCCGGGGGTCTCGCGCCAGGACGGCGCGGATGTGGGAGGCCCAGGCGGCGCGATTGGGGAGGCCGAGGGGCTGGGTGGGGCTGAAGAGGGCATTCGCGCCGCTTTCGTAGAGCGCCAACCGCGACAAGGCGAGCCCGAACCAGGGCTCGGCCAGCTGCGGGTCGTCCAGCGCCGCCTCTTCGAAGTGACGGATCGCCTCCTGGTAGGCGCCCCACGCGCCGGTACGGGTGGCGCGGTCGAGGGCGTCACGTCCTTCGGCGAGTTCGTGCTGGGCGCGCGCATCTCCGCGCGTGACATCGAGGAGGGCCAGGTCCTGACGCGCCAGTGCCTGGCCATCCAGTCGATGGGCGGCCAGGCAGAGGCCGAGCAGGAACAGGGACCGATGTAGGGATGGCATCATCGGAGGAGACGCCCGATCGGTCGCGATCCCCACATGCGGGCGGCTAGTGAGCGGCGAGCGCCCGGGTGATGGCCGAGCGGACGGTCACGCGGGTCTCGGTCTGGAGCGCCTTCGAGAGCTGCGACTTGGCCGCATCGCCGCCGACCCGCGCCGCGGTCTGCACCGCTGCGACCGCGAAGAGCGGATCGTAATCCCCGACGGCCTGCAGGGCCACCTGAGTGGCGCGGGCGGGGTCGTTGGTCGCGAGCATGCGCAGGGAGAACTGGCGCAGGTCCCGCGTTTCCGACGGCACGGTCAGCTTCTGCAGCGCCGCGACCGCCTGTGGGTCGTGGATGGTGGAGAGCCCACGGGCCGCCGTGAAGCGAACGTTAGCGATCTGATCCGTCCCGGAGGCCTGCAGGAGGATCGGAAGTGCGGCCGTGCCGCGGGACGCGATCAATGTCAACGCCTGGGTGCGGACCCCGAAGTTCGGATCGGCGCGGTACATCGCGTCTGCGACGGCCAGCGCCGCGTTCCGATCGAGCCGTCCGAGGACGCCCAGCGCAGTGGCGCGTACGGCGCCATCCGCGTCGCGGAGCGCGGAGGTGACGATCGCACGGCCGTCGGCGCTCGAATCGTGCGCCATCTGGTCCAGCGCCACCTGTCGGAGCCACGCCGAGTGCTCGTTCAGGACGATGAAGCGGCGCGCGGCCACGGCCTCGGGGTCGGCGCTCCCTTCCATCGCCCTCAAGGCCCAGTTGCGCCCGAGGAAGTCGAGGTCGTGTTCCGCCATCGCAGCGAGCTCGGCCGGGGACTGGTCGCCGGCGACCGTGCCGAGGAGCCAGCCCCCTTCGTCGAAGCGGAAGCTGAGCGGTTCGGAGGGGAGGGCGACCGCGAAGGTGTCCACCACTTTGGTGACCATGATCTCGCGCCGGATGACCGAGTCGCGGGTGATGATCCGGATGGTGGCGGGGAAGGTGAAGAGCGGATGCGTCGCGTCGATCGGCTGCGTTTGCCGGACGATGACGTGCAGCGTCTTCAGGGCCGGGGCCCAGTGGCGCTGGAACTGGACCTTCGGGTAGCCGATGCCGTAGGCCCACTGGTCGAAGAACCAGTCGAGGTCGCAGTTGCAGGTCCGCTCCATCGCGACCGCGTAGTCGGCGGTGGTGACGGGCCGGAAGGCGTTGTCCGTCAGGAAGCGGTGCATCCCGGTCCAGAAGAGGGAATCACCCAGGAGGCGACGCATCTGGTGGGCCAGCTGGGCGCCCTTGGGGTACACGTGCCCGCTGAAGAAGAGGACGATCGGGTCGGTGCCCTCGTAGGTGCCCCAGACGAGGGAGCGGACCTCGTTCTGGTCGGCGCCCATCGCCTGCTGCTGCTGCTGCCACCACTCGAGCTGGCCCGCTTCCCACCCGCGACTATGCTCGGCCTGCACCGATTCCATATAGGTCGTGAGACCCTCGTTGAGCCAGATGTCGGCCCAGGTCGCCGCGGTCGTCAGGTCGCCGAACCACTGGTGTGCCAGTTCGTGGGCGTTGAGTCCGCGCGAGTCCCCCTGCGGCGCTTCGCCGGCGGCCTGCAGGGCGAGGTCGGTCTGGGTGGTGGCGGAGACGTTCTCCATCCCGCCGTAGGTGAAGTCGGGGATGATCGACTGGTCGTACTTGTCCCACGGGAACGGCACGTCGAGGACCTGGGAGTAGGTCTCGATCATCGACGGGGTCTCGCCGAAAGAGCGCCAAGCGGAGGCCACCGTGTCGGCGTAGGTCCAATATTCCACCGGGATCCCGCGCCAGTGATCGGTCAGGACCGTGAAGGGACCGACGACGATCGAGTAGAGATAGGTCGACGCCGGCTGCTCCTGCGACCAGTGCCAGACCTTCTGGCCCCCGGGGGCATCTACGACACCAACGAGGCGGCCGTTGGAGAGGACCCGCTGGGCGCTGTCGGCGGTGACGAAGAACTCCCACGTGGCCTTGTCGTTCGGGGCGTCGTAGGTCGGCACCCAGGCGCGGGTCTCGGTGGCCTCGCCCTGCGACCAGACGACATTCCGCCGGGGCACGAAGTAGAGCCCCCGCTCGGGGACGCCGTGGTAGGTGAGGCTGAACTGCACGGTGTCGCCGACGTGCGCGGTCCGGGCGAGGCGGACGGTGACGTGGGCGGTATCGGCGGTGAAGCGGAGCGCTTTGCCGCGTGCGTCGGTGGCCCGATCGATCGTGAGGTTCTCGGCGTTCAGCCGCAGCGTATCGGTGGCCCCCTGGGTGATGACCACGCGGGTGAGGACGGTGCCGTAGAGCGTCCGGTGGGGCACGTCGAACCTTATGCCGATGGTCTGGTGCAGGAGATCGAACCGGCGCGGCTCCTGGGGCCAGTCGCGGGGCGGGACATACGCGCCGACGACACCGGTCTGTCGCTGGGCGGCCGCGACACCGGGGAGGGCAGCGAGGAACAGGAGTGAGGCGAACGTCAGACGGCGCATGAACGGCTCCGGGCGGATCGGGGAGGAGCAGGGAAAGTAGTCGGGGGGAAAACGAGACGCCGCCCCATCTACGGAGCGGCGTCGGGAACTGTTTCGGTCGCGGCTAGCGGCGCCGACCGAAGATCCGGAGCAGCATCAGGAAGAGGTTCACGAACGAGAGGTAGAGGGTCAGCCCCCCGTAGACGGCGAAGCTCTGCGCCTGCTCGCCTTCGGCCGAGAGCGCCATCGACTTGAGCATCTGCGCCTTGTAGGCGGTGAGG
>JANMWE010000242.1:0-4843 GCA_031393795.1 Gemmatimonadota bacterium
GCCCGCCGCCCTGGCGATCCATCTCTGCATCGGGCAGGCGTACGCCTTCAGCGTCTTCAAGCTCCCGCTCACCAAGATCCTCGGCGTCACCGCGCCGGCGCCAGGTGACTGGACCCAGAAGGAGCTCGCCTGGGTCTTCACGATCGCGATCGTCTTCCTCGGCCTTTCCGCTGCGGTCTTCGGCAAGTGGCTGGAGCGGGTCGGGCCGAGGCGAAGCGGGGTGACGGCGGCGATGTGCTGGGCGGGGGGATTCCTGGTGAGCGCCCTCGCGGTCAAGACCCACCAGCTCTGGCTGCTCTATCTCGGGTACGGGGTGCTGGGTGGGTGCGGGCTGGGGATCGGGTACATCACGCCGGTGTCGACCCTGATCAAGTGGTTTCCGGACCGACGGGGGTTGGCGACCGGGCTCGCCATCATGGGGTTCGGCGGTGGCGCGATGATCGCGAGCCCCCTGTCCCAGGTGCTCCTCGATCATTTCGCCAGCGCGACCGGCGTCGGCGTGGCCCAGAGCTTCGTGGCCCTCGGCGTGGGATACGGGCTCTTCATGCTGGGCGGGGCATTCCTCTTCCGGGTCCCCGCCCCCGACTGGGCGCCGGCCGGCTGGACCCCGCCGACCACCCAGCACTCCCTGGTCGCGGGCGGCACCGTGTTGGTCGGCGATGCGGTGAAGACGCCCCAGTTCTATCTCCTCTGGGCCATCCTCTTCCTGAATGTCACCGCAGGGATCGGGATCCTGGAACAGGCGTCGCCGATGATCCAGGAGATGTTCCCCGGGCGGGTCACCGCCGCGGCGGCGGCCGGCTTCGTGGGACTCCTCAGCCTCTTCAACATGGCGGGGCGATTCGCCTGGTCATCGCTGTCGGACCGGTTCGGCCGGCGGTCGACCTATTTCGCCTTCTTCACCCTGGGGCCCCTCCTCTACCTCGCCATCCCGTTCGCCGGGAAGCTCGGCAGCATCCCCCTTTTCGTAGGGTCGTGCGCGCTGATCCTGACGATGTATGGCGGCGGCTTCGCCACCATCCCCGCGTATCTCGCCGACCTCTTCGGGACCCAGAACGTCGGCGCCATCCACGGGCGCCTCCTGACCGCCTGGTCGGCCGCGGGAGTGGCGGGACCCGTGCTGGTGAACTGGATCCGGCAGGCCCAGCTCGACGCCGGCCTCACCGGCACCGATGTCTATGCCCTGAGCATGCGCCTGATGGTGGGCCTGCTCCTCGGAGGGTTCGTGAGCAACCTCCTCGTGAGCCCGGTGGCGGCGAGGTTCTTCCAGCCTGTCACCGGCCACGCGGCCCCCGCGTTCAGCGGCGGCGCGGCAGGGTCGGATGCAGGCCACCCCGCGGTGGGATCCGGGAGCTCGACCCTGCTCAGTTGGCTGGCTGTCTCTCTTCCCCTCGGATGGGGCGTCTGGATGACGTTCCAGAAGGCGCTGCAGCTATTCCGATGAAATGAGTCGGCTATAACTTCCCCTCACCCCTTGACGGGAGCCTTAAGGTTGACCAACGTGTTGGGGTACAACGTGTTGGATCTACCCCCCACATCGCGGATCACCTACTTGACCGACTTTGGCCGAGCGACCCGTGCCCGAATTCCGCACTGCCGACCCTGGTGGGTCGGCGAGGTAGCACGATAGTAGTAGACGCGGGGGCAAGAGGGCCGTGACGGCCTTTCGCCCCCGTCGTCTTTATTCACCCCTGTCCCTTGCCACACAACCTTTGCAGGAGCGCACCTCCCATGAAGCGCAGTCATCTCTGGTCCAGCGGCTTGGCCCTTCTCGCGACGATCCTGGTCGCGATGCCGGCCCGAGCCCAGCTCAACATGCAGATGGGAAATGGCTGGAGCATGGCCTTCTCCGGCAACGTGAACGGTTTCCTGACCTACGAGAAAACCGACAACAACGGCACCACCGCCGGTGGGCTGGTCGGCGCCGGGACCAGCGGGTTCAACATCAGGACGGGGCTGTTGCCCGCGTTCGCCGTCTTCTCGATCAAGGGCCACGACGGTGGCCGGGACCTCGGCGCCACCTTCGGCTTTGCCCCCGAGATCCAATGCGGCAACAGCAGCCCCAATTACACCAATCGCGCCAACTGTCAGGGCACCCAGCTCGACATGCGCCAGGTGTTCATGACGGTGGGCGGGGTGCACGGCGGCTCGCTCCTGATGGGGCGTGACCTCGGGCTCTTCGGCCGACAGAACATCCTGAACGACATGACCCTCTTCGGCACCGGCCCGACCGGCGGTCCGAACGGCGGCGGCACCACCCTGGGGCGGATCGGGTTCGGCTACAACTACCCGAACTTCAACTCCCAGCTGACCTGGAGCAGCGCGGCGGGCAAGAACACCCAGTTCAGCATCGGCCTCTTCGATCCCTCTGAAGTGGACAACTTCGCCCAGACCCAGCTGCCCCGGGTCGAGGCCGAGTGGACGATGAAGGGAGACCACACCAACTTCTGGCTCAACGGGTTGGTCCAGAACGCCAAGGACGTGGCGGCCAGCAACAGCCTCACCTCTTTCGGCGGGGGCGGTGGCATCAAGTGGTGGAACAGCAAGGTGACCGTGGTCGGCTCCGGATTCTACGGCTCCGGTATCGGATCCACCCTGAACTTCCTGAACGCGACCGACGGGCTCAAGGGCCGCACCACCTTCGGCGGCTACGGCCAGGCGATGATTGTGATGAACACCCGGACCTCACTTGGAGTGAGCTACGGGCTCAACCAGCTTAAGGAGACGAGCGCATTCGGTGGCGGGAAGCTGACCAACAGCGCCCTGGTGGCGGGGCTGTACAACAAGTACGACAAGATGCTCCGGTCCACGCTCGAGTTCACCTACAGCATGACGAGCGACAACGTCGCCGGCAACAAGAACAACACCGGCCTCGGCGTCTCGGCTGGGATGCTGCTGCTGTTCTAAGGCAGCAGTGACGGGTGGTCCACGCGGGCCGGCCCTTCGGGGCCGGCCCGTTGTGCGTGGCCTGGATTCATGCCCTGGGGCGACCGTAGAGTACAGTGTCATCCTGAGGGGCCTTGGCCCCGAAGGATCTTGCATGCCCTAGCCCCGTCGCCGCAGTGCGAGGGAGAAGGGACGGGGTGGAGGTCGGTAGATCCTTCGTGCGCTAAAGCGCCCTCAGGATGACACGGGTGCGAGGATCCACCGCCGCTTCGCGGGCCTCCACCCTACCCGACCGAGCCTGTTACCTTCAATTCAACTATTTGGTTGATTATGCTGGATTCACGCCTCCCTTCACCCCATCGTGAAGGGTACTTTGGTGTCCCTATGGCAGCCTTGCCGCTGGTCCAGCTGAGCCGGTCTTCCGCCGCCCCCACAGGCGAGACCCCCGGCATCCCCGCCCCCCCGGCCCTCGTCCGCAAGCCGTCTTGGCTCAAGGTCAAAGCCCCCGGTGGCGAGACCTACCTCGGCGTCAAAAAGATGATGCGCGATCTGGGGCTCCACACGGTGTGCGAAGAGGCCCGCTGCCCCAACATCGGAGAGTGCTGGGAGCATAAGGCCGCCACCTTCATGATCCTGGGTGACGTCTGCACCCGGAACTGCGCCTACTGCGCGGTCAGCCACGGCACCCCCAAGGCGTTCGATCCCACCGAGCCGGCCAAGCTGGCCGAGGCGGTGGCGGTGATGGGGCTCCAGCATGTGGTGATCACATCGGTGGACCGGGATGACCTCGAGAACGGCGGCGCCGAGGCGTTCGCCGGGTGCATCACCGAGATCCGGGCCCGGCTGCCGGAAAGTTCGGTCGAGGTGCTGATCCCCGACTTCAAGGGGTCGGAGGTGGCGCTCAAGATCGTGCTGGACGCCCGCCCCACGATCCTCAATCACAATCTCGAGACCGTCCCCCGCCTCTACCGCCTGGCCCGTCCGGGCGGACGCTACGATCGCGCGCTCCAGCTCCTGGCCAACGCCCGGACGATGGGCGGTAAGGCCCAGCTCACCAAGAGCGGGATCATCCTGGGAATGGGCGAGGAGTGGGACGAGGTGAAGCAGTCGATGAGGGACCTCCGCCGGAGCGATGTCGACATCCTGACGCTGGGGCAGTACCTCCGGCCCAGCGACTCGCACCTGCCGGTGGTCCGGTGGTACACCCCCGATGAATTCAACGAACTCCGGGATTTCGGAAGGAAGATCGGATTCAAGCACGTCGAGGCGAGCCCGCTGACGCGCTCGTCGTATCACGCCTGGGACCAGGCCAAGACCGCCGCTATGGCGACCGTGGAGGGGTGATGGCGAGCGCCGCGCCCGCGATACCGAAGAAGGTCGATGCGCAGACCGCGGAGCAGTACCGCTCCTACCTGCGCCAGATGCTCCTGATCCGACGGTTCGAGGAGAAGGCCGGAGAGGCCTACTCCCTCGGCCAGATCGGTGGCTTCTGCCACCTCTACATCGGGCAGGAGGCGGTGGCGGTCGGCTCGATCGCCGCCTTGCGCCATGACGATGTGTTGACGTGCTCGTACCGCGACCACGGCCACGCCCTGGCCCGCGGGATCAGCGCGCGGGCCATCATGGCCGAGCTCTTCGGCAAGGCGACCGGGTGCACCAAGGGGAAGGGGGGCTCGATGCACCTCTTCGACGCATCCAAGGGGTTCCTCGGGGGCCACGGCATCGTCGGCGCACACATCCCGATCACCACCGGGATGGCGTTCGCGTTCAAGTACCTGGGTGGCGACCAGGTGGCGGTCTGCTACTTCGGCGAGGCGGCGGTGAACAATGGCGCGTTCCACGAGGCCCTCAACATGGCCGCGCTCTGGAAGCTCCCGGCGATCTTCATCTGCGAGAACAACCGCTACGGGATGGGCACCGCGCTCGAGCGGGCCAGCGCCATCTACGACATCTCCGA
>JANMWE010000255.1:0-9445 GCA_031393795.1 Gemmatimonadota bacterium
CCTCGACGCGCCGATCCAGCGCTACGTCCCCGCCTTCCAGGGATCACACAAGGACTCGGTCACGGTGCGGCAGCTCCTCACCCACTCGACCGGGCTCCCCGCGTGGCGGGCGCTCTACCTGCAGGCCGACAGCCGAGCGGCAGCGATGGCGCTGGCCGACACCACCCCGCTCGACACCCTCCCCGGCGTCCGGATGGTGTACAGCGACCTCGGCATAATCGTGCTGACCCAGGCGCTGGAACGGATCTACGACGGGCGGATCGATTCGCTCTTCGCGGTGCGGGTCGCCGTCCCCTTCGGCATGACCAGCTCTGGCTACCTCCCCCAGGGTCCCACCCGGGGCCGGATCGCGCCGACCGAGCGCGACACCGCCTGGCGGAAGCGGATGCTCGTCGGCGAAGTACACGACGAGAACGCCGCCCGGCTCGACGGGGTGTCGGGGCACGCCGGTCTCTTCGCCGATGCAGTGGACCTGCTCCAGTTCGGTGAGGTGTTCCTTCGCACCTGGAAAGTGGACTCGGTGGTGCAGGAATTCACCCGCCGACAGGAGATCGTGCCGGGATCGAGCCGGGCCCTCGGCTGGGATACTCCGTCCGCCAACGGGACCGCGGGGCACCTCCTCGCGCCGACCAGCGTGGGCCACACCGGCTTCACCGGCCCGTCGATCTGGATCGATCCCACGCGCGACTTGGTAATCGTGGTGCTCGCGAATCGAGTCCATCCGACCCGGGCCAATGGGAAGTGGGGGGAGCTCTCCGTCCGGGGGAACATCGCCAACCGGGTGGTGGCAGGGCTCGTGGGGGGCACAAGCGATAGATAAGGGAACCTTCGGCAATTCCTTCGATAAACCATTGGGGCACTGACTAGCGTTCGGCCGAGGATACTGCTCGATGCAATTCCTTCCGCCGAAAGAGTTTGATGCACCTTCCGATATTCGTTCCTGCAATCATGTTCCTTGGACTCCTAGCCTCCGGCTGCACAGAGTCCACCCAGCCCTCGCCCGACGAATCCTCCAATCCCGCCGCCATGGCCGGCGATCTTGACCCGAAGTGTCAGCTCGGCTGCCTTGACGTCGACCCGAACCCGGATTCTGCTGGGATATTCATAAGCAACTCGGTGAACAACGATCTCTGTGTTGAAGGGACCGACGTCGACGCGGACGGACTCTCAGAATTCTGCGAAAAGCAGTTGGCCGCGGCGTTTGCTCCACAACTCTATTATTGGGACATCGACGACATTCGAGGCGAACCGCATTGGTTGGCGCGGTGGTCGAACGACGGGGAGCAAGTCGTCATTGGCTACCTGTATTCGATGTATCGGGACGAGGGCAGCACCGCTTTTGTTTGCACGGTTCCGCTCCCTTGGCCGTTCCCCAATCCACCGATAAAGTGCGCGGGGCACAACGGGGACTCCGAGGCCGCCTTTCTCGAGGTCAAGTACCATCCGGCCTCGAGTCATTGGGTCCTGACGCGAGCCATGTACTCCGAGCATGAAAGCTATGGCGTTTATGAGAGTGGCCTAGATGGCTACCCGTCTGTCCTTACCTACCCAGAGCGACTCGGAGGCTATCCGCGAGTGTATCTCGCCGAAGGCAAACACGCGGGATATGCGACCAGGAACGAATGCAACGAGGGCGGATTCTGGGGAGTTGATACCTGCGTGGATGTGAACACTGCGTTGAGAGTGGTGGCCGGCGCACAGCTCAACCTCGGGAGCCGCGCTAGTCACACGACCGACCAAGACTGCACGGCATCCGCCAGCACCAGCTACGAGTACTACGGGTCTGGCAGGCTGGAGTGCTACTGGACTTCGCAGAGCTTTCGAGGTTGGATTCCCGCCTACATTGGCGGCGGTGCGGCCGCGGCATACTCACCGCGTCTTCTCGATCAGGGGTTCTAATGCGCCCAATCCAGAGAAGTCAGATCGGATTCTCATTGATCCTCCTTGGAATCCTCGCTTCACCTTCGGCCGACCTCAGCGCGCAAGCGCGCGAGCGAGCGCCTTCTCCGAGGGCCTCAGTGCTCTTCCTATCAACGCCCACCACATCAAGTTTGCCGAAAACCCACGCAAGGACCGGCATGGTCGTCGGGGGCGCCATCCTTGGCGTAGTTGGCGCGGTCGCGATGCATGGCCTTTGCGTCGATACCAAGGAATTTGGGGATTCTCGATCCTGTGTCGGAAGTACCATCGGCGGGGCGCTGCTTGGGGCTTTCTTGGGTGCTGTGGTGGGAGGACTCATCGGCGGTCAGTTCCCAAAACAATGACAATCCCTGGAAAGAGCTCGATGCGACGCACGAATATTCTTGGCACGATGCTGCTGGCCAACTGCTGCTTCGCCTACCCGACCGAGGTGGCGGCCCAGGTTGAGGCTGTGCCGGCATACTCGACTGGTATGCTGTGGAGATCCAGCGACCTGGCGACTGATGCGGGGGTCCCGCCCACGACCGGGTTCTTCGGCGACGGATCGAACGACTACCGCTACACCGGTTGGTGGGTGGGCGCGGCGACGGGTGCCGGGATGGCATACATGGCGCACGAATTCTGCGTTGGTTCCGATGGCGGTTGCCAGGCCTCCCTTGGGAGAGAACTGCTCGCCACGACGCTCGTGATCGGGATCATGGGGACGATCGGGGCGCTCGTCGGTGCCCAGATTGGCCGGGGGCCTTCGTAGGGCCCCTCGAATCCCGATGAAGCAGCTTTGGAATTGACATCGGACCCCATTCCTTCCTAGCTTGCAGGGGTTCGTGATATCCCTGAACGACTTGACGGCGCGGACCCCCCCGCCTGCGCTAGTACTTTCGAAGGAGCAGTCCAAATGAGCGTTGAGACCCAGTCCGGTGCCATCACCCTGGTCCTGACCGACAATGCCGTGGCCGAGGTGCGGAAGTTCATGGACGCCGAGGCGGTCCCGTCCGAGTCGGCGGGGTTGCGGGTCTCCGTCCTTCCCGGCGGCTGCAGCGGGTTCAAGTACAGCCTCAACATCGAAGAGCGCGCGCTCGAGGACGACGCGGTGCTCGAGGTGAACGGCGTGCGCGTGTTCGTCGACGCCTTCTCGATGCAGTACCTCAACGGGGTGTCGATCGACTACGTCACCGCGATGCAGGGGAGCGGTTTCAGCTTCAGCAACCCGAACGCCACAGGCGGCTGCGGGTGCGGGACCAGCTTTACTGCGTGAGGGGTGAGGGGTAAGGGGTTAGGGGGCCTCTACGATGGAGGCCCCTTCTTATTGGCTGGCATCCGGGCATCGTCGAAGCTTGGCCTCAACTGGGAGGGACGGTGGGACGAAAGAACGAATGGACAAGATGTGGTCGAAGGGTCGAGATCTCGACCGTGATACCACAACACTTCTCTCCGTAGCTTCGTCCCTCCGTCCTTTCCAGTTGAGGCCAGACCTGTCCCTGCAGCGATGACTGCACCCCCGCACCCCCCTTACCCCTCACCCCTCACCCCTTACTTTTCGAAATCCTCCCCCCGGGACCGCATCCTGCACAGTATCGACCTGATCATCGTCGTGGTCTACGTGGCCCTGACCCTCGGCATCGGGGCCTGGGCCGCGCGCTCGCAGAAGAGCTCCGGCGACTACTTCCTCGGCGCCCGCGACCTGCCAGCGGTCGCGGTGCTCCTCTCGATCGTCGCCACCGAGACCTCCGCGCTCACGGTGGTCTCCATCCCCGGCCTCGGCGCCCGTACCGACTTCACCTTCCTGCAGGTGGTGATGGGGTACATCGTGGGCCGGATAGGCGTGGCGGCCTGGCTCCTCCCCGGGTACTTCGCGCACACGCAGGAGACCGCCTACGCGCGGCTCGAAACCCGCTTTGGCCCGCACACCCGGCGTCTGGCCGCGGCGGTCTTCATCGTGACCCGCTTTCTGGGAGATGCCGTGCGCGTCTTCGCGGGCGCCATCCCGCTGGCACTCCTCACCGGCTGGAACATCCCCCTCACGATCCTGGTCGTCGGCCTCATCACCATCGCCTACACCTGGCACGGTGGGCTCAAGGCGGTGGTCTGGACCGACGTGGTACAGCTGGCGGTGTATGTCACCGGCGGGGTGACCGCGGTCATCATCGCAGTGAACCTCGCAGGCGGGTGGCACACCGCCTGGGCCGCGGCGAGCGCTGCCGGCAAGCTCCGTCTCTTCCGCCCCGAGCTCTCGTTCACCGCCCCCTACACCCTCCTCGCCGGCCTCCTCGGCGGGGCCCTCCTTTCGGCGGCGAGCCACGGCACCGACCAGCTCATCGTCCAGCGCCTGCTCGCGACCCGGTCGTTGAAGGATGGCCGGATCGCGCTGGTGGGATCCGGGTTCGCCGTGTTCCTCCAGTTTACCCTCTTCCTGGCGGTCGGGGTCGCGATCTGGGCCGCCGGGGCGGCACCGGACACCGGGCTTTCGGACGAGATCTTCCCCCGGTTCGTGGTGGATCACTTCCCGGTGGGCCTCTCGGGACTCCTCGTGGCGGGGATCCTCGCCGCCTCGATGTGCTCGCACAGCTCCGCCATCAGCGCCCTCGCTTCGTCGTCCACCTACGACCTCTACTCGACGTGGACCGGCCGCACCGACCCGACGCACTTGCTCAAGATCGGCCGAGGCCTCACCATCTTCTGGGGGCTGGCGCTCATCGCGGGGTCGCTCGCGTTCCACTTCTTCTCGCGGAGTGGGACGCCGATCGTGGTGCTCGCGCTTTCGATCGCCTCGGTGACCTACGGCGGTCTCCTGGGCGCCTACATCCTGGCGGGCCGCTGGGCCCGCGCCACCGGCCGTGACGTGATCGCGGCGATCGGCGTGACCACCGCGGTGATGCTCGTGGTGGTCTTCGCCAAGGTCATCTCGGGCACGCCCGGCCTCACGTGGCTCGCGCCGGTCGGTCAACTCGCCTGGCCCTGGTATGTCCCGCTGGGGACCGCGCTGGCCCTGCTCAGCGGCGTATTGTTCAGCTACCTTCCCCGGAACCCAACCCCCTCCCGGACGGCGTGATGAACGGCATTTTCGTGGGCGTGAACGTCGGCGGCACCCGCACCACCGCGGTGGTCGGCAACGCCACCGAGATCCTCGGCAAGGCCAACGGCCCCGGAGCGGCGGTCCGCCCGGGCCGCGCCCTGACCTCCGCCAACACCATCGCCGACGTGACCCGGAAGGCGCTCGCCGCCGCGGGGGAGCTCACGGCCGAAGCGATGGTGGTGGGTGCGGCCGGTGCGGGCCGCGACCCGGAACGGAGCGAAGTCCTCAACGCCCTCACCAACGAGCAGGTGGCCGAGCGCATCCAGGTCACCACCGACATCGAGATCGCGCTGGTGGCGGCCTTCCCCGACTCCCCGGGGATCGTGCTCAACGCCGGCACCGGGAGCATCGCGCTGGGCCGTGACGCCGGCGGCAAGTCGCACCGCGCTGGCGGCTTCGGGTGGCAGATGGGAGATGAGGGGTCGGGGTACGGGATCGGCCGAGCGGCGATGGGGGCCGTGAGCCGCGCGCACGATGGCCGCGGACCGGCCACCAAGCTGACGCTCCGCGCGATGGCGGCGGCGAAGGCGAACAACTTCGACCAGTTCGTGAGCTGGGGCACCACCGCGACCCCCGCCGACGTGGCCGCGCTCGCACCCGGCGTGATCGAGATGGCCCAGCTGGGCGACCAGGTGGCGCAGGGGATCGTGGACTACGCCGTGCGCGAACTGGTGCTGCTCGTGACCGCGCTGCAGCAAGTCTGCGGGCCGGCCCCGCACTCGGTGGCGCTCGCCGGCGGCCTGCTGGCCACGGACGGCCAGCTCCGCCCGGCGGTGATCACCAAGCTCAAGGAGACCCGCGGCATCAAGGTGGTCGAGGCCGAGGTCGACGCGGCGCTCGGCGCGCTGGGGATGGCAAGAAAGTTGAAGTAAGAAGTGAGGGGTGAGGAGTGAGAAGTGGAGATGACAATGGGCCCGGCGTCGAGCGATCGACATCGGGCCCCTTCGTTCGTCCACTCCTTACTCCTCACTCCTCACTCCTCACTCCTCACTCCTCACCGCTGCCGCAGTTTGGAGTGGCGGATGCCGTACAGGAAGTAGATCAGGAGCCCCGCCACCAGCCAGATCGCGAACCGGATCCAGGTGATCGTCGGCAGCTGGTACATCAGGTAGAAGCAGGAGAGGATCGAGACGAGCGGCGTCCACGGCGCGCCCCACACCCGGAAGGGGCGATGGCGCTCCGGTTCCTTCACTCGCAGGATGATCACGCCCAGCGACACCAGGATGAAGGCGAAGAGGGTCCCGATGTTGGTCAGGTCCACCACCTCGGCGATGTTGGCCACCGCGGCGAAGACGCCGACGAAGAGGCCGGTGATGATCGTGCCGACGTGGGGGGTGCGGTACTTGGGGTGGATCCTGGCGATGAAAGGGGGGAGCAGCCCGTCCCGCGCCATCGAGTAGAAGATCCGGGGCTGGCCCATCTGGAAGACCAGCAGGACGCTCCCCATCGCGATCACCGCGCCCAATGAGATGATCAGGCGGGAGATGCTCACGAGCTTCGCCGGCCCCCCCGAGAACTGCAGCGCCGTGATCATCGGCTCGGCGGTGCCGAGCGTGTTCCAGGGCGCCATCCCGGTCATCACCACCGAGAGGATCACGTAGAGCACGGTGCAGATGATCAGGCTCGCGATGATGCCGAACGGCATGTCGCGCGCCGGGTCCTTCGCTTCCTCCGACGCGGTGCTCACCGCGTCGAACCCGATATAGCTGAAGAAGATGATCGCCGCACCCGCGCTGATCCCCTTGAATCCGTTGGGCGCGAAGCCGCTCCCGCCCGGCACCAGCGGATAGCTGGTCCAGTTCGCCGGCTTGATGAGCCAGATGCCGACGGTGATGAAGAAGAGGATGAGCCCGATCTTCAGGATCACCATCGCATTGTTGGCATTGGCCGACTCCTTCACCCCCCGCACCAGGACCACCGTGATCGCCATGACCACGAGGAACGCTGGAAGATTGAAGATGATCGGGATCCCCGCGATCCGCGGGGCCAGGTCCACGGCCGAGGCGACGTAGGCGTTGACCGGGTCGGTCGCGCCCGCGGCCACCGCCCGCGCGGCGTCGAAGGCTGAGCGGTAGTCGGTGCCGAGCCAGGCGGGGACAAACACACCGAAGTGGCTCATCAGTTCGCGAAAGTGTCCCGCCCAGCCGATGGCGACGCCGATGTTGCCGACGGCGTACTCGATGATGAGGTCCCACCCGATGATCCACGCCACCAGCTCGCCGAGGGCGGCGTAGCTGTAGGTGTACGCCGAGCCGGAGATCGGCACCATCGCCGCGAACTCGGCGTAGCAGAGGGCGGCAAAGCCGCAGGCGATCGCGGTGAGGATGAAGGAGATGACGATCGCCGGACCGGCGCCGGGACGGAGCGCGTCGCCCACGATGGCGGTGCCGGTCGTGGCGAAGATGCCGGCGCCGATGGTGGCCCCGACGCCGAGGGCGGTAAGGTGCCACTTGTTGAGCGACCGTTTGAGCCCGGTGTGTTCGGCCTCGGGGATCAGGTCGGCGATCGGCTTGCGGGTGAAGAGCTGATGCATCAGCAAATGGGTCAGCGGGTGGAAAGGGTCAGGGTGACGACGGCCACGCCCGGTACCATGCGGCCGGTCGAATCCCGTGCTGGCGTGAATTTGTAACCGGCGATGACGTCCGCCAGGCGCGCGCGGAACCCCCGGTCATCGATGGGGGGATCGGTCTCGAAGCGATCGACATGCCCGTCGATCCCGACGAAGCACCGCACGATCAGCTCCTTCCCGCGGAGCGCCTTCGGCGTCCCATCCATCGGCGGGATCGGGAATCCCTTGAGCGCCGGCGGGCGCCCACGCGCCGATCCGCCCGTCCCGGGGCCGGCACCGCCACCGGTCCCGGGGCCCTGGCCACCGCCGGTCCCGCCGCCCGCCCCGCCTCCCTGCCCCGCGGCCCCACCCGCAGCGCCGCCGGCGTCGCTGGGCGACGTCTGCGGTGAGGGGTGCACGACCGAGTCGAGCGCCGGGGTCGGCGGCGGGATCTCGGTCGGGGTGACGACGGGGGGAGGAACGACCTGCGCTTCGACGTGGACGACCCGCGGCGGCTCTGCTTCGGGGCGTAGCGCCGGCAACGCAATATACTGCCCCCCGCCACGCCCGCCGCCCCCCCCGGACCCGGGGAGGTCCGACCCCTCCGCGCTGAAAAGATGGTAGTGCCGGAACCAGGGGGAGATGATCAGGAGGATGAGCAGCGCGTGCAGCAGGACCGACACCGAGAGGCCGCCGACGGAGCGGCGGCGGGGCGGCGGAACGATGGTCGGGAATACGGGTGCGCGCACGATGCTCTAGGTGACGAGCCGAAGGGGCGAAAGTTACACGAGGGGGCCGGAAACGTCGCAGGGGCGCCACGTACGCGCCCCTGCGAGATGCTGCCGGACGACCGTGATGATCAGCTGCCTGCCGGCGCGACGTCGGCGGGGGTGAACCCGATGACCAGCACCCCGGCCCCGCGGGCGATGTCCATCGCTTCGATGACGTCCTGATAGATGCGGTTGAGCCCCGGCTTCACGAACAGGAGCTTCACCGGCCGGGCGTCGTACACCGAGTGGATCTGCGCATCGAGCTGGTCCTTGGGGACCAGCTGCCCGTTGATGGCGTAGGTGCCGTCGTCCCGGATCTCGAGCACGATCTGATTCGAGGGACCCAAGGGCGCGGCGGTGGTCTGCAGCGGCGGGACCTGGATCGGGATCGTCTGCCGGTTGAGCGGCTGGATGATCATGAAGATGATCAGCAGCACCAGCAGCACGTCGATCATCGGCGTCACGTTGATGTCGGAGCTGATCCCTCCGGCGTTCCCTGCGGCCATGGACATGGGTCAGTTCTCCGTGGGCGGCGGGAAGAGCGGCCCGCCCTTGTCTTCGGTCACCGCGGCCAGGACACGGACGCCGGCCCGGCGGGCCACCTCGACCCCCTCCTGGACCTTGCCGTACTTCACGTTCACGTCGGCCTTGAAGTAGAGGACCTTGTCCTTCGTCCGCGCGGCGTAGATCGCCGTGAGCTGGGACTCGAGCTGCTCCAGGGCGATCGGCCGGCCATTGAGGAAATAGCTCCCCGACTGGTCGATCCCCAGGATGACCTCGTCATCACCCTCGGGATCCTTGTCGAGGTGCTTCCCCAGCGGCATCTTGGCCTGGAAGCCCGCGGCGATGAGCGGCGTCACGATCATGAAGATGATCAGGAGCACCAGCATCACGTCGATCATCGGCGTGACGTTGATGTCCGCGTTGACGCGGCCCTTCCCGGCCTCACCCGTGGATATGGCCACTGCCGCTCACCGCCTTCTGGGCCTGGAACTCCTTGGTGAAGATCGAGCGCCCGAACTCGTTCCCCACGCTCTTGATGAGATAATCGATGAGCTCCTTGGAGCTTACGGTCATCTCGACGGTGAGATTCTCGATCTTGGTGGTGAAGTAGTTGTAGAACCACACCGCCGG
>JANMWE010000259.1:0-3861 GCA_031393795.1 Gemmatimonadota bacterium
CAGGTCGAGGGAGCGCTCGCCGAGGTGCTGGCACTCGGGCGCGGGCTACCGAGCGGGTACCATCGCGACTTCCAGTTCCTGAAGGCACCTCTCTTCCGGGGGATCGACCGGACCACGGAGATGCTCGGAATGATGACGAGCGCGGTCCCTCGGCTCCTGGTGGACCGGGTGCGTGGCGCCCGCGCCCTGAGCGGCGACATCCTGGCCACCGACGAGGTGTTCCGACGGACGGCGGCCGGCACGCCGTTCCGCACCGCCTACCGTGCCGTGGCGGCCGAGCTGAAGAAGGGGGCCAAGCTCCCGGCGCTCACCCCGGCGGAGATCCTGGCGGCGCGGAAGGTGGTCGGGGGGATGGGGGACCTCGCGCTCGATCCGGCGCGGGCGCGGATCCGCGCCGCACGGCGCTGGAACGGCGCGGCTCGGCGGCGATGGGAAGGGGCGCTCGAACGCCTGACCGGAGGATCGCGATGACCGCCGAACGGAAGAAACGCCATCTCCGCATCCTCGAGATCATCTCGACCCGGCGGATCGCGACGCAGGAGGAGCTGGCCGAGGCGCTCCGAGGAGAGGACTGGTCGGTGACGCAGTCCAGCGTGAGCCGGGACATCACCTCGCTCCGCCTGGTGAAGGTCGACGGGGCGTACGCTCGGCCCGCCCGTGTGCGGAAGGAGCACGGTGACCCCGATGAGCAGCGGATCGCCGAGGGGTTGTTGACCGTGGACCGGGCAGGGGACGCGTTGCTGGTGATCCACACGCCGCCGGGGGAGGCCAACCGGGTCGCGGTGGCGCTCGACCGGCTGGCCTGGACCGAGCTTTTGGGCACCATCGCGGGGGATGACACTATCTTTGTCGCGGTGCCCGATGGCCGCGCCCAGCGAACGGTGATGAAGCGTCTCGCGAAGCTCGGCGGGTAGGTCCATGACCACCACGCAGAGGCCCGGATGGCGCGTACCACGTTCACGGAATACAAGGGGAAGCGGATCGCGAAGCTCGACTTCGCGGGCATCGCGGAAGAACCCGAAGCGCTCGCCGCGATCACCGAGGCCGGGACCATCATCCAGCAACAGCCGCCCAAGTCGCTCTACACGCTGACCATCGTCCGCGGCGCACGGTTCAACAGCGCCGTGCTCTCCGCCTTGAAGAAGCTGGCCGCGGAGAACTCCCCCTTCGTCCGTTCCGGCGCGATCGTGGGGATGGGAACGCTCCACAAGGCGGCGTACCTCACCGTGATGTACTTCTCCAAACGCACCATCCCGGCGTTCGACACCGAGGAAGAGGCGAAGGAGTGGATCGCCAAACAGCAGTGAGGAGTGAGAAGTGAGGAGTGAGGAGTTGAACGAGGATGGGCCCCCCTGAAGTATTGCAGGAGGGCCCATTTCTCAATTCCACTTCTCACTCCTTACTCCGTACTCCTCACTCCTCACTCCCCACTCCCCACTCCTCACTCCCCACTCCTCACTCCTCACTCCTCACACCTCACTCCTCACTTCAGTGCCGGGGGTTCAGGATATCCTCGATTCGCGCGAGCACGTCATTCAGGTGCAGGCGGGTCGGGCGGTCGGTGACGCGCACCAGGGATGCGCGCGCCTGGGTACGGAGGTCGGTCAGCTCGCCGCGCGCGAAGGCGCGGATATCCGACTGCGACATCGTCACGTTCACGAATCCGGCCGGCGGAGTGAAGCCCGGCGGAAAGGTCGGCGGCGGGAGCTCCTGCGTCATCAGGAACTGGATCCGGTCGAGCCACCCGCGCTGGAGGTCGCGCCGGAAGTTGTCGATGACGGGGTGGGCCGCCGAGAGCTCGGTCCAGATCGCTTGGTGGACGTCGCCGAAGAGGTCGCCAACGCCGTAGGAACCCGGGGCCACCGCCTGCGACTCACTGAGGCGCTGCATCCGCCGCGGCTCCAGCAGGTTGTTGAGCACCCCGACCTGACGCTGACGGATCCGCTCCACGATGCCGATCCCCTCGATCCGGCCGAGCGTCGGCTGGTCGATGAGCCAACTCGGCGTCTTGAACGCCTGCTCGCTGAGGAAGTGCACCGCCGCCTGTTGCCGTGCCTTCGGGATGATGGTGAAGGGCGCGGGCTCCTGGTCGGTGGCGCGACGGGTCCAGTCCATCCCGCCGACGATGGTGGTCACGTGGCCCATGTACCGGTTCCACTGGATGACGACCTGATCGTACAGCTCCCGGAGCTGGCTCTGGTCGGCGCCGGGTTCACGGGTCCAGTCGCGCAGCTGCGGCAGGATCCGCTTGAGATTGGCGATCCCGAACTCGCCGGCGCGGACGCCGTCGTTGCCGAGGTCCTCGGTCTGCGAACCCGGGTCGGTCTGGCTCGGGTCGCCGAAACGGTACATCGGGTCGGTCTCGTGTTCCCGGATCCAGCCGTCGAGGGTCGGCTTCTCGGCGTCGGGTGTCGTGGCCGACGGGATCGGGCGATAGCCCCAGCGGATGGCGTAGATGTCGTACACGCCGATGCCGGGATAGAGGCAGGCGTTGTCTCCCGGCTGTGCCACGTAGTTGAACCGGGCGTAGTCCATGATCGAGGGCGCGGTATGCATCCGGCAGGTGAAGTCGCGCGAACGGAGCGAATCCACCGGATAGCTCGAACTCGCCTTCATGTTGTGCGGCAGGCCGAGGGTGTGACCCACTTCGTGGCTCGACACGAACCGGATCAGCTGGCCCATGATCGAGTCGGCGAACGCCGTCCCGCGCACCGACGGATTGACCGCCGCGGTCTGGATCAGGAACCAGTCGCGCAGCAGGTTCTGCACGTTGTGGTACCAGCCGATGTCGCTCTCGAGGATCTCGCCGCTCCGCGGGTCCACCACGCTCGGGCCGTACGCGTTCTGGACGTTCGAGGCGAAGTAGCGGATCACGGAGTACCGGGCGTCCTCCGGCGAGAACTCCGGGTCCTGGGCCGGGGTAGGCGGCTCGCGCGCGATGATCGCGTTCCGGAAGCCGGCCGCGGCGAACGCGACGTTCCAGTCCTCCACTCCCTGGCGGAGATAGGGGCGCCACTGCATCGGCGTGGCGGGATCGATGTAGTACACGATCGGCTTGACCGGCTCCACCAGCTCGCCCCGGCCGACGGCCGCGGTGTCCTTCGGCTCGAGGCGCCACCGGGTGATGTACCGGCGCACGACCGCGCGCTGCTCGGGACGGGAGTAGTCGGTCATCGACGTGGAGAAGAAGCCGACCCGCTCGTCCCAGCGCCGCGATACCATCGGGTGCTCCGGGAGCAGCACCATCGACTGGTTGACCTCGATCGTGATGCTCGCGGTGCTGCCGTTGCTCGGCGGCTCGGCGGCGTCATAGGTCAGCGTGGCGCGGACCTCGACGTTGGTGGGGTACGAATGGATCCAGTTGATAAAGGAGCGCCCGTCGTCGAGCCGCCGGATCTTGAGCCCCTCGCGGGTCCCCTTGTCGAGCCCGAAGAGCGGCAGGTCCTTGGCGAAGAGGCTCGTCACCTCGATCACCACGGCGCTGCTGTCCTTGTTCCACGCCGCGATGTCGAGCGCTGCGACGATGGGCGGCAGGTTCGAGTTGGCCACCGCGATCGCGATCGGCTGGGTGGTGTCGCTCGCGATATTCTCGTAGTTCTTCACCCGGAGGAGGATCTTGTCGTTCGGCCCCCGCTCCCAGGTGATGACCTGCTCGTTGAGCTCCTCGCCGCCGTAGCCGAGGTCGGTGCTGGTGCGGGCCTGGCGGCTGACCACCAGGATCTCGCGGCCCAAGATGGCCTTCGGGATCTCGAAGTACCACTTGTCCTTCACCTGGTGGACCAGATAGAGCCCGGAATCGCTCTTGGCCTTGTCGGTGATGACCTCGGCGTAGGGCTTCGGGCCGGTGGCGGCGGCGGCCGG
>JANMWE010000002.1:0-2333 GCA_031393795.1 Gemmatimonadota bacterium
GCCCCCTCAGGATGACGAAGCGCGAAGAACGATCCGCGGCTTCGCCGGCAGAGGTCGGTCGCCCCCTGTATGGCCTCCTCCGTTCGATGGGCGCTTAGGGCTCACCCATCTTGCCCAAGTGGCGCCGGTTTGCCACATTGCGTCCATGACTCCCAAGGCCCTGCTGGATCAGATCAACCAACTGCCCGTCGACGAGCGCATCAAGCTGGTCGAGGACATCTGGGGCAGCATCGCGGTCACTCCCGAGTCCGTCCCCGTTCCAGAGTCGCATCGCGCCGAGCTCGATCGCCGTCTTGACCATCCCTCCTCCGACCCAAGCCTCTCTTGGGACGAGGTTCAGGCGCGGCTTCGCCGCCAAGGGTGAGGGCAACACTCGCCTTTACCCCCGAAGCCTCCGCCGACGTGGTGGAGGCATTTTCGTGGTACCAAGAGCAACGCCTCGGGCTCGGCGAAGAATTCCGTGCAGACCTCGACGCCACCCTTACCCTCTTGCAGCAGATGCCCGAGACCGGCCCTATGGTCCATCGCGGCCTGCGCCGAGCCTTGCTTCGCCACTTTCCGTATGCAGTTTACTACCGGCCAGGCGAGGGCCTTTTCGAGGTGTGTGCAGTGTTGCACCAACACCGTCGCCCGGCCACATGGCGGTCCCGTGGGTGAGGCCTGACCAGGGCTTGTAGCTGGCGGCGCTCCGCAGCCAGGGCTCCCAGCTATCTGAGCCTCCCCTACGGCCTCAGCGGGACAGTCTGTTTAGCTTCGAGAAGGAAGGACATATGAAGATCGCGATCGAAGTCACCGGCCCGGAGGAGCGTGCCCTCACCGCAGCCGCCACTCGGCTTAACATTCCGGCCACCGAACTGGCCGCGGCGGCTGTGCGTGACCTGGTGTCGCAGCCCGAGCAGGACTTCGCTCAGCTCGCGGCCCGGATGATGGCAAAGAATGAGGCGCTGTACCGCCGTCTGGCGTGATGCGGCACCTGACGTTGGCCGAGGTGCTCCAGGGACCCGAGGAGAGCCACGATCAGATCGGGCGGCTGCGCGGGGGTGGGTTGATCTAGCGCTTGGGCGCGTGGGCGCGTGGAATGGTACAATCCCAGAGGCTTTCCGGTTACCACCCGGAGGGGCTCTTTCACTATCGTGCAGCCATGCATCCCTACGAACGCTTCGACCCCTGGAACTATGGATTCCTCCGCTCGATGGGGGAAGGGACGCAGAGGCGCGGGGTTGCATTAATGGCATGCGCGCAACATATTTGTTGCAGGAGGATACATGACCAAACGAAGCGAGGTCGCAGCGCTGCTGTCGAGCGCGGACGCATTCGGTATCGAAGTGGGCGCGTCACTGTTGGGGAGCCGGGCCGCCTTGGCGGACTTCATCGGCATGCACCGCAGCCAGGTCTCGCGCGGCGCGAAGGGTCAGCGGTTGAATGACAAGGCGGCCTGGCGGCTGGCATCCTTGGAGGCCGCGTTCATTGCGCTGGCCAAGATCTATGATCCGGCGGTCATTCCGGACTGGCTTCTCGGGATCAACCCCCATCTCAACGACCGTCGACCGCTCGACGTGCTGGCCGAGGGCGATCTCGGCGCCGTGATGCAAGCGATCCAGGCCGCGCGGACTGGCGCCTTCGCGTAAAGGAAGTGACCGGCCTTTGGAGGTGTTTCCCCTATGACGCGCGCGCGAGGGCGGGAGAGGAGTTCTCCCCACAATTCGTGCCCGCAGGCCAGACCGGAGGGCGGTTCGATCTCAGCGACCGGCCGCGGGTACTGTATCTGGCCGCGACGCCAGTGCACGCGCTGGCCGAGGCCTTGGCGCCCTTTCGCGGACGCCCGTTCCGCCAGGAATACCTCAGGCGGGCGGATAGGACTCCGTTGGCGTGGGTGGAGATCCTGACCTCTCCGACCCTCGAGGCTCGGATCGCGGATGCCAACGACCCGCGGGTGCTCTCGCGACTCGGCCTCACCCCGGCGGCGTTCGCTGACCATCAGCGCCCAGTGACGCAAGCACTCGCACGGACGATCCACGCCGCCGGATTCGCTGGTTTCTCCTGGTGGTCCGCCCTGACAGGAGCATGGCGCTCGACCGTGCTCTTTAAAGACCGAACGGCGACCGGCGAGCTCCGGTACGGTGCACCACGACTCGTGCGACCTGATGATCCGGAAGTGGCGCAGGTCCGACAGTTCCTTCAGCTGCGGTAGTGAGGACGGCGCCCACGCGCCCACGGAGACATTCCTTGCGCAGCGAGCTGCGCCACAACGGCTCCCTCCTTGAAGTCCCCGCGGCTCCGCCGGCCCTGCAAGACGAAGGCGCCCAAGGAGAACCCTTGAGCGCCTTTCGCGC
>JANMWE010000047.1:0-2014 GCA_031393795.1 Gemmatimonadota bacterium
GGCGATGAGCCGGATGTTGGAGAGCGAGGCGTCGGGGCGCTCGTTGAACCAGAGGGTCAGTTCGGTCGGCGCGACGGCGACGGTGGCGTCGACGGCCGGGATCGCCTTGACGAGGACCGCGTGGAAGGCCCAGGCGAGCGAGGTCAAGGCCACGGTCGCAATGAGAACGGGCACGACTGCCCGGCGGAGCGTGTGGTACATTCAAGGATCCGGTAGAAGATGACCCCTGAAATCTAACCCGGGTCGCAAGAGGACTGTGTGGCCGACCTCCGGAATGGACGTCTTAAGGTCGTAACCCCTTCCAGAGGTACCTGATGTCACTTCGGGCCGCTTGTTCGGTCATTTTCGTCGTCTCCATCGCCGCATGCCAGGCCGAGACCTTCACCTCTCCGGGCCCCACCGGCCTGGAGATCCTCCATAGCCCCCCTCCGCAGGTAAGCCTCGGCACCGAACTCGACACTCTCCTCCTTGTCAGGGTGGTCGACGAGGCGGGCCATTCCTTGGCCGGGGTGGCGGTCTCGTGGCAGGTGATCGACGGTGACGGAGAGATCATCCCCACCGATTCGATCTCGGGAGTGGACGGTCTCGCTTCGGCCCGGTGGAAGTTCCGGATGATCCCAGGACTTCAGCGTGCGCAGGTGAAGGTGGCATCACTGGACCCCGTGACCTTCAGCACCGAGGCGCAGGGGTTCCGGGCGGTGCAGGTGACGGCGGGGTGGTCGCATGGATGCGGACTGGACGCCGACGAAGTCCCATGGTGCTGGGGCGGGGACAGCCTGGCCCTCGGGGAGGTGTCCGTCGGTAGATATACTCTCCGCCCGACCAGGGTGAGTGGAGGTCACCATTTCACCCAGATCCAAGCGGGAAGCAGTTTCACCTGCGGCCTCACGAGCGCCGGCGCAGCCTGGTGCTGGGGGTATAACTGGGGGAATGCCTTCACGATGACTCCGATCGTCGGCTCGGCCACGCCGCTACAGATCGACGGACTGCCTGCGCTCATCAGGATCCGGGCCGGGGATTCGCACGCCTGTGGGATCGCCGCTGATTCCACCACCTGGTGCTGGGGGTCGGATGCGTATGGTCAGGCCGGTGGGAGCGCGAGCAGTGTTCCCGCCACCCAGGTCGGGACGGGACTCGCCTTCATCGATCTGGCACTCGGCACCCGCCACTCATGCGGGCTCACAGAGAACGGGGCGGCCTACTGTTGGGGGGACGATCAGGCCGGCCAGCTTGGCGACTCGGGCGCCACTCGCAACGCACCGACCACCGCCGTCGTGGGTGGCCATCAATTCGTCCAGATCGCAGCTGGGGACGAGTCGACCTGTGGGCTGACCCTTGCGCGAGAAGTGTGGTGCTGGGGCGCGAATATCCAGACCGGCGCGGACAAGGAACCGGTCCCCCACCGGGTCGACCTGCCATCAGCCACCTCGTTGTCCGTCGGATTCAGCCACATCGCGATCACGTCGATCGGCGGTCAGGTCTACTTTGCGCCCCTCACGTTCAGCACCGACATCCTCCCCTCGCCCATCCAAGATCAGGGAGTGAGTCAGTTCGCAGGCCGGGCAAGCTATTGCATGGTGGGCAGGTCTGGTGACGTCTACTGCAGCGGGGAGGTCGTCGACCAGATCAATTGCTCCAGCCTTCCCCCGTGGGGCTGCGCCCCCACCGGCCCGATTCCGATGCCGACGGGCGGTCGCGTCTACGGCTACCCTCCCTTCGGCGACTAACTCTCCAACAGCGCCACGACCTCGCTGTACCCTTTCTCCCCCGCGAGGACCGCGGGGGTACGCCCATCATCGTCCGCGGCATCGCGGTCGGCGCCGTGATCGAGGAGGGCGCGCACCAGGGAGAGGTCGCCGTTCTGGGCGGCGGCGTGGAGCGGGACGAACCCTCCCTGTTGGCGCGCGTTGGGGTCGGCGCCGGCGGCAAGGAGGAGTGCACCGATGCCGGCGTGGTGCCCGGCGGCGGCCGAGTGGAGCGGGGTGACCTTCATCCCGTTCCGGGAATGGCGGTC
>JANMWE010000059.1:0-6518 GCA_031393795.1 Gemmatimonadota bacterium
GCCGGGCCGGGTCGATCTCCATCTCGCTGGTCCACCAGGTGGGCCACCCGAGGGGGCCGAAGGGACGGAACGCCGACATCGCCACCAGCCCCCGATCCCCCGACCGCTCGAGGAACCGGACGTAGCGATAGTGCGACAGCCGGTCGGGCCAACGTTCGACGTCCGCCGCCGCGGCGAAGACCCGCGCCGGAGTCGCCTGGATGTCGCAGACGTCGACGGTGCGCATCAGGGTGTCCGCCACCACGCGACCACCCGCCACCCCGGCCGACCGGTGACCGTCGCCGGCACTCCGGCGGCGGCACAGAGCGCCGCCAGCTCGTCCACCCGATAGCCGCGCGCCACCGAGGTCATCCCGTCGACGCGCGTATGCCGGTCGAAGCCGAGCGCCCGCGCCGCCACTCCGAAGAGCGTCGCCGCGGTCCGCGAGCGGAGGAGATCAGCGATCACGACCCCCCGGCGGGCCAACCGGCCGGCGTCCTTGAGGAGCTGGATCGCGGTCTCCGGGCTGAGGTGATGGAGGACCTGGCTCACCACCACGAGGTCCACGCTACGGTCGCGAAGCGGGAGCGCGGTCAGACAACCGAGCGTCACGGGGAGCGCCGGCGACCGCGCCAGCTGGGCCGCGGGACGGAGCCGTTCCAGACCGACGGTGGCGAGGGAGAGCCCGCGCGCCGTCCCCCAGCGCCGGGCGGCGGCGGGGATGTCGCCGGCGCCGGTGCCGATGTCGAGAAGTGCGAGGTGCGAAGTGCGAAGCGCGGGGCCGGCGAGCACTTGCCCCAAACCCCACAGGACCGCCGCGGTCCCGCCGAAGAGTCGATTCGCGCGCGCGATGCTGGTGAGCGAGCGCCGCACCGCGACCGGGTCGGCCGCAGGGTCGTCGAGCAGTTCGGTGCCGGGGGCGTGCCTCACGGTGCGAGGTGCAATGTGCGAAGTGCGGGTTGCGTGGGTGCAGGCTTCAAGGCACCCCGCACGTCGCACCTCGCACTTCGCACATTCCTCTCATACGAGCCCAGTGTACCCTCCACGGAAATACGCCAGCGGTCGGCCTTCGTCCACCGCGCCACCGGTGACGCGCCCGATCAGGATCGTGTGGTCGCCCGCATCGTGCAGCGCCCAGCGCTCGCACTCGATGTGCGCCAGGACCCCATCGAGCACCGGGATGCCGTCGGCCGAGGGGAGATAGCCGATCCCGTCGAATCGGTCGTCCTCCTTCCGTGCGAACCGGCGCGAGAGGGTCTCCTGCCCCTGCTCCAGGATGTTCACCACGAAGCGCGGCGCGGCGAGGAGCACGGGATGGATCACGGCGATCTTCTCGATCGCGAGGAGGATGAGGGGTGGCTGGAGCGAGACCGAGCTCAGGGAGTTGGCGGTCATCCCGTGCGGGCGACCTTCGGCATCGACCGCCGTCACGACCGTCACCCCGGTCGCGAAGCGACCGAGGAGCTGCCGGAATTCCGCGGGATCGACGTCGGGTCGGGTCATAGCACCATCCGCCACAGGAAAGCAGGAGAAAGCACGGCGCGGGCGGGAAGGATATCACCGGTGACGCCGATGAAGATGTGCCCCAGGTCGTGGCGGGCCAGCCGCGACACGGCCCGGTCGAAGAGCGCGGGGAGGAACATCCCCCACCCGATGAGCCGCTCCACCGCCCACTGCCCGGCGAACTGCTCCCGCCGGAGCGCCCTATAGGCGGCCAGCGACTCCGCAGTCACCCGCCCCTCTCGCGCCACGCATCGGCCGACGCTCTCGGCGGCGAGGGCGGCCCCTCGGAGGGCGGAGAGGATCCCCTCGCCGGTGAAGGGATCGAAGAACTCCGCCGCGTCGCCGAGCAGGAGCGCCCCGGGCGCGGTGACCTGCGCGGTGCTCGCGGCGAACGGGCCGGTGACGAGCGGGGGACGACGTTCGTCGGCCCGCCGGACCCGACCGGTCACCCCCGGGAATCGGTCGAGCATATGATAGAAGAAGGAAGCGGGGTCCCCCTTGGCCGCCGCGGCCACCCGTCGGGGCACCACCAGCGCCACGTTGGTGAGCCCTCCCCCGATCGGGTTGAGCCCGACGTACCCCTCGCGCCCGACGTGCATCTCTGCGTCGGCGCCGAGCCCGGTCACACCCGCCACGTGCGCCACGAACGCGACCCGCGACGGAACGCCGTGACGACGGGGACCGAGCCTTCGGGCCACGGTCGATCGCAGGCCGTCAGCACCGATCACCAGCTTGGCGCGGATGGTCCTGAGCTCGCCGCTCGGCCCGCGGGCGACCACCCCGGCCACCGCGCCGCCATCATAGACCAGCTCGGTGACGGCGGTCTCTTCGAGCACCGTGGCGCCGACCTGGCGTGCGGCATCGACCAGGGTCGCGTCGAGCGTGCGGCGCGAAAGGGAAAGCCCGGTGGCGCGGAACGGCGTGCCGCCGGCCAGCGCGAAGTGACCGGTGAGGCGCGCGCCGCGCGGCCCCACCACCGTGGTCCCCGCGAGCGCCTGTCCACCGGCCGCATCGAGCCGCTCGAGGACGCCGAGCGCGTCGAGGTGGCGGACCGCCTCGGGGCTCATGTATTCGGAACAGGCCTTGTCACGGGGGAAGCGGGCGCGATCGAGCAGCGCCACCGAGAGGCCGAGGCGGGCCAGGTGGATGGCCGCCGCGCTCCCGCCCGGTCCGGCACCGGCGATCAGGACATCGACGTGACGATCCACCACCCCATCCCGGTCGCGAGGAGTGTGCTGATCGCGTTCACTCCGTCGTTGGTCAGCCATCGGATCCCTCCGACCGGTCGCGCGATGGTGCCGCAGCGGTGCCGGGGTCGTTCGGTCGCGGTGTCACAGGCGGGACAATGGAATCGTCCCTGCAACGTGGCTCCCAGAAGCGAGTCCACGAGCATCCCCAACGTACCGACCCCGAGGCACGCCGCGAAGAGCCGTAGTTCCCCGGAGCCGAGCCAGGCCACCAAGCCGACCGAGGTCGCACCGGCCGCGCCGCCCAAGGACCCGCGCCAGGTGACCCCGCCGCTGGTGCCCGCCTCGACCGGCCGCCCGGTGAGCAGATGGCGTGGGGGCGTCGGGCTGGTGCCGCCAAGGGCGGTGGCCCAGGTGTCGGCGGCCGCCGCCGCCAGCCCGATGGACAGGACCCAGAGCCCGACGCGCGGATCGGCGAGGCCGAGGAGTGCCCCGAGGGCGGGGGCGCCGCCGTTGGCGAACACCTGTCCCGCATCGCGGCGCCCACCCTTCGCTTCACCCCGTTCGGCGGCGGGGTCGGGGCAGGTGCGGGAGAGGGCGGTGCTGCCGATGAAGAATGCGAAAAGCACCGCGACCCCCCACCAGCCGGTGCCCCAGAGCACTGCGGCGCCCACCGTGAGCGCCGCGCCGGCCCCGGCGGGAGAGAGCGACCCGCGGAGCAGGTGGAGCCTCAGCGGCCGGCCTCGCGGCGCAGGGCGGCGAGGAGCCGCTCGCGGAACTCCGGTGGGCACCGCTCCTGGGCGCTGGCGCGCTCGAGCACCATCTGGAATCGCTGCTCGAACTCCTGGTGCACCCGGCAGGGTGCACAGAGCGCGAGATGCGCCTCGATGGCGGCGGCGGTCTCCGGCGTGACCTCGCGGCGGAGCCAGTCCTGCAGCACATCGAGCGTGCGACGGCAATCGAACAGGGTCGTCATGGCTTGGCCTTCAGGATGCCGAGTTCGACGGCGTGATCGTGGAGCTGGCGCTGAAGCAGGCGGCGCGCGCGGAACAGACGCGACTTCACCGTGCCGACCGGGACCCCGAGCACCTCCGCGACCTCGGCGTAGGGGAGTCCCTCGAGGTCGCTCAGCACCAGCGCCTCGCGGAATTCCTCCGGCAACCCTTCCACCGCGGCGAGGACGTGGGTGTCCACGACCTGTTCGAGGAAGTGGCCTTCCGGATCCTGGGAGCCGACCGCGAGATAGAGCGCGTGCGGGTCGGCGTCATCGAGCGAGATCGAGGTCCCCTCCCGTTTCCGGCTCCGCCAGCGCGACACGAAGGTGTTGCGCAGGATGGTGAGCAGCCAGGCGCGGACGTTGGACCCCCGGGTGAACCCGGCCCAGCCGCGCCAGGCGCGGAGCAGGGTCTCCTGCACCAGGTCCTCGGCGTCGGCCGTCTCACCGGTGAGACGACGTCCGACACGATAGAGGGTGTCGAGCTGGGGGAGCACTTCGGTCTCGAACACGGCGACATCGGCCATGATCGCAAAGTCGCGAGCGCCTCGGTGGGGCGCAACCCGTCCGAAGTGCGAGGTCCGAAGTCCGAAGTCCAGGGTGCCCGCCCGCCGGCGCCGACGGCAGGCGAAAGCCCTCCGGACCTCGGACCTCGGACCACTATTCACCATTCTCCGCTCCCCCGTTAGGATACCTGTCCTGTGACCGCCACCCTCGTCCCCGCCATCGTCCCGCTCTGCCTGCTCGAAGCGCTTCGCAACGTCGACGCTCCGGTCGAGGATGGTCTCGAGGAGCTGGCCGGTGAGGTGGTGAGTAAGCGACTCGGCCTCAGCGGCACCGTCCAGTCGCAGATCGCGCGCTACGCTTGGCACGCCGACCGGGGGCACGCGGTCCCGCTCGACGAGGCGACATCGGTGTTCCGGCTGGTCGGGCGGCGGGTGGACGCCTCGCTGGTCTTCGCCGATGCCGGCCGCCGCGCCGCTCGGCGGGCCACGCCCCGGTGGCCGAAGGTCCTGGGGGTGATGCCGGGGGGACTCGCCCGAGTCGTCGGGACGCGGGCCGCCGGGCGGGTGGCCCGCCGACTGGTGGGAGGGGTCCTTGTAGTGGAGGACGCCGAGGCGCGCGGGGAGGTTCCCGCGCCGCTCGGGCTGGACGTGATCCCGGAGGGCACGGGGTGCGGCTTCTATGGTGCGCTGTTCGGCGAGCTGCTGCGCGCGCTGGCGGGGTTCGAGGGCGCGGTGCGGCACACCCGGTGCCGCGCGCGGGGTGATGACGGTTGCGAATGGCGCGCGAGCGCCGTGGGAGGATACCGATGATGTCCCTCGATCGCGCAGAACTGCGCGCGGCCCTCGAAGCGGTGGGTGCGGACGCCTGGCTGCTCTTCGACTTTCACGGACTCAATCCGGTGGCGCGGCGGGTGCTCGGCCTCGGCGGGATGGGGACGCGGCGGATCTTCGTCTTTCTCCCCAAGGATGGGGACCCCATCGCCGTGGCGCACAAGATCGAACTGGCGCCGCTGGCGGGGTTCCCGGGGAAGGTCGTGCCCTACGCCCGCTGGCAGGAGCTGCAGGAGGCGTTGACCCCGCTGGTGAAGGGGAAGAGGCTCGCGATGGAGGTCTCGCCCAAGGACGCCGTCCCCTACCTCGACCGGGTGCCGCACGGGGTGGTGCAGATGCTGGAGGGGCTGGGCGGGACCATCGTGCCGTCGGGCGAGATGGTGACCCGGTTCGCGGCGCGGTGGAGCGCGGCGGAGGCGGCCGACCATCGGTTCGCGGCCGAGGTGCTGGCGGCAGTGGCCAAGTCGGAGCTTGCCAAGGCGGTGCACGAGGGGGGGACCGGCCTCACCGAGACCGTGCTGCAGGCGCGGGTTGTCGCCGCCGTGCGGGCGGCGGGGTGCGAGTTCGACACCTTGCCGATCGTGGGGTTCGGGCCCAACGCCGCCGACCCGCACTATGAGCCGGTGGCGGGGAAGGACGCGACGTTGGGGAAGGACACCGTGATCCTCCTCGACCTCTGGGCGGGGCGGACCAAGAGCACCGTCTTCGCCGACCAGACCTGGATGGCGTTCGCGGGGAGCAAGGTGCCCGCGAAGGTGCAGGAGGTCTGGACCGTGGTGCGCGACGCGCGTGACGCCGCCATCCGGCGGGTGCTGGAGACCGTGAAGGGGGGGAAGCCTCTGGCGGGGTACGAGGTGGACCGCGCCGCGCGCGACCTGATCGAGAAGGCCGGGTACGGCCAGTACTTCGTGCACCGGACCGGACACTCCATCGACCGGGACCTGCACGGCAGCGGCCCCCACATGGATGACTATGAGACACACGATGAACGACGTCTCATTCCGGGTGTGGGGTTCTCCGTGGAGCCGGGCGTCTATCTGTCAGGTGAGTTCGGAGTCCGGAGCGAGATCAACATGTTCTGGGGCCCGCTCGGCCCTGAGGTGACCCCGGTGGCGCCCCAGCGGGACCTGATCACCACCTAGTTGCAGTCAGGAACCCCGGGGGCCGCCCCGGGGGGAGGGTCGGAGGGGAGGGGGTCCGTAACCCTTCCTTGACACCTTTCAGGGCGCTGGGCATATTGCCCATCCCGACCAGCCGCGGTCGGGTCTCCAGCAGCCAAAAACAGAATCTTCCGCACGCTCGGGACTGCGCTCCCTCGCTGACCGACCTACGGCGTACCCACGTCGCCTCGACGGCCACCCACCTAACTGGGCCGTTCAGGTACGTGTTCAGCTTTCTGCACGAAGTGTTTGGGCTGGTCCGTTGTTCACGCCTTTGGAGGAAGGGTCCATGATTCCACGCTGTGTGAGGACCGTCGCTCGCGTTGCGCGCACGGCCTCGTTCGCGGCCGCCGCACTG
>JANMWE010000063.1:0-6359 GCA_031393795.1 Gemmatimonadota bacterium
GGCGGCGTCGGTGGCGATGAATTCGATGGTCATGGTGGACACCAAGTAAGAAGTGAGAAGTAAGGGGTGAGAAGTGGATGTGAGAGGATGCTCCTCCTCACTCCTTACTCCTCACTCCTCACTCGATGGTCTCTAGAACAGTCCTTCAATGACCCCGTCCGAATTGATCCGGATCGCCTCGGCCGCCGGCACCTTCGAGAGCCCCGGCATCGTCATGATGTCCCCCGCCAGGGCGACAACGAAGCCGGCGCCGGCCGAGGGCGTGACGTCCTTCACGGTGATGCGGAACCCCGTCGGCCGGCCGAGCCTGGTCGGGTCGTCCGAGAAAGAGTACTGGTTCTTGGCGATGCAGACGGGGGTCTGCTCCAGCCCGATCGATTCGAGGAGCTGGATGTTCTTCTCGGCCGCGGGGGTGAAGTCGACCCCGTCGGCGCCGTAGATCTCGCGCGCGATGATGCCGATCTTCTCCTTGATCGGGAGCTTCTCGTCGTAGAGGGGCTTGAAGTCGGCCTTCCCTTCCTTGAGGATGGCCAGCACCTCCTTGGCCACCGCCTCGCCTCCCTCGCCGCCCTTGGCCCACACGTCCGACAGCGCCCCGCGCGCGCCCCAGCTCTTCACCGCGTCGAGGACGGTCTGCACCTCTTCGTCGGTGTCGCTGGTGAAGCGGTTGAGCGCCACGACCGAGGGGACGCCGAACTTGGCGATGTTCTTGACGTGCGCCTCGAGGTTCACCATCCCGCGCTTGAGGGCGGCCACGTCGGGGGTGCTGAGGGCGTCCTTCTTGACCCCGCCGTGCATCTTGAGCGCGCGGATGGTGGCCACGATCACCGCGGCCTCCGGCTTGAGGCCGCCGAAGCGGCACTTGATGTCGAAGAATTTCTCCGCGCCCAGGTCGGCACCGAAACCCGCCTCGGTGCAGACGATGTCGGCCAGGCCGAGGGCGAGCTTGGTGGCGGCGAGCGAGTTGCAGCCGTGGGCGATGTTGCCGAAGGGGCCGCCGTGCACGATGGCGGGGCCCCCTTCGAGGGTCTGGACCAGGTTCGGGAGCATCGCGTCGCGCAGCAGCAGCGTCATCGCCCCCGACGCCTTGATCTCCTTGGCGGTGACCGGCTTCTTGTCGCGGGTGAAGCCGACCACGATGCGCCCGAGCCGCAGCTCGAGGTCGCTCAGGTCGCTCGCGAGGCAGAGGATCGCCATGACCTCCGAGCCCGGCACGATGACCCAGCGCTCCTCGCGCACCGGCCCGGCATTGATCCCCCCGAGCGACAGCACCGCGTTCCGGAGGGCGCGGTCGTTCATGTCGATGGTGCGGGGCCAGGTGATGCGACGCGGATCGAGCTGCAGCGTATTGCCCCAGTGCAGATGATTGTCGATCATCGCGCTGAGCAGGTTGTGGGCGCTGGTGATGGCGTGGAAGTCGCCGGTGAAGTGAAGGTTGATCTCGTCCATCGGGATCACCTGCGCGTACCCGCCGCCGGCCGCCCCTCCCTTCACCCCGAACACCGGTCCGAGCGACGGCTCGCGGATGCAGACCAGCACCTTCTTTCCGAGGCGTCGGAAGGCCTGGGCGAGTCCGACCGTGACGGTGCTCTTCCCTTCCCCCGCGGGGGTCGGGTTGATCCCGGTGACCAGGACGAGGCGTCCCGTGGTCTTGGCCCGGGCCGCGACGTGGGGGGCGATCTTCGCCTTGGTCCTTCCATAGGGAAGGATGTCGTCAGGGCCGAGGCCGAGTTCGGCGGCCACGTCGGCGATGGGGCGGGGCTTGGCCGCCTGGGCGATCGCGATGTCACTCGGGACTGTGGAGGCCATCAGGGGTCCTTGAGGTAAGCGGTGAGCGGTGAGCGGTGAGCGGGCCCTAGGCCGCGGAGATCCCGAAAAAGCTGTTGCACGCTGCGGTGGTTTCCATCGCGATCTGCTCGAACGACACCCCCCGCACCGCCGCCACCCGCTCGGCCACCTTCACCACGAAGGACGGTTCGTTCCGCTTGCCGCGTTGGGGGATGGGCGCAAGATAGGGGGCGTCGGTCTCCACCATCAGGCGGCCTGCGGGGACGAGGCGGATCGCGTCGTCCAGCGTCCAGTTCTTGAAGGTGACCATCCCGCTGAAGGAGGCCGAGTGCCCCAGGGCGAGGGCCCCTTCGAGGAGGGCCATTCCGCTCGAGAAAGAGTGCAGGACCGCGCGGACCTTCGGGAAGGTGCGGAGGGCGGCCAGGAGGTCGTCGTCGGCCTCGCGGGCGTGGATCACCACGGGGAGCCCGAGTTCCTGGGCGAGGGCCAGCTGGGCCTCGAAGACCCGGCGCTGGACGTCGCGCGGGGAATGATCGTAATGGTAATCGAGGCCGATCTCGCCGAGCGCTGCGGCGCGGAGGGCGGGGCGCCCCGCCCCGCCGGACGCTGGGGCGAAACAGCCCCTCAACCAGGTCTCGTACTGAGGGGACCAATCCTTGGCATCGTGCGGGTGGAGCCCGGCGACGACGGAAAGGCCTGGAGCTTGGCCGTCTCGGCCGAGGACGGCCAAGCTCCAGGCAGCTGCAAAGTCGAGCGCCGCCTCAGCGGCGGCGCGGGACTCTCCGATGATCACGACGTGGCCGACCCCCGCTGCCCGGGCCCGTTCCAGGACCGCGACGCGGTCCGCGTCGAACTGCTGGTCGAAGAGGTGGCAGTGGGCGTCGATCAGCATGGACGGGTGGTGGCGGAGGAAGTCTGAGAGGTGACCCGTGACCCGTGACCCGTGACCGGGCCTGCGCCATCGATCCTCTCAAAATGCCTGGTCACCGGTCACCGGTCACTGGTCACCAATAGCGTCAGCGCGGTGCGGCGGCCGTGGTGCCCGCGCCGGCCGGGGCCGTGGTCGTCACCGCGCGGGCCCCCTTCACATCCTGGCCGGGCCAGCGCTTCTCGATGTAGAGCAGCACCGGCGGGGCGATGAAGATCGACGACAGGGTGCCGGTGAAGACGCCGAAGAACATCACCTGCGCGAAGGGCCGGATCACCTCGCCCCCGAAGATCGTCAGCGCGGCCAGGGTGGCGAGCGTGGTGCCGTGGGTCAGGATCGACCGCGGCAGGGTCTCGTTGACCGACCGGTTGAGGATGGCGTAGAGGTCGTTCCGCTTGTACTTGTGCAGGTTCTCGCGCACGCGGTCGAAGATGATGATCGTGTCGTTGAGCGAATAGCCGACCATCGAGAGCACCGCCGAGACCACGACGAGGCTCACTTCCATCCGCATCAGGGCGATGAAGCCGATCGTGGCCACGATGTCGTGTGCGGTGGCGAGGACGGCCGCGACGCCGAAGCGCCACTCGAAGCGCCAGGCCAGGTAGACCAGCACCACCAGGAACGACAGCATCACGAGGTAGATGGCCTGGGTCCGGAGCTCTGCGCCGACCTTGGGGCCGACGGCGTAGCTGTGCTCGATGATGTACCCCTTCTGGCCGTCGGCCTTGGCCGGCACGACCACGTCGAGCGCCCGCACCACCGCCGCGCGGGTGAGCGAGGTGTTGTCGGCATCGGTCCCGACCACGGCCGCGCGGGCCCGGATCACGAACGACCCCTGGCTCCCGAACTCCTGCAGCTCGGCGCCGTGCAGCCCCTCGCCGTCGAGGGCGGTGCGGATGCGGCCGAAGTCGGGGCGCTGCCCGGCCCGGACCTGCACCAGGGTGCCGCCGGTGAATTCGACCGAGTAGTTCACCCCGCGGACGATCAGCATGATCAGGCCGGGAATGATGAAGGCGGCGGTGGCCATCCAGGCCCACTTCTGGACACGGATGAAGTCGTACTTGGCGTCGTGGAAGAATCGCATGGTCAGATGCTCAGTTCGGCCAGCGCGGGCTTCCGCTGCAGCCAGATCATGTAGAAGGTGCGCACCACGAAGATCGACGTGATCATCGAGGCCGCGATGCCGAGCGTCAGCGTCACCGCGAAGCCCTTGACGGGCCCGGTGCCGAACTGGAAGAGGAAGAGGGCGGTCATCACCGTCGTCACGTTCGAGTCGATGATGGCGCTCATCGCGTGCTTGAAGCCCTCGTCGATGGCCAGGCGCACGTTCTTCCCGTGATCCAGCTCCTCGCGGATGCGCTCGAAGATCAGCACGTTGGCGTCGACCGCGATGCCGATCGACAGCACCAGGCCGGCGATGCCGGGCATCGTGAGCGTGGCCCCCACCAGCGTGAGCGCCCCCACCGCGTACAGGATGTAGAGCATCAGGCCACCCACCGCGAGCGCCCCGCTCCAATGGTAGTAGCCGATCATGATCAGGATCACGAGCAGGGTCCCCACCAGGCCGGCGAGGATCCCGCCGTTGATGGAGTCCTTGCCGAGCGTCGGCCCGACCTCCACCCCTTCCACCACCTTGAGCGGGATCGGCAGCGCGCCGGCGTTGAGCGAGAGGGCCAGGTCCTGGGCCTCCTGCATCGTCTTGTTGCCCAGCGTGATCTGCCCCCGGCGGTCGATGCGGCCGTTGATCACCGGCGGGCGCCCCTGCACCCGGCCGTCGAGCAGGATGGCCATGTAGTCGCCCACGTGCGCAGCGGTCTCCCGCCCGAAAGTGCGGCCGCCCGAATGGTCGAGCTGGAAGGTCACGATCGCGCCGCTGGTGAGCGGGTCGATCTGGGCCTGCGCCTGCTCCAGGTGGGTCCCGTCCATGATGGCCTTGTCGTCCAGGATGTAGAGCATCCGGTACGGGGCCACGCCGATCGAGACGGTCTCGGGGTCCCACCGCCAGGTGAGTCCGCGCGGCATCTCCCGCATCACGGCCGGGATGCTCAGCAACGAATCCACCCGGTCGGCGGCGCCCACCGGCACCATGTACTCGCCCGGCATCGGGGAGTACCCGGCCCCGCCCGCGGGACGGATCAGTCCGGAGAGGATCCCGTCGGCGGCACTGGTCGAATCGGCCTTGGCGGTGTCGCCCCCGAGGAGCTGGGTGACGGCGTTGGGCGCGGCGGGCGTGGTGACCCCCGGTGCGGCGCCGACCCCGGCCGCGCGCAGCGCCCGGTCCATCGCCGGCAACGCGCGCTCGAGCGCCTGGGTCTTGTCGGTGATGCGGAACTCGAGGAAGGCGGTCCGCTGCACGATCGCCTTGGCGCGCTCCGGATCGGTCTCGCCCGGGAGCTCGACCACGATGCGGTCGTCGCCCGACTTCTGCACCGTGGGTTCGGCGACGCCGAACTCGTCGATCCGCTTGCGGAGGATCGTCAGGGCCAGGTCGAGATCCCGCTTCGGATCGGTCGACACCATCTTGCTCTGGTCGAGTTCGAGGCCGAGGTGGATCCCCCCTTGGAGGTCGAGTCCGAGGTTGGGACCGTAGCGCGTCACCGTGTCGGTGTGCGAGACCCCGTCGTGGGTGACGAGGCGGGTGACCTGGCGGGGCCGGAGAGCCCAGAGGCTCAGCAGCGCCAGCGCGACGGTCAGGATGATTCGACTGCGGATGGTTGAGAACATCGGTCCCTGAAGCGTGACTGGATCAGGCCTGGCGCGTCGCGACCCCCGCCAACAGGGCCTCGGCCCGCGCGCGATCGTCGTGCAACTGGGTGAGCAACGCCGCCGGGGACTCGAACTTCCGGACGTCCCTGAGACGCTCCACCCACTCCACCTTCACGAATTCGTCGTAGAGGTCACCGGTAAATCCGAAGAGGTGCACCTCGATCGACCGGCGGCCATCGCCGAACGTCGGCTTGCCGCCCTGGTTGAGCATCCCGCCGTACCGGCCGGACCGCGTCTCCACCCGGGCGGCATAGACGCCGTCCGGTGGCAGCAGCTTGTTGGCGGGCACACCCCCGAGGTTCGCCGTGGGGACCCCGATGAAGTGGCCCCGCCCCGCCCCGTGCTCCACCCGTCCCACCACCACGTAGGGACGTCCCAGGAGCTTCGCCGCGCCCCGCAGGTCCCCGCCCCCCACCATCCGCCGGATCGCGGAGCTGGACACCAGGTGTCCATCCACGCTCACGGCATCCACTACGTCGACCGAAAAGCCGTGCCTGGAGCCTAGCGCCTGGAGAGTCTGCACATCACCGCTCCGGGCCCGCCCAAAGCCGTGATCGTGTCCGATCACCAGCTCCTTCATGCCGAGCGCGCCGACCAGCCGCTCGATGAACTGCTCCGGCTCGAGCATCGCGAGCTCGTGGTCGAAGCGGACGACCCAGACGTGGTCGAGGCCGGTGAGGGCCAGCGCTTCCTGCCGTTCGCCTCCGGTGGTCAGGAGGGGGGGCGCGAGCTGCGGATTGACCACCGAGAGGGGATGCGGGTCGAAGGTGACCAGCACACTGCGCCGCTGCACCGCTGCGGCCCTCCGACTGATCTCCTGCAGCACCGCCCGGTGGCCGAGGTGGATGCCGTCGAAGGTGCCGACGGTGACCACCGT
>JANMWE010000105.1:0-2048 GCA_031393795.1 Gemmatimonadota bacterium
CTCGATCTCGCGTATCCCGAAGTTCCCGCCACCCAGCGCCAGGCCCTCCTCGCGGCCAAGAACGCCCTGCTGCGGGAAAAGTAGACCCTGCGTGCCATCGATCTGGATGGGCCAGCACGACCTGTGAATCTGCTACCTTCAAGTGGAAGGGTGGGTCGAACTCCGGGTCGAGATCGTGCGCGGTCGCGTACGCTCGCAAGGTTCGCCGGGGCCCCACTGAGCAGCTCTCTCACCGAAGAAGATCCTATGTCCCGCCTCACGCTCGCCCTCGTGCTCGCCGCGCTCCTCGGCTGTTCCGCCACCACCACCACGACCCCGAACGGCACCACCACCGCCATCGGGCTCGCACCCGGCGCCGCGGGCAACAGCTCCAACGAGATCTGGATCTGTCACGGCAACAAGAAGCCGAAGTGGAAGCACGTCGGCCGGCCGGCCGTGGACGCCCACCGCCGGCACGGGGATCGGATCTCCTATTCTCATCAGCAGGCCAATTCGGCCTGTACCAAGTAGTTCATGGACCGGAGCATCACCGGGTTCCACCAGGATGAGGCCGACGACTGGGTCGCCGAGCTGGCGTGCGGCCACCAGCAGCACGTACGGCACGACCCGCCCTGGCAGGTGCGGGAATGGGCCACGACGCGTGAGGGCCGTTCGGGACGGCTTGGGACCCTCATGAGGTGCGGTGCCTGTACCGCTGGAGCACTCTCTCACACCCGGAGCGATCCGTGACGCGCCATCGCATTCTCGTGATCACCGGCGGGATCCTGCTGCTCTCAGGCTGCACTGCCCTGCGGGAGCCGGTACCGATCGAGGCGCTGCCGACCATCGCGGAACCCCGAGCCCAGTATCAGGTTTGGAGCCACGGATCGCCGCAGGTCCTCATTGCGCTCCGCACCACGGCGGACTCGTTGTCGGGCGTCCCCTACTGGAAGCCACCCACTTGCGATTCGTGCCGGGTCGCGATCCCCCGCTCTGCCGTGGATTCGGTGCGAATCACTGCACTCGACCCCAACAAGAGCCTGCTGGCGGCGATCATCATTGCGCCACTCGTCTTCCTGATGATGGCGTTCCAGGGGATGGGTGGCCCCGGATCCTGATCCCCGCGGATCGAACCGGAGGAAGGCTCCTCGAATGGAAACTCAGATCGCGCTGGTCACCGGCGCGGCATCGGGGATCGGCGCTGCCACCGCAGTGCTCTTCACCAGCCTCGGCGCGACGGTCCACCGCGCGGACCAGGTGCTCACCGGCGACGAACGGCTCGACGTGACCGTGGAGCAGGAGTGGGAACGGGTGATCGGCCTGATCCTGACGCGGCACGGCCGGCTCGACATCCTGGTCCACGCCGCGGGGATCAGCGCCGGTACGCCCTTGCAGGAGACCACACTCGACGAGTGGCGCCGAGTGCTGACGGTGAACCTCGACGGCGCCTTCCTCGCGATCAAGCATGGCACGCGCGCGATGCACGCCACCGGCGGCGCCATCGTGCTCGTCGGGTCGGCCTCGGGCACCCGCCCCGCCGCGGGAGCCGCGGCGTACTCGACCAGCAAGGCCGGGCTCGCAATGCTGATGCGCACCGCGGCCAAGGAGTGCCGTGAGCGCGATCCCCTCATCCGCGTCAACGCGGTGAGCCCCGCCGGAGTGAAGACCCCGCTCTGGGGCTCGATGCCTTTCTTCCAGAAATTGGTGCAGCAGACCGGATCCGAGGAAGGCGCCTACGCCGCCATGGAGCGGCAGGGAGGTGGGAAGTTCCTCGCACCCGAAGAGGTCGCCCACGCGATCCGCTTCCTCGCCTCGGACGAGGCGGCGCACATCACCGGGGTCGACTTGCCGGTCGACGCGGGGTACATACTATGAGCGACCCCCACGCGCGACCGTGAAGGGACCATGAACGGCATTCCGATCACCTACCAGATCGACCCCGCGGGCCGCATCCTCTCGGTCGGCCCTGCCTGGGACGATTTCGCCCGCAACAACCAGGGTGCCTTCCTCACGCGCCAGCATGTCGTGGGCCACAGCCTGTGGGACTACATCAGCGACTCCACCACGCG
>JANMWE010000128.1:0-1701 GCA_031393795.1 Gemmatimonadota bacterium
GGGCGGATGGAGTTGATCGTCTACCAGGATGACAAGCCGGGGAAGCGGCCGCTCTTCTATCCCTACACGCCGGACGCGCGCCAGGTGGTGACGCTCGTGCCGACCACCCCGAAGCCGCAGCGGATCCTCGCCCCCGACGGCAGCACTGCGCAGGCGACCGAGGTCGGGACCGTGACCACCACGGTCGCCGGCTCGACGGCGACCCTCCGGGTGATGCGGCTCCAGGTGAGCGATGACGAGAGCGAACTCCTGATCAACTTCCGCGACGCCACCACCGGCAAGGGGACCTACGGTGCCGGCCGATACGTGGTGCTCGACCCGGTCGGCGGCGACCAGTATTCCCTCGACCTGAACCGCGCCTTCAACCCGAACTGCGCCTACTCGAATGCGTTCCCCTGCCCCTTCCCGTGGGCCGGCAACGTGTTCGAAGGGAAGATCGAGGCGGGAGAGAAGTATCCGCCGGGGGCGATCACCCGGTGAAGGGCCTCGGGCCTCGGGCCTCAGGCCTCGGGATGGCAGGAATTGCGGTACTCGTGATCGGTCTCGGGCCGCAGGTGGCCGCGGCCCAACACGCTGGCGTCAGGTACGCCGCCGCGCTTGACCTCGCCGGCGGCCCGCTCCCGTTCACCCTGATCGTTGAGGCCCGAGGCCCGAGGCCCGCGGCCTGGGTCTGCACCGGCCCCGACTGTACCAACGCCACCTGGACCCGCGACGGCGACTCCCTCCGGATCCATATCCCCGATTTCGATGCCGAGATGGTCGCCACCGTCCGCGGGGATTCGCTCGACGGGTACTACCACAACGTCGGACGGCTCGGGCCGCGGACGATCCCTTTCCACGCGCAGAAGCGTCCCGCCGAGATGATCCGGACGGGGGTCCGGCAGGAACTGATCGGCGGGTGGGACGCGACCTTCACCACCGACGGACGCACCTCTCCCCGCGTCTTCCAGTTCCGTGCCGCTGGCGAGGGGATGGAGGGTGCGGTCATCAGCAACACCGGCGACTACGGCCGGTTCACGGGGAGGGTCGAAGGGGACAGCGTGCGGTTCTCGCACTTCGACGGCTCCTTCATCTATATGTTCACCGCCCGCCTCGACGGCGACACCCTCCGCGGCACCTTCAACGCCGGGCTGCGCACCCAGACCCCCTTCACCGCCATCCGCTCTACCGGCCTCGCACACCTCACGTCGCCGGAGGCGATGACCCAGGCCGACACGGCCCCCTTCCGCTTCTCCTTCCGCGACCTCGATGGCCGGGTAGTGACCCAGGACGACCCTCGCTTCCGCGGCAAGGTGGTCATCGTCGACCTCTTCGGCACCTGGTGCCCGACCTGCCACGACGCCGCGGCGGCCCTCAAGTCACTCTACGCCCGCTACCACACCCGCGGCCTCGAGATCGTGGGCCTCGCCTATGAGATCTCCGGCGACACCGCCACCGACGCCCGTATGGTCCGCACCTTCCGCGACAAGCTCCGCCTCCCCTGGCCCCTCCTCCTCGCCGGTCTCCCCAACGCCACGAGCCAGAACGCCACCCAGCCCCAGCTGGTCAACTTCACCGCCTATCCCACCACCCTTTTCCTCGGCCGCGACGGCCGGATCCGCCGGACGCACGCTGGCTTCTATGGTCCTGCCACGGGCGAAGCCCATTCGGCGCTGATCGAGGACTTTGCGCGAGAAGTGGAGCACTTACTGAGCGAGTAGG
>JANMWE010000159.1:0-28733 GCA_031393795.1 Gemmatimonadota bacterium
AGTGCGCCCATGAGGACTCGAACCTCAAACCTTCTGATCCGTAGTCAGATGCTCTATCCAATTGAGCTATGGGCGCTCGTTCCCTCGGGCCGGCAAGCCGGTCCGGAGGGAGCGGTAATATAAGAGAAAGGCCCTCGGATGGTACCCCGAACCCCCGATACGCCGGGGAAATGGCTCACATTGCGCCAGCGCGTGAGCAGTCCTGCCCGTCCCTCGGGGGTCGCGGCGGTGAGGACCCACCGTACCAGGAGGGGGCCCCCGTCCCGATAACATGGAGGCACAAGGGATGGCAGAGGTGGGTTGCAAAGAGAACGGCCGCCGGGGTCGCCGGCGGCCGTCGATGGGCCGTACAAGATTCGAACTTGTGACCTCTACGATGTCAACGTAGCGCTCTAACCAACTGAGCTAACGGCCCTGGATGCATCAGGCGGTCATTCGGTCGGTGGGAAGGAGGGGTGCGCCGGTTCGCGCTGCTGTCCGCCTGTCCGCCTGTCCGCCTGACCGCCTAATAGCGGGGGTGGGATTTGAACCCACGACCTCCGGGTTATGAGCCCGGCGAGCTACCAGACTGCTCCACCCCGCGACGTTGATCGCACTCAGGACCTTGAGTGCCTACCCTGTGGGCCTTCGATCCAGCGAAGGCTCCGTAGAGCGGGAAACGGGACTCGAACCCGCGACCCCAACCTTGGCAAGGTTGTGCTCTACCAACTGAGCTATTCCCGCAACAGCCGGTGGCAAACCTACCGGGCCCTGCCACTCGGCGCAACCTTCAGCGAGTGGAGGCGAGGGGGATCGAACCCCTGACCTCGTGAATGCCATTCACGCGCTCTCCCAACTGAGCTACGCCCCCGCTATAATACGCCCCCCGAGGACTTCCCAAGGGAGTCCGAAATTCTAGCCCGCTTGCGGGCTCAGGTCAAGCTGCAACGCGCCGCTCGAGCCGGTGTTCCAGGCGGAGAATGCCCCAGAAAAAGAAGACGCCCGCCCCCAAGCCGAAGGCCAAAGCGCCTGCCCGGAAGCCCGCCGCCAAGGTGGTGCTCACCGCGGCGGACATCCTCGGCGCCACGGCGGCCGCCGCCAGGAAGGTGCGGAAGCCGAAGCGCGTTTCCGCCAAGACCCTCGGCGTCTACGACGCCGAGCGCGACAGTCTCGACCAGTACCTCCACGAGGTCAGCAGGACGCCGCTCCTGACCCAGCCACAGGAGATCGCGATCGCGCGCCTGGTGCGCGCGGGCGACGAGGACGCGATGCAGGAACTGGTCAAGCGGAACCTCCGCTTCGTCATCTCGGTCGCGAAGAAGTACCAGAATCGCGGGATGCCGCTCACCGACCTCATCGGGGAAGGGAACGTCGGCCTCCTCACCGCCGCGCGGAAGTTCGACCCCGACCAGGGTGTCAAGTTCATCTCGTACGCCGTGTGGTGGATCCGCCAGGCGATCCTTGCCGCGCTCGCCCGCCACGGTCGCACCGTCCGCGTGCCCCTCAATCGCACCGCCGACCTGAGCCGGATCGTCCGCACCGCCGAAGCGCTCCGCCAGGAGCTCCGGCGCGAGCCGACGCCCGAGGAGATCTCCCACGCGGTGGGCCTCACGCTCGAAGTGGTGCAGTCGCTCGCCGCGCTGAACGCGAGCGAAGTGCGCCTCGACGCGCCGCTCGATCCCGACGGCGACCGCTCCCTCATCGAGCGATTCGTCTCCGATGACATGCCGGGGGTCGAGAGCGAGGCGATGGATCGTTTCCTCACCGAGGAAGTGGACCAGGCCCTGAAGACCCTGGCGCCGCGCGACGCGAAGGTGCTCCGCCTCTACTTTGGCCTCAACGCGGGCCGCGAGCACACCCTCGAAGAGATCGGTGGGATGCTCGGCGTCACCCGCGAGCGGGTCCGCCAGCTGCGCGACCGGGCGCTCAAGCGCCTCCGCGAAGGGGACGTCGGCCGGGCGCTGGCGAGCTTCGCCGCCTAGGCGGCTACTGGCTATCGGCTATCCGCTATCGGCTGCCCCGTGAGTTGTATGGCCCCGTGCCTCATGGACGGGGTCTTCCTTTGGCCGGGAGCGTCTGATAGCTGATAGCCGATAGCTGATAGCACTCTTGCCCAGTCTTCAATCCGTCCGTAAGTTCAAGTCGTGCCTGCACTTCCGGCCTCTCCGTCGCTCGAACGGCCTGTCGCTCGCGTCGGACACTGGACTCTCCTCGCCGCGCGGGCGGCCGCTGACATCCGCACCTGGCTTCCGCTGACCGCGGGCCAGATGCGCCGCCTCGGCGTGGACAGCCTCCCGATCGCGCTCTTCATCGCCGTCTTCACCGGCATCGTCCTCGCCCTCCTCTCGAGCTACACCTTCACCGGCGCGGTCCCGCTCTACTTCGTCGGCGCGCTCGTCGGGAAGACCATCATGATGGAACTCGGCCCGGTCCTCACCGGGCTGGCCCTCGCCGGACGGGTCGGCGCCAACATCGCCGCCGAGATCGGCACGATGAAGGTGACCGAACAGGTCGATGCGCTGGAGACGCTCGCGTACGATCCCAACAGCTACCTGGTGATGCCGCGCGTCGTCGCCGGCACGCTGATGTTCCCGATCGTCACCGCACTCGCCATCGCCCTGGGCCTCGTCTCGGGGTGGATCACCGCGATCAACCTGCTCGACCTCTCCACCCAGGACTTCGTGAAGGGGCTGAAACAGTTCTACGTCTTCAAGGATGTCTGGTTTGGCCTGGTCAAGGCGACCAGCTTCGGCACCGCCGTGACCCTGCTCGGTGCGGTCTGCGGCCTGAAGAGCGGCGGCGGCGCCGAAGGGGTCGGCCGGGCGACCACTACCGCGGTGGTGTGGGGATGCTGCGCGATCCTAGTGCTCGACGCCTTCTGGGCGATCGTGCTTCTATGAGGCGCTGCGGCGGTGGGGCGCTGCGGCGGTGTGCACCGCGCCTGGATGGTGCTGTCCAGCGCCCGAGTGCCTCAGCGCCCCAGCGCCTGTGATCACTTTTCGTGACGTCCACAAGGGCTTCGGCCCCAAGCAGGTCCTCCGCGGGGTGACGCTCGATATCCCCGATGGCCAGACCACCGTGCTCCTCGGCTACTCCGGGACCGGGAAGAGCGTCGCGCTCAAGCTCATCGCCGGCCTGCTCCGGCCCGACGAGGGGGCGGTGGAGGTCGACGGCATCGTCGTGAAGGACCAGGACCCGAAGGGACTCGTCGAGGTACGCGCCCACATCGGCTACGTCTTCCAGTTCGCGGCCCTGTTCGACTCGATGACGGTGGCGGAGAACATCCGGCTCGGCCTGGTGCGGCGGCGGATCGGGGAGGACGAGCAGGTCGAGCGAGTGCGGGAGAGCCTCCGGCTGGTGGACCTCTCCGGGACGGAAGCGCGGTACCCGGCGGAGCTCTCGGGCGGGATGCGGAAGCGGGTCGGGATCGCGCGGGCCATCGCCCTCAAGCCCCGCTACATTCTGTACGACGAACCCACCACCGGGCTCGACCCCGTGACCAGCGCCGTGATCGACCGGCTGATGGCGCGCACCGCGCGGGAGCTCGGCGTGACCAGCGTGGTGGTGACCCACGACATGCGGAGCGCCTACACCGTGGGCGATCGGATCGCGATGCTGTACGAGGGGCGGATCCGGCAGGTGGGCACCGTGGCGGAGATCCAGGCGACCGACGACCCCGTCGTGCGCCAGTTCATCGAGGGGCGCCCCGACGAGGCGCCCGCGGAGGCGGTCGGCACGTGAAGCGCGCGAATGAATTCCTGGTCGGTCTCGTGGTGCTGGTGGCGCTGGCCGTGGTCGTGGCCGGCGCGCTCTGGCTCTCCGAGACGCGCCTGGGCGCCACCGAAGCGCTGGCGGCCGCGCGGTTCCGCACCGTGGGTGGGCTCAAGGTGGGTGGTCCGGTGACGCTCCGTGGCGTGCGCGTGGGCCGGGTGGAGGCGATCCGCCTGGCGCCCGACGGTTGGGTGGAGACCGATCTCAAGCTCTACGAGGGGGTGCAGCTCCCGCACCACCCCGCGGCGATCGCGGCCAGCGCGAGCCTGTTCGGTGAGTGGGCGGTGACGGTCACCTCCCTCGATGATCCCCAGGACGATCCCAACGTGCGGGTGATGCTGGCCGAGGCGACCAAGCCGGGCACGGTCTGGCCGGGTGCCACCCTCCCCGACATCGGGCAGCTCACGGCGCAGGCCAGCCGCATTGCGAGCGACATCGCCTCCCTCACCAATCGGGTCGGGCAGGCGTTCGATTCCAACACCGTCCTCGAGATGCGCCAGAGCATCCAGGACTTCTCCCGGGTGGTGGGGCAGCTCAACGACTTCACCCGCCGCACCACCGGCCGCCTCGACCTCGTCACCGGCGACGTCCAGAACGCCTCGTCGGCCATCGCGGGCGCGTCGCGTGACGCGCGCACCCTGATGGGACGGATCGACAGCGCCACCGCCAATGGCAACCTCCAGGCGATCCTGCAGAACACGCGGTCCGCCTCGGGGTCGCTCGACTCGACCGCCGAGGACCTGCAGGCGGTGATGGCGCGGGTGCGGGAACACGAGGCGAACCTCGTGACCGTGCTCGAAGGGGCCGATTCGGTGATGGGGCGCCTCGCGGCGGGCCGCGGCACGCTCGGCATGCTCTCGTCGGACTCGACGCTCTACAAGGAGACCACGGCCACCATCGTGGAGCTCCGGAAGCTGATCGCCGACATCCAGGCGAATCCGCGGAAGTACTTCAAGTTCAGCGTGTTCTAGGTAAGTGGTACTTGGTGCTTGGTACGTGGGGTGGCCCCTGCGTCGAACACCACGTACCAAGTACCACGTACCTCGCACCGGTCGTCCATGACCCGCAACAAGAAGAAACCCATCCGAGAGGTCTCCGCCGGCGGCATCGTGTTCCGGCGGTTCCCGGAGGGATTCCGTTTCCTGCTGGTCAAGGACCCCTACAAGAACTGGGGCTTCCCCAAGGGCCACCTCGAGGAAGGGGAGACTCCCGCCGAGGCGGCGCTGCGCGAGACCAGGGAAGAGGCGGGGCTCGAGGATGTGGAGATCACCGGCCCGATCCGGATCATCGACTGGCATTTCCGGTTCCGCGGCAAGGCGATCCACAAATTCTGTCACTTCTTCCTGATGGAATCGAAGCGCGGCGACCCCAAGCCCCAGCTCGATGAAGGGATCACCGACTATACCTGGGTCCCGCTCGAAGGGGCGCTGGAGAAGCTCAGCTACGACAACGCCCGCGGCGTCCTGCGGCGCGCGGGCGAGATGGCGCGGACGCTGGTGGCGGTGGGACGGGGTCGGCCCCAGCCGAAGGAAGGGCGCGAGTCGGAGGAGCCGATCGCGGCCGACCTCCCCGCGCCGACCGAACCGACCCACAGCTGACATGCCGGTCGTCGCCGCATTGACGGACGGGCGCACGGGCTTGGCGGCGCTCCGACGCGCATTGCCCCGCGGGGCCGGGCGCGTCGTGGCCTGTCGCACCCTCGAACAGGTGCGCGCGGTGCTCGGGCGCCGGCTTTCCGATGCGGTGGTGGTGAGTCCCCGCGCGGCTCCGCTTCCGGGCCTGATCGCGCTCGCGCGCGACTTCCCGGCGGTCCCCATCATCTGTTACGCGGCGTTCCGTCCCGATGACGGCGACCTGCTGCACGCGGTGGCGACCACGCTCCGGGCGCCGGTCGCGGTCGAAGGGGTCGATGACGCGATGCTGGGCGACCTGGTCGCGCGCACCGGGGCCAGCGCCGAGCGTCGCCGTGCCTTGGCCGATGCACCGCGGCTTCTCCGGTTCCGGACCCAGCTCCAGCGCGACGTCTGGCTCCAGATCCTGGCCCTGGCGCACGCGCCGGTGCGGGCGGGCGCGCTCGCCAAGAAGCTCGGAGTGAGTCGGGAACACCTTTCGCGCGAGTTCGCGCTCGAGGCGGCGCCGAACCTGAAGCGAGTGATCGACCTCGCCCGCGTCGCCACCGCCGCGCACCTCCTGCAGAATCCCGGCTTCACCGCCGCGACCGCCGCCCGCATGCTCGGCTTCGCCTCCGCCAGTCACCTCGGCTCGACTGCGCGTCGGGTAGCGGGGACCAGCAACAAGGGGTTGGTGGATCTCGGGCCGCGCGGCGTGCTGGTGGCGTTCGCGCGCGGGGGGCGGACGCGAAGCAGGGTGTAGGCGGCCCGGCGGGTAGCAATGCAAGGGAACCTTCCTGAGCGTCGCGAAGGACCTTCTCATTGTTGAGCAGGTCCTTCGTCGCTTGCGCTCCTCAGGAAGGTTCCTGTTTTTCTCCACCTGTCCACCTGTCCACCTGTCCACCTGTCCACCTGTCCGCCTGTCCACCTGTCCGCCTGTCCGCCTGTCCGCCTAGCCCCACAGCGGCCACGGCGCTAAAATGGCTGCCTTGCCTCTGACCGGTTTTGTGATAAATTTCACAAGCTGTAGTCCACCCTGATCCGACCACCGTTTGTGGGAGCACCATGGCCAGCGAATCGACCCTCCGTCCCGGCGAACTGAAGGATGTCCTCCTCAAGGAAATCGCGGCCGCGAGCCTCGGTCAATCCGATGCCCGCGATGTCGGCACGGTCCTCGAGGTGAAGGACGGCGTGGCACGGATCTACGGACTTGCCGGCGCGATGTCGGGTGAGCTGCTCGAGTTCACGACGGCCGAGACCGGCGAGACCATCTCCGGGCTGGTGCTGAATCTCGAGGCCGACAGCGTCGGCGCCGCGGTGATGGGCGACTACCTCAAGCTGAAGGAAGGGGACGAGGTCCGCTGCACCGGCCGCGTGCTCGACGTCCCCGTCGGACCGGCGATGCTCGGCCGTGTGGTCGACGCCCTCGGGCGTCCGGTGGACGGCAAGGGGCCGATCAAGGCGACCGGCACCCGTCTGGTGGAGATGATCGCCCCCGGCATCATCGTCCGGCAGCCGGTGAAGGAGCCGATGCAGACGGGCATCAAGTCGATCGACGCGATGATCCCGATCGGCCGCGGCCAGCGCGAGCTCATCATCGGTGACCGCGGCACCGGCAAGACGGCCATCGGCATCGACACCATCATCAACCAGAAGGGCCAGGGCGTCGTCTGCGTGTACGTCGCCATCGGCCAGAAGCGGTCGACGGTCGCCTCGGTGGTGGAGAAGCTGCGCGCCGCCGGCGCCCTCGAATACACCGTCGTCGTCATCGCCTCGGCGGCCGACCCGGCCCCGCTGCAGTTCATCTCCCCGTACACCGGCTGCGCCATCGCCGAGTACTTCATGTATGAGGAGGGGAAGGCGACCCTCTGCGTGTACGACGACCTCTCCAAGCAGGCCGCCGCATACCGCCAGCTCTCGCTCATCCTGCGCCGCCCGCCGGGCCGCGAGGCGTACCCGGGCGACGTGTTCTACCTCCACAGCCGCCTGCTCGAGCGCGCCGCCAAGATCTCGGAGGACGCGGGCGTCATCAAGTACGATCCGCGCATCAAGAAGCCGGGCGGCTCGCTCACGGCGCTCCCGATCATCGAGACCCAGGCCGGTGACGTCTCGGCGTACATCCCGACCAACGTCATCTCGATCACCGACGGGCAGATCTTCCTCACCACCGACCTGTTCTACTCGAACGTCCGTCCCGCGGTCGACGCCGGCATCTCGGTGAGCCGCGTCGGTGGCAATGCGCAGATCAAGGCGATGAAGCAGGTCGCCGGCCCGCTTCGCCTGTCGCTGGCGCAGTACCGCGAGCTCGAGGCCTTCTCGCAGTTCGGTTCCGAGCTCGACGCCGCGACGCAGAAGCAGCTCGCCCGCGGCGCCCGGCTGGTCGAGATCCTCAAGCAGCCGCAGTATGCGCCGATGCCGGTCGAGAAGCAGGTCGCGATCGTGTGGGTGGTGACCAACGGGCACCTCGATGACGTCGAGGTGAAGCACATCCGTCAGTGGGAGTCCGATTTCCTGTCCTACCTCTCCTCGGCCCAGCCCACCGTGCTCGAGGGGATCAAGACCAAGAAGGTGCTGGACGACGCGCTGACCAGCCAGCTCAAGGCCGCGGTCGCCGCCTTCAAGCCGCTCTTCCGGGCCGCCTGAGATGGCGCAGACCAAGGCGCTCCGGGGGCGGATCAAGTCGGTCCAGAACACCCGGAAGATCACCCGGACGATGGAGCTGGTCTCCACGTCCAAGCTGAAGCGGGCGCAGGACCGCGTGGTGTCGGCGCGGCCCTACGCCGAGGCGCTCACGGCGGTGATCGCGGACCTGTACTCGGCGGAGCTGGCGGAATCGTTCCCGCTCCTGCGTCGGCCAGTGGGCCCGGCGGCCGGTGGGCCGACCCGTGCCGCCATCATCCTCGTGACCTCCAACCGCGGACTCGCGGGCGGATTCAACGCCGGCCTGATCAAGGAAGCGCGTCGTCGCATCGAAGAGCTCGAGGCCTCGGGCCACACGGTGGAGCTCCACGGCGTCGGCAAGAAGGGGATCGGCTACTTCCGCTACATCGGCCGGATCCCGACGGTGCAGCGCATCGATATCGGCGACAAGCCCACTGCCGAGCACGCCACCGAGCTCGTGGCCGGGTTGATGGCCGCGTTCGAGCAGGGAGCGCTGGCCAGCGTGGACCTCATCTATTCCCGCTTCCTCAGTGCGATCAGCACCCCGCCGACGACCCGCCGGATCCTCCCGATCGAGGCGCCGGCGGCGAAGGGGGTGCGGCCCGACTACCTGCTCAAGCCGGGCGCCGACGCGATCCTGTCGTCGCTCCTGCCGCTCTACGTCCGGAACGCGGTGTACCGCGGCCTGGTCGAGACCGCCGCGGCCGAGCACGGCGCCCGCCGGACCGCGATGAAGAACGCGACCGACAACGCGGGCGACATCATCCATTCGCTCAAGCGCACGTACAACCGCCTCCGCCAGGCCGCGATCACGCAGGAGATCAGCGAGATCGTGGGCGGGGCCGCGGCGCTGCAAGACTGACCCTTCGAGGACGAATCATGGCAACGGCAACGCAGCAGATCGGCAAGGTCATCCAGGTCATCGGTCCCGTCCTCGACGTCGAGTTCGAGCCCGGCCACCTGCCCGAGATCTACAACGCCCTCCTCCTCGAGAACTCGACCGGCGCGGTGCCGGTGCGGCTCGTGGCCGAGGTGCAGCAGCACATCGGGCAGAACCAGGTCCGCGCGGTGGCGATGAGCACCACCGACGGCGTGGTGCGCGGGATGGACGTCCTCGACACCGGCGCGGCGATCTCGGTGCCGGTCGGCGATGTGCCGCTCGGCCGCATCCTCAACGTGCTCGGGGAGCCCGTCGACGGTGGCGCCCCGATCCCGAAGGACGCGCTGCGGTGGCCGATCCACCGCGAGACCCCGAAGTTCACCGACCTCGAGCCCAAGACCGAGGTGTTCGAGACCGGCATCAAGGTCATCGACCTGATCGCCCCGTTCGTGAAGGGCGGCAAGATCGGCCTCTTCGGCGGCGCCGGCGTCGGCAAGACGGTCGTCATCATGGAGCTGATCAACAACGTGCAGAAGGGTCACGGCGGCAAGTCCGTGTTCTGCGGCGTCGGCGAGCGGACCCGTGAAGGGAACGACCTCTACCAGGAAATGAGCGAGAGCGGCGTCATCAAGAGCACCGCGCTGGTGTACGGCCAGATGAACGAGCCGCCGGGCGCCCGCCTCCGCGTCGGCCTCTCGGGCCTGACCATCGCGGAATACTTCCGCGACGTCGAGAACCAGGACGTGCTCCTGTTCATCGACAACATCTTCCGGTTCACCCAGGCCGGGTCCGAAGTCTCGGCCCTCCTCGGCCGCATGCCGAGCGCCGTTGGGTACCAACCCACCCTGGCCACCGAGATGGGCGACCTGCAGGAGCGTATCACCTCCACCACCAAGGGCTCGATCACCTCGGTGCAGGCCATCTATGTGCCGGCCGACGACCTGACCGACCCGGCGCCCGCTACCGCCTTTGCCCACCTCGACGCGCAGGTCGTGTTGAGCCGTGCGATCTCGGAGCTCGGCATCTACCCGGCCGTCGACCCGCTTGACAGCTCCAGCCGCATCCTGGACGCGCAGTACCTCGGCCAGCGTCACTACGACGTGGCCATCGGGGTGCAGCGCATCCTGCAGCGGTACAAGGGGCTCCAGGACATCATCGCCATCCTGGGCATGGACGAGCTCTCGGAAGAGGACAAGTTGGTCGTGTCGCGGGCGCGCCGCGTGCAGCGCTTCCTGTCGCAGCCGTTCTTCGTCGCCGAGCAGTTCACCGGGTTCCCGGGCAAGTACGTCAAGCTGGCCGAGAGCATCGAGTCGTTCGAGCGGGTGCTGGCCGGTGAGTTCGACCATCTCCCCGAGCAGGCGTTCTATATGGTGGGTGGGATCGACGAGGCGGTGGAGAAGGCCAAGAAGATGGCGTCGGCGTGATGCACGTCACGGTCATTTCGCCGGAAGCGGCCATCTTCGACGGTGAGGCCGACGCGCTGACCGCGCCGGCCTACGATGGGTCGGTCGGCGTGCTGCCCCGGCACGCGCCGATGATGACCCTCCTCGGGGAGGGCGTCCTTGCCGTCCGCCGGGGGGAGAGCACCCGTACCTTTCAGGTGCGGGGCGGATTCCTTCAGGTCGTCCACGACCGCGTCCGGGTCGTGGCAGAACATGTCCAGGAGAACAAGACTGATGCGTAAGCTCGTGCTGCTTGCAGTGCTGTTCGCCCCGCTGACCGCGGCCGCCCAGTCCACCGGCACCCCGGTCTTCGCGGCCCCGTACCGTGCCTTCGCCCGCTCCGAGATCGGCCTCTCCCTCTCCGATCCGGGCAGCGGCGTGGCGCTCGAAGGATTCTACAAGGCCGGCCACAAGAACTGGGACGTCGGGTTCCGCGGCGGATTCTGGGACCTCGGCTCGGGGACCAACAGCACCGCGATCCTCCTCGGCGTCGATGGCCGGACCCGCGTCCTGACCCACAGCCAGAGCTTCCCGCTCGATGGCGCCCTGACCCTGGGCGCCGGGGCGAGCCTGGTCAACCAGTTCAACCAGTTCATGTTCCCGATCGGTATCTCGCTCGGTCGCCGGGTGGACCTCGAGGGGAGCTCGACCAGTTTCGTCCCCTACTTCCAGCCGGTGCTGACCCCGGTCTTCGGGAACGGGAACAGCGACCTGCTCTTCTCCATCGGCCTCGGCGCCGACGTCAAGCTGAACCGTCAGGTCGACCTCCGAGTCTCCGGCGCGATCGGCGACATGGACGGTGTGTCGGTCAGCTTCGCCTGGCTGCGTTGATCCTCGCTTGAATTGACTTCATCGGCGGGGCCGCGGTAGCTTGCGGCCTGCCGGTGAAGTTTTCTTTCCGGTCCACCACTTCGGAGGCACCATGCGTCGTACTGTTGCTCTTGCAGTCGCTGCCGCGTCACTCCTCGCCGTTCCCGCCCGGGCGCAGGTCCTCGGGCTGCCGGTCTACGGTGCCGGCGTCAGCAGCGGCATCTCGCTCAATGCTGACTACGGCTTCGACACCTTCGAGCCGGGCAGCGCCAAGGCCAAGACCATCGGCCTTACCGGCGGCGTCGCCCTCGGCCCGCTCGGCGTCACCGCCACCTACGCCTCGACCAATCCGGAAGGCGCCGGCAACAACCAGACCTCCTTCGGCGCCACCGCCAACATGAAGGTCTTCGGCGGCCCGCTGATCCCGATCTCGGTCAACGCGCAGGTGGGTGCCGGATATTGGGTGTTGAAGGGCGCCGGCCCGCTTGGTCAGGACCTCAAGAACGTCAACATCCCCGTGAGCCTTGGCATCGCGCTCAACATCCCGACTCCCGGTGTCTCGATCAAGCCGTGGATCGCCCCGCGCATGCAGTACACCCGCAGCACCGGCGGCGTGGACAATTCCCAGACCAAGTTCGGGATCAGCGCCGGCGTGAACCTCGGCCTCATCGGCGGGATCAACGGCCGCATCGCCTACGACCAGATCTCGCTCAACAACAATGTGAAGAACAAGATCTTCTCGATCGGCCTCGGGTGGAACTTCAACGTGCCGGTCGTCCCGGGGATCTGATCCACTTGCGACGCTCCTTCCGGAACACCGCCCTCGCCGTCGCCCTCGTGGCGGCGGCGGGGTGCGCGCAGACTTTCGATGCGACCACCCTCGGCGTCCCGGCCACCCTGGCCGCGGACAACGTGGCCGCTCCGCAGGGCACGGCGTTCAAGGTGAACGCGAAGGCGCTCTGGGCCGCCTGGGGACTCTTGCCGGTCAGCCAGCCGATGCTGCAGAAGACCCTCGCCGCTCAGCTTGTCGGCGGCAAGAGCATCGCCAATGTGCGCATCCACACCCACACCTCCATCCTCGATGGCATCATCACCCTCGGCACGTTCGGGGTGCTGTCGCCGCGATCCGTATCCTACGAAGGCGTGATCGTCGAGGCCCCGCCAAGCCCGTAGAAGGGCAAGGGAGCGGGGTCGGCGGGCAGGAGACGGGAACCCTCCTGAGGAGCGCAAGCGACGAAGGACCTAGCGTGACGAGCTAGGTCCTTCGCTTCGCTCAGGAAGGTACCATTGCGATCGGTACCCACCTCCTTGCCGTTGCCCTTCTTCGTTACCGCGTTGACTCGACCGTCATCACGATCAGTTCGGCGCAGCGCGCGCTCGCGCCGAGGTTCTGGTCCACCACCGCACGCGCCTTTCGCCCCGCGTCTGCGCGCACGCCATCCTGCTCGATCCACCCGCTCCAGATCCTGACCAGGATCGCGAACGGGGAGTCTTGCGACTCCTTCGGCGGGAGGGCTACCGCTCCCCCGGCCTCGCGGAGGAGTGTCGCATCCCGACTCTCCCTCCAATTCGGTCCCATCAAGACCGGGAGCCCCCACGCCGCAGGTTCCAGGACCGAGTGCAACCCCGCCCGCCGGAAGCCACCCCCGACATAGGCCATCGATCCTGCGCCATACAGGGCGGCAAGGACCCCCACCTTGTCGCCGACGAGGAGGGGGGCCGCACCGGTTCTTGCGCTCAGGCGTACGGGGACGGGGAGTGCGGAGCGCTGGGCCAGCTCATCGATCTTGTGGAGATGGGCCGCGGTCGGTTCGTGCGGGACCAGGATCAGCTGCGCCCGGGGATGCCGGGCACGGACCCGTGCGAAAGCTTCGAGAAGGAGGACCTCGTCGTCCTCCCAGGTGGAACCCGCGACAAGGGTAGGGCCACTTCGGCCGAGACCAAGGAGCGGATCGTCCGGGCGCACCGCCGCGACCTTCGCGGTCACGCTGTCGAAGCGCGGGTCACCGTTCACGATGATCACGCCGGGCCTCGTCCCGAGGGCGCTCAGCCGCACCGCATCCGCGGGGTCGATCGCGGCCGCCGCGCTCAGGGAAGCATACCCCGGCGCGAGGAAGGACCGGGCCGGCCATCCCAACCGCCCGCTCCCCGGCCGCACCGTCGCGGCGACGAGCACCACTTTCACCCCGCGTGCGGACGCACGGGTCGCGAGTTCGGGCCAGAGGTCGAGCTTGGTGAAGACGAGGGCCGAAGGCCGCAGGATATCGAGCAGCGATTCGGCGGCTTCGGGAGTGTCGTAGGGGAGATAGTCGGCGATGTCCGCGGGGACCCGGCGCGCGAGCGCCTCGGCCGAGCTCGAGAAGTGGGTGTAGGCGATCTGCCACTCCGGTCGTGTGGCCCGGAGCGCCCCCATCACCGACTCGGCCTGCAGTCCTTCACCCACCGAGGGAGCGTGGAACCAGACCAGTGGCCGGCGTGCGTCCCGCCCGGTGGCACTCCAGGCCCGGAGGCGCTCGAGCACGCCGGCCCGTGCGGCGTGGGCACGCGCCAACTTCGGGCTGAGGCGCGCCGCCCACGGCAGGAGTGCGGTGGCCAATCGGACGGCGCCGCGATAGGCCAGGGAGGTCTCAGGCATCGCCCAAAGGTCGGGAGGTCGGGCGGTGGCGTCAACGGGCACCTCGTCCCGGATCACGCTACTTTTCATCGTTGCCTTATTCGACCCTTCTGAGGCGATCATCATGGATCATCGGTCAGCCGTCGCTCCTGCCGCCCAGCCCCCGGTCCGCGGTGCCGCGCGCTCGTTCCGCGTCCTCGTCACCGACGGGATCGACCAGGAGGGGATCGACCTCCTGAGCGCCGAGCCGCGCCTCCAGGTGGACGTCTCACCCACGCTGCCGCCGGCGGAGCTGCTGGGGCGGATCGCCGACTACGACGCGGTGATCGTCCGGAGCGCCACGAAGGTCACCGAAGAGGTGATCCGCCGCGGCACCAACCTCAAGGTGATCGGGCGGGCCGGCGTGGGGATCGACAACATCGCACTGAAGGCCGCCACCACGCTCGGTGTCGCGGTGATCAATTCTCCGGCCGGGAACACGGTGGCGGTGGCGGAGCTTTTCTTCGCCTCCGTCCTTTCGCTCTTCCGGCATCTCGCCGCCGCCGATGCCTCGATGAAGGGGGGAAAGTGGGAGCGGAACAAGCTCGTCGGCCGGGAATTGCACGGGCGTACCCTCGGGATCGTCGGCGTCGGGCCGATCGGGGGTGAGGTGGCCCAGCGGGCACGGGCCTTCGGGATGCGGGTGATGGCCTTCGACCCCTACGTCACCGATACCCGGCTGCAGGCGTTGCAGGTCCAGCGGGCGGTGTCGCTCGAGGCCCTGCTGGCGTCGGCGGATGTCCTCACGGTCCATACGCCGCTCACGGAGGAGACCCGCGGACTCATCGGTCGCGCCGCCCTGGCCCTCCTCCCGCCCACGGCGGTGGTGGCGAACCTCGCGCGCGGGGGGATCATCGACCAGGACGCCCTCGTCGAAGCGCTCGAACAGGGTCGGATCGGCGGGGCGGTGCTCGATGTGTACGACGTGGAACCCCTGCCGGCGGACCATCCGCTGCGGAAGGCGCGCAACGTGATCCTCACCCCGCACCTCGGGGCGTCGACGGTGGAGGCGCAGCGGAACGTCGCAGTGGATGCGTGCGCCGCGGTCCGTGACGCGCTCCTTCGCCAGGAATTCGGCCGTTCCATCAACGTCGCCTCCCTCGATGGGATCGGATGGGCCGAGCTGCAGCCGGCGCTGCTCCTGGCCCGCCGGTTGGCGACGCTGGCCCGCGCCCTCCTGGCGGACAAGGGGGTGAAGCTCGTCGGGCGCCTGACCGTCCGCGTGGGCCAGGACCTGGGTGGTGGTCGCGATGCCTTCCTTGCCGCCGCCGCGCTCGGTGCGCTCGAAGGAGTGGTCGAGTCGGAGCGGCTCAACCTCGTCAACGCTCGCGCGGTGGCTGCCGCGCGGGGACTCGAAGTGGCGATCGGTGATCTCTCCGAGGCCGAACACCCTGCGGCGATCGAAGTGACCGTGGGGAGCGAGTTGGAGTCGGTCACGGTCGCAGGGATGGCCCCTGCGCGCACCACCCCGCACCTCACGCGCATCGAGGGGTTCCGGGTGGACATCGCCCCGCGCCAGACCCTCATCATCCTCACCAATCACGATGTGCCCGGCGTCATCGGGCGGGTCGGGAGCCTCCTGGGCGCGGCCGGGGTGAACATCGCCGAGTACCATCAGGCGCGGCTTCGGCAAGGGGGCGAAGCGCTCGCGGCGATCTCCGTCGATGACCCGGTGGGCCAGGAGATCCGTCGCCGGCTGCTCGAGCTCCCCGATGTCCGCTCGGCCACGATCGTCTCCTTCCTGGGCACGTGAGCTTCCCGGATTGAGCGCGTTCCGGAGCGTCGTGCTGGACGTCGATTCGACCCTCACCGGGATCGAGGGGATCGACTGGCTGGCCGCACGCCGAGGGGCAGACCTGGCGGCGGAGATCGGCAGGCTGACCCGGCAGGCGATGGATGGGACGGCCCCGCTCGACCGGCTCTATGGCCTTCGACTCGACATGGTCCGCCCCACGGCGGATGAACTGACCGCGCTCGCCGCGGCGTACCAAGCGGCCGCTGCCCCGGGGGCACGGGAGGCGCTTGCACAATTCCGCGAGGCGGGGCTGCAACTGCGCGTGATCAGCGGGGGGATCCGCGGGGCGGTTGTGCCGTTCGCCCACTGGCTCGGCATCCCGGCTTCCGAAGTATCCGCCGTGGAGGTCCGGTTCGACGGCCACGGGCGGTACAATGGCTGGGACGCCTCCAGCCCCCTCGCCACGGCCACCGGCAAGGCCACCGTGCTGCGATCCTTGGACCTTCCGATGCCGATCCTCGCGGTCGGTGACGGGATCACCGACCTGGCGATGCGTGGCGCGGGTGCCGGCCTCGCGGCCTACACCGGGTTCGTGCGCCGCGAGGCGGTGGTGCAGGGCGCCGACCATGTGCTCACGACGTTCGACGAACTCCGATCCCTGGTACTCCCGTGACCCGACTCCTCGAAGACGGACACTTCTTCCTGCCTGGACCGACGGAGGTCCGCGCCGAGATCCTCGCGGCGATGACCCGTCCGATGATCCCGCATCGGGGCGAGGCCTTCGAACGACTTTTCGCGGGGATCCAGGCCGGGCTCAAGCTCGTCTTCCGGACGGCCCGTCCGGTGCTGGTGAGCTCTTCCTCGGCAACGGGGCTGATGGAAGCGGGGGTGCGCTGTGCGCCCTCCGGAGCGATCCTCTCGCTCGTCAACGGTGCCTTTTCCGAACGGTTCGCGCACGTGGCGCGTGCCTGCGGGCGCACCGTCGAGGTGCTCGAGGTGCCCCTGGGTGGGATCGTCCCGCCGGAACAGGTGGAAGCCGCGCTCCGCGCGCGCGCGTTCGCGGCGGTGACCGTGGTCCACTCCGAGACCTCGACCGGGGCCCTCACCGACATCCGGGCCGTCCAGGAGCTGGCCCGCCGACACGGGGCGATGTGCCTCATCGACAGCGTCACCGGGATGGCCGCGACCCCGATCGAGACCGACGGGTGGGATCTGGACTACATCTTCACCGGATCGCAGAAGGCGCTCGCCCTCCCGCCGGGCCTGGCCTTTGGAGTGGCGTCCGAGGCGTTCCTGGCGCAGGCCCGGAGCACCGGTGGGCGCGGGCTCTACTTCGACCTGGTGGAGTTCGAGGCGTTCGCCAAGAAGGACCAGACCCCGAACACCCCCGCGATCTCCCTGCTCTTCGCCCTCGCGGCCCAGTTGGCCGCGGTGACCGAGGAAGGGATCGAGTCGCGGTGGGCGCGTCACGCGGCGATGGCGGCGCTGGTCCGCCACTGGGCCTCCGAGCATCCGGGATACGGCATTCTCGCGGCGGCCGGCTCGCGGGCCGACACGGTGACCGCGGTGACGGTGCCGGAAGGGGCATCCGGCAAGGAGATCGCCGCGCGGGTGGAGGCCGAGGGCTATGTCATCGCGCCCGGGTACGGGAAACTGCGCGAGCGCACCTTCCGTATCGGGCACATGGGCGACCACACCGTCCGAGGGCTCACCGGCTGCCTCGCCGCCATCGACCGGATCCTCACCGCACGATGAACTACTGGCAGTTGAGCAGGTCCCCCCGGTATACGATCCTTTTCGCCGCCCCGCTCATCCTGGCGTACGAGAGTCTGGCCTGGTTGCTCGAAGGGGGCGCCACCGCGGGCGTCCGGAACGGCGCCGACGTCCTCCTGAAGTCCCTCTTCCTCACGCTGGGTGGGGGTCGAGGGCTGCTCCTGTTCGATGCCCTCCTCATCGGGATCGGCGTTACCCTCATCTGGCGCGACCGCGGGCCGCTCCGGCCGGTGATCTTCGTCGGGATGTTCGGCGAGGCGGTGGGGCTGGCGCTCCTCTTCGGGGCGGTCACCGGGATCCTCACCGCGCTCCTCCTCCGAGGGCCCTCGGCGCTGGCCGTCGGCGGGTTGCAGGGGCTCGGCCTCAGCACGCAGGTGATGCTCTCCCTCGGGGCCGGGATCTACGAAGAACTGCTCTTCCGGGTCATCCTGGTCTCCGGGCTGGCCTGGCTGGCTCGACGAGCGTTCGGGTGGCTGCCCGGAGCATCGAGCCTTTTCGCGGTCGTCGTGGGCGCCCTCATCTTCTCCGCCTTCCACTATATCGGCCCCTACGGCGACACCTGGCAGCTCCAGTCATTCGTCTTCCGTTTCGTGGCCGGGATTCTCTTCAGTGGACTCTTCGTGCTGCGCGGATTCGGGATCACCGCCTGGACCCACGCGCTGTACGACGTGTTCCTCTCCGTCGCCGGAGTGGTGTGAACTAAGTGAGAAGTAAGGAGTGAGGTGTAAGAAGTGGATCGAACAGAGGCCCGCTGCCTAAGCTGCACAGAGGGCCTTCGTCCTGTCCACTCCTCACTCCTCTCTTCTCACTCCTCACTCCTCACTGATGTGTGGCTGTCTTCAGCGCGTAGATCGAGTCCAGCACGTGGCGGAAGACATCGACCGGATAGGCGCCGCTCAGGAGCGCCCCTTCGATCAGGAAGCTCGGCGTGCTCCGGGCGCCGATCCGCTGGGCGGTGGTGAGGTCGCGCTGTACCAGCGCCCGCATCCGGGCGTCGCGGAGGCAGGGGAGGATCGAGTCGCGCGGGATCCGGAGCGAATCGACCAGCGTCAGCATGTACTGCTCCGGCGCGTGGAGGGGTGCCCAGGCCTCCTGCTGCCGGTACAGGATATCGTGCATCGGCCAGAACTTCCCCTGGGCGGCCGCGCACATCACCAGCTCGGCCGCCGCACCGGCATTGGGGTGGAGCTGGATGATCGGAAAATTGATGAAGATCCAGCGCACCTTGCCGGTCGCGATGTATTCCCGCTCGAGGATCCCCGAGGTCTCGACCGTGAATCGTCGGCACCAGGGGCACTGGAAGTCGGACATCTCGACCACGCGCACCGGCGCGGTGGCCGAACCCTTGGTGCGCTGGTCGAGCAGGTCGGGAGTCTGGCCCTGTGCCAGGGCCGGGACGGCGGCCTCGGCGGCGGGCGGCGTCGCCTCGGTGCAGGTGAAGCCGAACGTCAGGAGGGAAGCGAGCAGGGCCGCGCCGGCGCGGGTCGTGGGTCGGGACATCGTGGCTCCTAGAAGCGGCGGCGGTGGCGGGCGTTGGCCGCGGTCAACCGCAGAGTGTCGCCGGTCAGCGGGAGATTCCAGTACCACTCCGAGAAGGGATCATTGGCGTCCCAGGTGGTGGCGGTGATCCACCAGGGGCCGCTGCGCGACGGGGTCACCCGCGCGACCCCGGCGGCGTCGGTCGTATCGGCGAACGGGTCGCGTGCGATCCGCTTCACCAGCAGGAAGGTCAGACTGTCGTAGGACGCGTACGCCGAGTCCTGCCAGGCGTGCTGGGCCGCACGCAGGCGCGCGAGCGGGCCATCAGGGGCCTGGAGCCGGTCCACCGCCCCCCGGGCCGCCGCCCGGGCCGCAGGAGTGGCCGCGGCCAGTCGCGCGAAGGCCCCCTGCAGGGAATCGAGCAGCCGGGTGAGCGGGATCGTGTCCGGCCTAGTGGCGAGCCAGGGAGCGCTGATCTTCCGGACCACGCTGTCCCGGTCGTACGGCACGACGATGAGTATCTGCTCGGCCGCGGGACGCGCGGGGCCAGCGCCATCCGGGATGGAGACGATGACCACTGTGGTGCCGTTGTGGCACCCGGTGAACAGGAAAGCGAAGCAGAGGAGCCAGCGCATGGGTGAAACGTTACCTTCCTACCTCGAAAGGGAAGGGGCGAATGGAAGGCAGGCTCGGAACCGGAGTTGCGATCGATCAGGAGCGGGCGCGCGCGTTGGTGCTCGCGCACGGATGGAACACGACCGCCTACCAGATCCTGAATCCGGGGTTCCGCTATTGGTTCACTCCTTCGGGTGACGGGGTGGTCGGACATGTGCGTCGCCGCCACATCTGGGTGGTCGGCGGGGCTCCGGTCTGCCCTCCGGGGCGCTTGGACGAGGTCGTGGTGCAGTTCGAGGGCGACGCGCACTCGGCGGGTGTCCGCGTCTGTTACGTCGGTGCTCAGGATCGTCTGGCCCGACGCTGTCTCCCCGATCCCGGATACGCTGCCACTGTGCTCGGGACGGAGCCCTGGTGGGATCCGGGCGATTGGATCGGACTCATGGCCGGACACTCTTCCTTGCGGGGCCAGCTCAACCGGGCGCGGAACAAGGGGGTCTCGGCGACGGTCCGGCCTGCCGGGACCGGAACAGACCCCGCCCTGGATGCACTGCTCCTGGAGTGGCTTGGTGCCAAGGGGCTGCCGCCGCTCGGGTTTCTCACCACGCCGTGGCTCCTGGCTGACCTGCGCGACCGGCGCCTGGTCGTCGCAGACCAGAACGGTCGGCCGGTGGGCTTCCTGATCCTCACCCCGATCCCCGGCCGTACCGGCTGGCTCGTGGAACAGATCGTCCGGGGGCGGAACGCCCCGAACGGGACCTCCGAACTCCTGGTGGATCGCGCATTCCAATGGATGGCCGAGAACGGTGGGCGGTATGCGACCCTGGGTCTGGCCCCGCTGGCGCCTGCGCCCCATGACCGCTCCCGGCGCGACCCCTGGTGGCTCACCTGGTCGCTGGCCAGGCTGCGAGCGCACGGCAAGCGGTTCTACAACTTCGAAGGACTGCACAGCTTCAAGGCCAAGCTCCGCCCGGCCGGATGGGACCCTGTCTACGCCATCTCCGACGAAGCTCGAGTCTCGCTCCGGACCATGAAAGGTGTCGCGGAGGCGTTCGCCGAGGGAAGCCTGATCGGATTCGGGGTGAGGCTCATGACCCACGCCGTCGGGATGGAGATGCACCGTATGCGAACGGGGGCCCGTTGAGGGCCCCCGTCGGTCGCGCGGTGAAGGTGCGGTCGGTCAGTCGACCACGACGTTCGGCAGGACGTAGCGGAGTGGATCCACCGGCTTCCCGTTGACGTGCACCTCGTAGTGGAGGTGCGGTCCGGTGGCGAGGCCGGTGCTGCCCACGAGCGCGATCCGCTCGCCCCGCTTGACGTGTTGTCCGGCCCGCACCAGGAGGCGCGAGGCGTGGGCGTACTTGGTCACCACGCCGAATCCGTGATCGAGCACCACGCAATTGCCGAACCCGGTCTCCCACCCGGCGCTGATCACCACGCCGGCCGCCGGCGCTTCGATCGGCGTGCCCGACGGGGCCGAAACGTCGATCCCCTCGTGCGGACGGTCAATGTGCAGGATCGGGTGGGCCCGCATCTGGCTGAAGGCCGAAGTGAGCCAGCCGTTCGACGGCAGGATGCTCGGCGTCGCAGCCAGCCGCGCCGTGTGGAGCTCGAGGCTATCGGCTGCCTCGGTGAACGCGGAGGCGAGCAGGTTGGCCCGGCGGATCATCGCGTTGAGGTCGACCTTCACGTTGGCCGTCCGCTCGCCCAGCACTCCGGCGCTTCGCAGTTCCTCGGTGGCCGCCGACGTCCGCGCCGGACCACCGATGCCGGCCGCCGCCACCTGCGGATCGACGGGATCGAGGTTGGCGAGGAGGCGGATCATGGCGCTGCTGCGCTGGATCGCCCCGAGGGTGTCCTGCAGCAGGTCCATCCGTCCTTCCATCTGCCCCAGCTCGTGCGCGAGGACCTGGTTCTCGCGGATGAGCCCCTGATGCCGCGCGATCGTCAGCGTATGCGACAGGGTGGTGTAGGTGAGCAGGACGGTCGCCAGCACGAATACGAGCCCTACGCCGAGCGCGAGCTTCACCAGGTTCTGCGAGACCTCGAACACCTTCGAGGTCCCCGAACCCGGGGGTACCACCACTACGCGCCAACGACGTTCGTGCATTCCGGCTCCGGGACAGCGGCGACACCCCCACCCGTTCGGGTGGGTACCCTCTAGTCACTTTGGGGTACAGAGAACAAAAATGGAGTCCGGTACAGCCAATGTCAACCTGTACCGAACATATCTAAGTCTATGTGGCAAAATGACTTAGGAGTTAGGTGCCGATTCAGGGCGTGGAAAGAGGGCCTCGGGCTTCGTTACGCTGCTCCCGGAGGCCTCCGGATGGGTCGCGCGGGCCCACCCGGCCCCCGCCAGCGCCCCCGTCTGACCCAAAGCGCCCCAGAGCTCCTGCGCCTTGGCCGGCATCACGGGCGAGAACATCACCGCCAGCCGGATCAGCGAGCGGGCGAGCGCACCCAGGACCGCGTCGAGCTCTCCCGAGCGCGCGGGGTCCTTGGCCACCGCCCAGGGTGCGGCTTGGGTGATCGCGAGGTTCGCCTCGGCCACCAGCCCCAGGGCGGCCTCGATCGCACCTCGCAGGTCGAGGGCGTCCATCCGCTCGGCATAAAGCGTGGTCGCCCGGGCCCCTGACTCTTCGAGTGCCGGAAGGCTCCCCGCAGGCACGACGCCACCCCGGTACTTCTCGATCATCGCCAGCACTCGGCTCGCCAGGTTTCCCAGGCCGTTCGCCAATTCGGCGTTGTACAGCTCGGCGAAACGCTCCCACGAGAAGTTCCCGTCGCTCTCCCAGGGCACTTCCCGGATCAGGTAGAACCGGAAGGGGTCGGGACCGAAACGGTCGATCGCCTCCCCCAGCTCGAGCTTGACCCCCGCGCTCTTGGAGAACCGCTCCCCGCCCAGGTAGATGAACCCGTGGGCCCAGACCTTTTCGGGGAGGGGGAGCCCTGCGGCCTCGAGCATCGCCGGCCAGATGACACAATGGAACCGGGTGATGTCCTTGCCGATGACGTGCAGCTGGGCGGGCCACTGCGCCTTGGAGCCGGGAAAGCGGGTCGCGGTCCAGTAATTGGGCAGGGCGTCGAACCAGACGTAGGTCGTCTGCTGTTCGCCGTCGCTCGTGGGCCGGGGGAAGGGGACGCCCCAGCTGAAGCGCGAGCGGCTGGCCGAGATGTCATCGAGCCCCTGTTTGAGGAGCCCCAGGATCTCATTCCTGCGGCTCTCCGGGGCCAGGAACTCCGGCCGGTCGGCGAAGAGCTTCTCGAGGAAGGGCTGGTATTTCGAGAGCCGGAAGAACCAATTCCGTTCCTCGACCCACTGCAGGGTGCGCGTGGGGTGCAGCACGCATTTGCCGTCCACGATCTCCCCGTCGGCCTTGAACGACTCGCAGCCGACGCAGTAATGGCCGGCGTAGCTCTTCTCGTAGAAGTCGTCGGGGTTCTTGGCGAAGATCCGCTCGATCAGCTCACGCACGCCCTCCTTGTGCGGGGCGGCAGTGGTGCGGATGAACTGGTCGTGCGACAGGCCGAGCCGGCGCCACATCGCCTCGAAACGTTCGGCGATGAGGTCGGTGAGCGCCTGCGGCTCGAGGCCGCGCTCGGCGGCGGTCTGCGCCACCTTCTGCCCGTGCTCGTCCATCCCGATGAGGAACCAGACGTCGTCGCCCCGGAGCCGGCGCCACCTCGCGATGACATCGGCCCCCACCTTTTCGTATGCATGTCCGAGGTGGGGGTCGCCGTTGGCGTAATCGATGGCGGTGGTAATGAAGAAGCGCGGCACTCAGTCGCTCGTCGGTGGGTTCGAAGGCGGAGTGTCGAGCCCGCCGAGGCCTCCTCCCTTGCCGCGCCGCCCGCGGCGCCGTCGCCGACGCGCAGGAGAATCCTCGGCCGTGTCGGCCGTCGCGGTGTCCACCTGGGGTTCGCTCGGGGCCGCGGCGCTGCGCTCCGGGATCGGCGGGGGGAGCCGCGTCTCCGGGATCGGGAGGCTCTGGCCGAGCAGCTCGACCTCTTCCTTCAGTTGGACGAGCGGGATGATGCGGGAGCCCTGCTGCTCCGACCGCAGGAATACCCGCTCACGGAAGATGTCGACCGCGATGACCTTCTCGGCGCCGAGCGAGGTCGTGATCGTCTTCCCCTCCTTGGGGAAGCGCTTGCGGGCGGCGACGTAGAAGTCGTGTTCGTATTTGAGGCAGCAGAGGAGCCGGCCGCACCCGCCCGAGATCTGCTGCGGGTTGAGCGAGAGGTGCTGGTCCTTGGCGAGGGCGAGGCTCACCGGGTGGAGCTCGCCGAGCCACGACGTGCAGCAGTACTCGCGGCCGCAGCGCCCCACGCCGGAGAGCCGGGCCGCTTCATCGCGCACGCCGATCTGGCGCAGCTCGATGCGCGCGCGGAAATGGCCCGCGAGGTCGCGCACGAGGGTGCGGAAGTCGACGCGCTTCTCGGAAGTGAAGTAGATCGTGAGTTTGTGGCGATCCCACTGCCACTCGGTGTCGCTCACCTTCATCCCGAGATCGTGGCGCTTGACCCGCTCCATCACCGCGCGGCGGGCGTCCTCTTCCTGCTTGCGAAGTTCATTGTGCTGGCGGATCTCGTCCTGCGAGGCCCGCCGCACCACCTTCGGTTCCGCCTCGGCCTTGGGGGCCTCGTCGGTGCCGCAGCCGGACGCGCAGCCGCCGCCGCACTTCTTGGCGGCGGTCTCTCCCGTGCTCTGGACGCGGCCGAGGTCGAGGCCGCGATCGGCCTCCACGATGACCGGCTCCTCCATGCGGAGGGGGTCTTCGATGTCGAGCCAGCGATAGAACCCGCGGCGGTTTCCTTTGAAGCGGATCTCGACGAGCTGCATCAGGCCTCGGTCACGACGCCCATCCCGGCGAATTTCTCGGCACGCCGGCGCACCAGCTTCTCGGGCTTCACCGACTTGAGGTCCTTCATCTGGCGGATCAACGTGGTGCGCAGGGTCTCGGCCATCCGCTCGGTGTCCTGGTGGGCGCCCCCTTCGGGCTCGGGGATGATCTCGTCCACCACGTTGAGGCGGATCAGGTCGTCCGGCGTGATCTTGAGGGCCGCCGCCGCGCGCTCGCGCTGGGAGGCGTCCTTCCACAGGATCGCGGCGCACCCCTCGGGGGAGATCACCGAGTAGACGCCGTTCTCGAGGATGAGCACGCGGTCGGCCACGCCGAGCGCCAGCGCGCCACCCGACCCCCCTTCGCCGATGACCACTGCGATGATCGGGGTGGGGAGGGAGCACATCTCGATGATGTTCCGCGCGATCGCCTCGGACTGCCCCCGCTCCTCGGCGCCGAGGCCCGGGTAGGCGCCTGGAGTGTCGATGAGGGTGATGATCGGCGCCTCGAACTTGGCGGCGAGCTTCATCAGGCGGAGCGCCTTGCGATACCCCTCGGGATGGGCCATCCCGAAGTTCCGGCGCAGGTTGTCCTTGGTGTCGCGCCCCTTCTGGTGGCCGATCACCATCACCGACTGGCCGTCGAGCCGCGCCCAGCCGCCGACGATGGCGGGATCGTCACGGTAGAGCCGGTCGCCGTGGAGCTCCACGAAATCGGTGAACACGAGCGACAGATAGTCCAGCGTGTAGGGGCGCTTCGGATGCCGGGCCACCAGCACCCGCTGCATCGGGGTGAGGCCCTTATACAGGTCCTTCCGGAGCGCCGTGAGGCGGGTCTCCAGCAGGCGCACTTCGTCGCCCACGTCGAGCCCGCGCTCCTCGCTGAGCTTCCGCAGGTCCTCGATCTGGCGATCGAGCTCCTGGAGCGGCTTCTCGAATTCCAGCGTGTAGGCTACGGCCATGGATCACTCCGCCTTCACGTAATGGACCTCGCCGCGGTCGAGCACCCCGCGCAGGGCACGGATCAGTTCTTCGTCGGGGGCCACCCGGATGCGCCTGGACCGCATCCGGGAGCGCTCCCCGTTGCCATCGGACCATTCAATATAGAGCGGCGCGGGCCCGGGGTGGGCCGCACAGAGCGCCACGGCGGCCTTGAGGGCCTCGGCCGGGGGGGCGCCCCCTGAATCCCAGCGCAGGGCCACTCCAACTTGTCCCCTCCCGCGGAGGACGTCGAGCCCCTCGGCCCCCTCGACGATGAAGGGGGCCCGCTCTTCACCCTGGTCCCGGGCGCTGTAGCCCCCCGAGAGGAGCATGGCGGCGTCCTCCCGGATGGTCTGATTGAGCCTGGACCAGGCATCGGGGAAGACGATCGCCTCGGCAGTGCCGTGAAAATCCTCGAGGATGAGCCGGGCGTATTCCTTCCCGGTCTTCTTGGAGACCTGGCGCTTGACCCCGGTGACCACCGCCGCGATCTGGACCGGGTGTTCGCTCCATTCGCCCAGCGTCGCCGTCGTCCGATTCCCGAAGAGTTCTGTCTCGATGCGCCAGCGCTCGAGCGGATGGCCCGAGATGAAGAAGCCGAGGACCTCCTTCTCCTTGATCAGGCGGTCGGCCTCGGTCCACGGCTTCACCTCGGGCAGCGCGCCGCCGCGCGGACGGTCTTCGACCGGCGCCTCGCCGAAGAGCGTGCCCTGGCCCGCTTCCCGTTCCTGCTGCGCCAGTTGCGCTTCGCCGAGGACGTTCTCCACCGCCGCGGTCAGGGTGGCCCGATCGCCGAAACCGTCGCAGGACCCTGCGGCGATGAGACTTTCCACGACCCGCTTGTTGCAGAGCCGGAGGTCGATCAGGTCGACGAACTCCTGCAGGGTGCGGTAGGGGGCCTCGCGCCGGCCGGCGATGATGCTCGCGATCGCGCCCTCACCCACGTTCCGCACGGCGCCGAGGCCGAAGCGGATGCGGGTCTCGCCGACGACCGTGAACTTGAAGCCGGACTCGTTGACGTCGGGCGGGAGGACCTCGAGGCCGAGTTCGCGCGCTTCGCGGATGTACTGCACCACCTTGTCGGTGTCGCCGATCTCGGAGCTGAGGAGCGCGGCCATGAACTCGGCGGGGTGGTGCGCCTTGAGCCACGCGGTCTGGTAGCTCAGCACCGAGTAGGCCACCGAGTGCGACTTGTTGAAGCCGTAGCGGCCGAAGGTCTCGATCTGCGCGGCGAGCTCCTCGATGGTCCGCTTGGGATGGCCGGCCGCGACGCCGCGCTCGATGAACTTGCCCAGCTCCTGCTTGATCAGCTCCGCGTCCTTCTTGCCGACGGCCTTCCGGAGCACATCGGCCTCGGCGAGCGAGAAGCCGCCCATCACGTTGGCGATCCGCATCACCTGTTCCTGGTAGGTGATGACGCCGTAGGTCGGGGCGAGGACCTCCTCGAGGAGCGGGTGCGGGTAGGTGACCTTCTCCTGTCCGAGCTTGCGCTTGATGAAGACGAGGTGCATCCCGGCATCGAGCGGGCCGGGGCGGAGCAGGGCGTTGGAGGCGACCAGGTCGTCGAATCGGTCGCACTTCATCGCCCGGAGGGTCTCGGTGGCGAGCGCCGACTCGAACTGGAAGACGCCGGCTGTGCGGCCCGCGCGGAGCAGCTCATACACCTTGGGGTCGTCGAAGGTGAGCTGGTCCATCTGGAGCTCCGCACCGGACCGGTCCCGGACCATCCGCACGGTGTCGTGGATGACCGTGAGGGTCTTGAGGCCGAGGAGGTCCATCTTGAGCATCCCGACCTTTTCGAGCGCGATCATGTCGAGCTGACAGATGATCGAGTCGGCGCCGTCGGCCGAAGCACCCGCTCCCTTGGTGGGCTGGGTGCAGACGGGGACGTAGTCGGTGAGCGGGCCCGGGGCGATGACCACGCCGGCGGCGTGCACCGAGGCGTGGCGGCTGATCCCCTCGATGCGGCTGGCGAGCTGGAAGAGCCGGGCGTAGGTGGGGTCCTTCTTGATCAGTTCCCTGATCTCGGGGACCTTGGCCGCGGCCTCTTCGACCGTCATCGCGAACGCCGGCCCGGACGGGACGAGCTTGGTGAGCTTGTCGGCGTCGGCGGGTGGGATCCGGAGGAGGCGCGCCACGTCCTTGAGGGCGGCCCGCGCCTTGAGCGTCCCGAAGGTGATGATCTGCCCGACCGACTCCTTGCCATACCGCTGGCGGACGTACTCGATCACCTCGCCGCGGCGCTCGAAGCAGAAGTCCACGTCGATGTCGGGCATCGACACGCGCTCGGGATTCAGGAAGCGCTCGAAGAGGAGGTCGAACCGGAGCGGGTCGACGTCGGTGATCCACAGTGCATAGGCCACGAGAGAGCCCGCGGCCGAACCGCGGCCCGGGCCCACCGGGATCCCCCGGTCGCGCGCGGCCTGGATGAAATCCTGCACGATGAGGAAGTAGCCGGAATAGCCGGCCTTCTTGATGACGCCCAGCTCGTAGTCGAGCCGCTGCTGGACCTCCTTCGAGAACGGGTCCCCGTACCGGCGCTTCGCGCCGCTCAGCGCGAGGTGTTCCAGCAGCCCGTCCTCGGTGTCGAAGCCGGCGGGGCGGGGGAAGGCGGGGAGGTAGTACTTCTTCTCGAACGAGAACTCGCAGCCGTTGGCCACCGTCTGCGTGTTGGCCAGCGTCTCGAGGTGTTCGGGGAAGAGCGCCTTCATCTCCTTTTCGCTCTTCACGTAACTCTCGGTACCCGTGAAGCGGAATCGCTTGGGATCGTCCAGCTCGCTCCCGGTCCCGATGGCGAGGAGCACGTCGTGCGCCTCGGCGTCTTCCCGCTTCAGGTAGTGCGCGTCGTTGGTGGCCACGACGCCCAGGCCGAGCTCCTGGCCAAGGCGGAGCATCCCCTCGGTGACGATCTCCTCTTCGCCGATGCCGTGCTTCTGGATCTCGAGCCAGAAGGCATCCTTGCCGAAGTTCTTGGCGAACCAGGCGGCGCTCGCCTTGGCCTTATCGTATTGTCCGGCGCGGAGGTAGAGCGCGACCTCGCCCGAGAGGCAGGCGGCGAGGCAGACGATCCCTTCGGAGTACTGCGCGAGGACTTCCTTGTCGATCCGCGGCCGGCGGTAGAATCCCTCGGTGTATCCGATCGAGGAGAGCCGGATCAAGTTCTGGTACCCGACCTTGTTCTTGGCCAGGAGGACCAGGTGGCTGTACTGCGAAGGTGCGTCGGCCGGCTTCTGGCTGGAGCGCCGGTCACCGAAGGCGAGATAGGCCTCGAAGCCGAGGATAGGGCGGATCCCCTGCTTCTTCGCTTCTTCATAGAAGTTCCAGCAGGCGTGGAGGTTGCCGTGGTCGGTGACCGCGAGCGAGTCCATGCCGAGTTTCTTGACGTGCGCGACCAGCTCCCCGATGCGGTTGGCGCCATCGAGCAGGGAGAATTCGCTATGGGTGTGGAGATGGACGAATGACATTCGACCTTCGGGCTCAGAGCGCTGAACCCGGGCG
>JANMWE010000162.1:0-1768 GCA_031393795.1 Gemmatimonadota bacterium
ACATTCAGTTAGGAGTTTGGAGTTGGGAGGGGTGCAGGGTCGGTCGGGAGCAGGGATGCTGGCATTTCACCCCTCCGAACTCCCACCTCCCAACTCATACCAGCAGGATCGCCGTCGCCTTGATCGTCAGCGACACCACCGACCCCGGTCCGAGCGACATCGCCTCGGCCCCGGTCGAGGTGACGGTCGCCACGAGGGGCCGGCCAGCGTCGCAATATATGTACGTGACCGGGCCGAGCCGTTCGACCCGTTCGATGGTGGCGCGGAGATGGTTCCGCGCCGCCGAGAGGGGGTCCCGGCTCACCAGGATCTCTTCCGGCCGGATCACGGCGTGGCAGGGACCGGCCCGATCGGCCACGACGTCGAGCTCGAGGTCGGGGGCGCGGAACCGTCCCATGAAGCGACCGTCGCTCTCGGTCGCCCCGGTCTGCGTGACCTCACCCGCCAGCACATTCCCCGCGCCAGTGAACTGCGCGACGAAGGCGGAGTTCGGCCGCCGGAACACCTCTTCCGGTGCCCCCTGCTGCAGCACCTTCCCCTCGGCCAGCACGGCCACCAGGTCGCCGAGCCGGAGCGCCTCATCGAAATCGTGGCTCACCTGCAGGATGGTGACCTGTTCCTTCCGCTGCAGCGTGAGCAAGGTCCGGCGCAGCGACGCACGCGTGCTCGGATCGAGCGCCGCGAACGGCTCGTCGAGCAGCAGCACGCTCGGCCTCGGCGCGAGCGCTCGCGCGAGAGCAACGCGCTGGCGTTCACCCCCCGACAGCCGTTCGACGGTCCGATCCATCAACATGTTGATCCCGAGGTCCGCAGCCAGGTTTGCGACCCGTTTCTTCCAGGGATACCCGTCAAGCGCCGCAGGCCCCGCCGTGCGAGCGCCACCAAGCCCATACCCGATATTCTCGGCTACGGTGAGGTGTGGGAATAGAAGATGGTCCTGGTAAACGAAACCGATGCCCCGGCGCTCTGGCGGGAGCGCAGTCACGTTTTCGTCCTGGAGCCACACTGCTCCCTTGGACGGCGGGAGATATCCCGCCACCGTCTCGAGCAGCGTGGTCTTCCCCGATCCGGTGGGGCCGATGAGCAGCGCATAGCCGCCTGCCGGCACCGTGAGCGAGACATCGCGCAGGGTGAACTCGCCGGCGGCGACCGTGATCCCGTCAAGCCGGATCATCGCGTCTCCTTCGGCTGGAGCAGCCGTACGACGAGGAAGACGCCAAGCGCCACCAGCAGCAATGCGAGGGCGGCGGGAAGGGCGCCGACCAGACCGTCGGTGGTGAAGCGATCGAAGATCAGGACGCTCGCCACCTTCGGATTGTAGGTCAGCACCACTACGGCGCCGAACTCGCTCACCGCGCGCGCCCAGGCGAGCAGCGCCGCGGCGACGATCCCCCGTCCGGCCAGCGGCAGCGTGACCCGGCGGAAGGCGGTAGAGGGCGTGTCTCCGAGGGAGCGCGCGACCCGCTCCAGCCGCGGGTCCACCCCGGCGAATGCCTCGCGTGCGCCGCTCACCAAGATCGGGATCGAGACGAACGCCATCGCCGCGATGATCCCGCCGGCGTGGTTCACGAGCTCGAGCCCCATCCCCGCCAGGGTCCCGCCGATGAGGGACCGGCGCCCGAGAAAGAGGAGCAACGCGATGCCCGCGACCGGGTGCGGGACCACCACCGGGAGGTCAACGAGTCCCTGCACCAGTCGCTTGCCGGGGAACCTCCGGCGCGCCAGCGCCCAGGCGAGCGGAAGGCCGAGGAGCGCGCCGAACGCGGTC
>JANMWE010000170.1:0-22172 GCA_031393795.1 Gemmatimonadota bacterium
GGTCGTGTCGCCTTGGCCGGCGCGCACGGCGCGCACCTTCACGTCACCCGCCGCCAGCCATTCGGCGCGATGCGTGGCATGCGGACCCCAGGGGCGGTCCATCAACAGCATCGCCCCGAACGCCAGCAGCACCACCACCACCCGTTTCATTCCGCGCATCGGACCAACGCGATGGAGGCCTCGGTACGGAAGAGCTTCTCGCTCGTCAGGCCGTAGAGATCCCCTGCGATCCAGGCGAGTCCCTCTCCCTGCGGCCCGAGACCGGCCAAGGAGCAGAGGACTTTGGTCCCGGCGGGCACGGGGTGCCCGTGGACGAAGGGGACCTTCCAGAGCGCGCCGTACGTCCGCACGGCCAGTGCGACGCCCCCGTGGATCCAGCTCGCGTCGGTGGTCCACTGTTCGACACCGCTGCCCGAGGGGATCGGAAGGGTCGCCGAGTAGATCGCCGTCACCGGCCGCCCAGCTCGCCACGCGCGGGCGGGGACCCGATAGACGCGGGGGCTCCGCAGCCGCTCCTTCGAGATGATCCAGAGATCGCCCCGCGCGTCGACCACCATCGATTCCGCGTCGCGCGGGCCGTCGGGGTAGACCACGCGGAGCGAGTCGAGGATCGCCACGACGGTGTCATGTTCGGCGTCCGGCTCCTGCACCCGATAGATGACGACGAGGGGCCGCACACTGCTGTTGTCGCCGATATCGCCGATATAGAGGCAGGAGGCCGGCCACGCGGCACCGCTCCGGCGGCACCGCCCCACGGCGAGCGCCTCCCAATCCCGGTTCTCCGCCCCCCGCACACTCACCCGGCCCAGCGCACGACCCGCGGTGTCGATCGCGAAGAGCTCGGCCGGGTTCCCTGAGTCGTTCAGGGTCCAGAAGAGACCGCTCCGCGTAGGGCTCGGCACCAACGCACTCGTCTCGAGCAGCCGCGGATCGGCCAACGGGATCGGCGGGCGCGACCAGAGGGGGGCCGGGAGCGAGACCTGAAGGAAGAGGAGCGTGGCGAACACCCCTCAAGTCTAATCGCGCCTTACCTCCCTGCCGTGGTGTCGTAGATTGAGACATGCGACTCGCTCTCTCGACCGGCGGCGGCGATGCCCCCGGCCTCAACGCCGTGATCCGCGCCGTCGTGCTCTCCGCGCACCAGCGTGGGTGGCAGACCTATGGCATCGAGCGCGGCTTCGACGGCCTGCTTCGGCCGCACGATGCCGGGATCATCAAGCTCGATCCCGACCGCGTCCGCGGCATCACCCACCTCGGCGGGACCATCCTCGGTACCACCAATCGCGGCAATCCGTTCCGCTGGCGCGAAGCGGGGCCGGACGGGGCCGAGCGCGAGGTGGACCGCTCGGACGACCTGATCGCGGCGTTCAATGCGAGCGGGTTCGAGGCCCTCATCACCATCGGTGGTGACGGGTCGCTCAAGATCGGCTACGACCTCTGGCAGAAGGGGCTCCCGGTGGTCGGCGTGCCGAAGACGATCGACAACGACGTGGTGGGGACCGTGGTGACCTTCGGGTTCGACACGGCCGTGAGCACCGCCACCGAGGCGATCGACAAGCTCCACTCCACGGCCGAGAGTCACGAGCGGGTGATGGTCGTCGAGCTGATGGGGCGGGAAGCGGGGTGGATCGCGCTCAACAGCGGGATCGCCGGCAGCGCCGACGTCATCCTGATCCCGGAGATCCCGTTCGAGATCGAGAAGGTCTGTGCCAAGATCCGCGAGCGGGAAGCACGCGGCCGCAAGTTCTCGATCGTGGTGGTGGCCGAAGGGGCAACGCCGAAGGGGGGGAAGATCGAGCTCCTGGAGCGTCGCGGGGTCGGGACGGTGGACCGGCTCGGCGGGATCGCATCCCTGGTGGCGAAGGAGATCCAGGAGCGCACCGGGAAGGAGACCCGGTCCATCGTCCTGGGGCACATCCAGCGGGGTGGATCGCCGACGACCTTCGACCGGCTGCTGGCGCTCCGCTTCGGTGCCGCGGCAGTGCGCGCCGTGGCGGCGCAGTCGTGGGGACAGATGGTCGCCCTGCAGCCGCCGAACATCACCCTGATCCCGCTGGCGGATGTGATCGGGCGGACCAAGCGCGTGATGCCCGATTCCGACACCGTGCTCACGGCACGGGAGATCGGCATAAGTTTTGGGGATTAGTCGCGAGAGGCCGGGGCAAGGGGTGAGGGGAGAGTGCAAGCGGCGAGTGGGCGAGAAAGCGGTAAGCGAGAAAGGAGACCCCCTTTCTCGCTTTTACCTTGTCGCCGACTCGCCCCTTGCACTCGCCACTCGTCACTTCGTCACCACCACCCCCCACGGTCCTCGCCCCACCCCGATCCGTTTCACCACCTGCAGCGTCCGGGTGTCGACCACCGTGACATCGTTCGACGGGCCGTTGGCGGTGTAGAGCTTGTGGCCGTCGGCCGAGAGCGCGAGGCCCCAGGGCCTGATCCCGACCGGGATGTCGGCGAGGAGCGAATCGCTCTTCGCGTCGAGCACGCACACCGTCCCGCCCCGCCCGTTCGAGATGTAGACCCGCGCGCCGTCGGGCGAGATGCGCACACCCATCGGCTTGGACCCGGCCGGCAGCTTGACGGTCCGGAGCGGATTGTGCGTGTGCGCGTCGACGACCGTCACCTGGCCATCGACCTCGCTCGTGGCCCAGGCGAAGGCACCGTCGGGGGAGAAGGCGAGATCGCGTGGCCGCCGACCGACGGGGACGATGGCCACGACCGTCTGGGTCGCGACCTCGATGACGTAGACCGCTCCTCCCTGTTCGGAGGTGACCCAGACTTCCGCGCCGTCGGGAGCGAAGCGCACCCCCTCCGGTTCCCCTCCGACCGTCACCGTCGCCGTCACGGTGCCCGACGAGCGGTCGATGAACGATGCGGTCCCCGCGTCCTCATTGGAGACGACGAGGAAGGCGTCGTCCTTCGAGAGGTCGAATTGCTCCGGGTCGGATCCGCCGGTCAGGATCCGGTCGAGGGTCCGGGTCCGGAGATCCACGACCCCGATCCCGTCGGCGCTCTTGTCGGGCTTGATGAGTGCGCACTCGGAGTCCGGCATCGTGGGGGGGCACTTGGGGCTCCCCGAGAGGGCCACAAAGGCGTGGAGACCATCGGCGCTCAACTTCACCCCTCGCGGCCGCTTCCCGACCGCGAGGGTCGCGACCACCGAGTCTGTGACGGGATCGATGAACGTCAGTTCGCCGGAGTCCTCATTGGTGACGATGACGTAGGCCATATGGCCCGACGGGGCGGCGGGGGTGCAGGCGCTGAGTGCGCCAAAGGCGACCAGGCACGAGAGTCGTCGCATCATGGGAAGGGGAATCTCTGGCGGATGTAGGACTCTGCGGGGCAGCCGTGCTTGGTCCCCGGCGTGTAGGCCGCACGTACGAAGCTCGCGCGCGCGATGGGGACGAGCGAGGAATCGTTGGTGCTCACCAGGCGGACGCTGGCCGGCACGATCCGCCCCGCACTATTGACCGTCGCGGCGAAGGTCACTTCGCGTCCTCGGCGGCCGCGTGGCGCGTGTGCCGCGGGCATCGAGCGGAGCCTTGGCGGCACGTCCGCGACGAGATACGGCGTCGAGCTTGTGCCGAGCGACACGACGCGCGGTGAGGGGGGAAAACGGTCCGAGATGGAGATCGTCACGTGCAAGGTGTCGCCCCGGAACTTCCTCGGGACCCTCCCGAACCCGCGCCCCGCGCCGGCGTTCCTGGCGGCGTGCACGAAGGCGCTGTCGAGCCTCGCGTCACCACTCGGGTGCGGGAGCGTAGCGGCGAGGACCTTGCCCGATCGGTCGAAGGCGATCGTGAGGGTCGCCTGGATCGGGTCGCGCTCAGCGGCGGCCGGTACGACGACCATTGCGCCGATGGGCATCGCATCGGCCGCGGGATCGCGGAAGCCCTGGGCGAGGAGGGGCACGATACCCGTGACGTACCGATCGATGTCGCGCTCCCCCGGGGTCGGGGCCGAGATCATGGCCGTGAGCGGGGTCGAGCGCCAGCGCGCGTCGGCCAGCGGATCGGTGCAACGCGACCGAGCTTGCGCCTGCAGCGTGGCGGGGAGCAGCAGGATCAGGAACGACCGGAGCATCGTCTCAGAGCGCAAGGAAATTACGGATGAGGTGGTGACCTTCTTCGGTCAGGATCGACTCGGGATGGAACTGCACTCCGTGCACCGGATGCGTGCGATGCCGGATCGCCATGATGGTGCCATCGTCACTCGTCGCCTGTACGAGCACGGCGGCCGGCAGCGAGGCGCGCTCGACCACGAGTGAATGGTAGCGCGTGGCGTGAAAGGGGAGCGGGAGTCCGGCCAGCACCCCGGTGCCGTCGTGCGTGATGGCGCTGGTCTTGCCGTGCATCGGCCGCTTGGCGCGCACGACTCGCCCGCCGTACGCGGCGCCGATGGCCTGGTGCCCGAGACAGACGCCGAGGATGGGGGTCGCGGGTCCGAGCCGACGGATGACCTCGACCGAGATCCCCGCCTCGGCTGGCGTGCAGGGTCCCGGGGAGATGATGATGTGCGTGGCCCGTTCTGCCGCGACCTCCGCCACGGTGACGGCATCACTCCGGACCACCTTGGCGAACGCGCCAAGTTCGCGCACGTAGCGCGCGAGATTCCAGACGAAGGAATCCTTGTTGTCGAGGAGCAGGACGCGCGCCGGGGTGTTCATGCGCCTGTGCGCCTCTGCGCCTCTGCGACCGCCTCGGCGATGCCCCGCGCCTTGTCGAGCGTCTCGCGATATTCGGCCTCGGGATCGCTGTCGGCCACGATGCCGCCGCCGGCGCTCCAGGTCACTCGGCCACCCTGGATCACGGCGGTGCGGATCGCGATGCTCAGGTCGAGCGTCCCGTCGGCCGACCAGGCCCCGATGGCGCCGCAATAGACGCCACGGGCGGTCGGTTCGAGCTCGGCGATGATCTCCATCGCCCGGATCTTCGGCGCGCCGGTGATCGACCCACCGGGGAAGGTCGCCGAGATGAGGTCCGCGGCATCGTGGCCCCCTTCGAGCTGCCCGGCGACGGTGGAGACGAGATGGTGCACTCCCGCATAGCTCTCGAGTGCCAGCAATTCTTCACACCGCACGGTGCCGGGCGCCGACACCCGGCTCAGGTCGTTCCGCAACAGGTCCACGATCATCACGTGCTCGGCCCGATCCTTGGAGCTTTCGCGCAATTCCGTCGCGAGCTGGAGGTCCGCGGCCTCGGTCTTCCCGCGGGGACGGGTCCCCTTGATCGGCCGTGTCTCCACCCGACCGTCGACGTCGAGCTGCAGGAAGCGCTCCGGCGAATGACTGACGATCGCGACATCATCCTGCTGAAGGTAGGCGCAGAAGGGCGCCGGCGACCGTGCCCGCAGACTCCGGTAGAGCCGCCACGGATGGGCGTCGAACGGTGCCGAGAATCGCTGCGACAGGTTCGCCTGGAAGATGTCCCCCGCGCGGATGTACTCGACCACCCGGGCCACCGCGCGCCGGTAGCCGTCCGGCGTGAACGTGCTCCGGATGCCAGGACCGAGGTCGGGGGCGGGGTGCTCGGGCGGGAGGGGGAGGTGGCGAAAAGGGGGAGGGGCGAGGGCGCGGGGCGCGGGGATCTTCCCGCGCAGTCGGGCGAGGGCCCAGGTGAGTCGTCCCGCCGTGGCCGCGTGGAGGGTGATCGTCCGTTCCGCGTGGTCCCACTCGATCCACCAGTCGTAGGTGGGCCACTCGATCTCCGGCAGCGCCAGATCGTCGAAGCTCGGACGGGGGAGCCGTTCGAAGTGATGTCCGTATTCGTAGGCGAGATGCCCGAGGCGGATCTGCCCGGCGGCTGGGGCCGCCAGCTCCGCCGGCGATCCCACCGGGTCGGCGCTGAGAAATGACCGGCCGCCCAGACGCCCGAAGCCGGCCGGGCTCTCCAGGAGGGCCACGCCCGGCAGATCCAGGAAGAATTCGGTCGCGGCGACGGGGGTGAGACCCGCAGGAAGGGCGCGCCGAGGCAAGGGGATTACTTGATCAACCGGGTGCGGACCGTCTCGTCGATCTTCCGGGCGAGGCTGAAATCGCGATCGGTGAGTCCTCCCGCATCGTGCGACGAGAGCTTCACCGTCACGCTCGGCCAGGTGACGACGAGGTCGGGGTGGTGATCTGCGGATTCGGCCAGGAAGGCGATGGCGCCGACCACGAGCATCGTGATGGGCCAACCGTTCGTCTCGTACTTCCTGGTGAGCATCCCGTCGGTGATGGCCCATCCCGGCAGGTCGGTGAGCCGCATGGCGGCGTCGGTGGCGCTCAATGGCTGCGGCTTGGCGGGCATCACGACCTCACGGCAGGGAGAGGCGATAGGTGGCCGACTGCCCGGGGCTCTCTTCGATCGACACTTCGAGCAACGACAGGTGGCCGTGTCCTGCCTCGACGAGTTTCGCCTTCATCTCGCGGGCGAACCATTCCGCCATCATCTCGACCGTCGTGTTGGCCACCGGCAGCGTCGCCACATCACGGGTCGGAAAGAGATAGCGGTGCTCGCCGAAGACGTCGACCTCCACGCGATCCCCCTTTTCGCGGATCGCCACCTTGGCGTTGCGGGTGGGGAGGAGGACCTTGTGGTCGATCGCATCGACCATCGGCTTCGCGATCGCCTTCACCACCGCGAAGTCGAGCACGAAGAGCGCCTCGTCGTCCACTCCCCCTTCCACGGCCACGCTTACCTTATAGTTGTGGCCGTGCAGGCACTCGCATTTGTGCCCTCGAAAGGTGATGAAATGGGCGGACGAGAACGCCAGGTAGTCCTTGCTGACGTCGACGCGGAAGGTGCCGCTCACCGGCGTACCTCGTGCCAGGGGGAATGGATGCTGCTCCGGTCTCCAAGATAATGCTCACGGACGAGAAGGGGCGCCTCCGGGCCGAGGTGCTGGCCCGGCGGGATACCCTCGACGACCGGGCCGCCCGGGATGTGCGGATCCACGCCCGGCTCCTCGTCACCAGCGAGTGGCAGACCGCCAGCACTGTCTCCACCTACGTCGGGGTGAAGTCGGAGGTCGGAACACTCCCCCTCATCGCCGCGGCCTTCGCGGCCGGGAAAAGGGTGGCAGTTCCCGTGGTCGAGGGCGCGGCACTCCGGCTCTATCGGATCGAATCGCTCGACGACCTGGCCCCGGCCCCCTTTGGTCTTCTCGAGCCGCGGCGCGAATTCCGTCGGAAGGCGCGCAGTATGGTCGCGACGACCATCAAGCTCTTTCTCGTCCCGGGCGTCGCCTTCGATGCTGCCTGCGGCCGACTCGGCTACGGCAAAGGGTATTACGACGGGCTGCTCGGCCGGATCAAGGCCCATATCCCGACCATCGGCCTGGCGTACGACGTTCAGATGGTCCCGTCCGTCCCGATGTCGCCCACCGACGTGCGATTGGGGGCGGTCATCACCGAGTCCTCGCCCTACTCTCGTCAGGACGGGTGAGGTGGGTGACCTTCAATTGATGCGCCTCTGGCCCGTTGTTCCGATCCTGCTTCTGGCTGGCTGCAAGCACGGCGAGCCGACAGTCGCGGCCACCGGCGGCCTCGACCAGCCCTTCCAGGTGGGCGATCCGCTCCGATTGACCTACTCCGACGGCTTCGACGGCGACGCCTCCCTGAGCACCGCCTCAGGCCGGATCATCTACGCTTTCGATCGCGACCTGACACCCCTCGGCCTTCCCAAAGGATGTGTCGGCGATCTCCCGCTTTCGGGCGGCTCGCGCGGGTGGGAGATCTGCGACGCCTCCGCGCAGCGGCAGGATACCAGCACTTCCTCCCGCTGGCCCGCCCTCCGTGCGGATGGGATGGTGGCCTTCGTCCGTCAGCGGTGGAGCCCGTACGGCCTCTCTCCCTATTACAGCGACCTTGCGCTCCAGCAGACCGGCGTCGGCCGGACACCCACGCAGGTCATCCCCATCCCCTACTTCTCCGTCTCTTCCGGCCGGAGCCACCAGGGGATCTCGCAGCTCCAATGGCTCGACCACGATCACCTCGTCTGGCTCGGACTCGGCGTCATCCGCTCGCTCAACGACAACGTCGAATCGGGGTACGAGATCGTCATCGACGATCCGGCCGACAGCCTGGCCGGACTCTCCGTCGTTCCGGGCACCAACTACGCCTCGTCGGTCGCGGTGGGCGGGAACAGCGACACCCTCTACTACACCCTGGGCGGCGATTCGCTGGTGTACCGGCGCACTCTCTCGACCGGTGTCGTGGACACCGTGTACAACTTCGGAAGCCTCGGCATCGCGCGCGACGTAAGGGTCGAGGGAGGCCGCCTCATTGCCGTCGTCGGCGGATCGGTCTCGTTCATTCCCCACGCGACCCTCGGGATGGCGCAGTACGACAGCGGCGGGCCGATCTACTCCGTCGACCTTCCGAACGGTACGCCGACCCTCGTGACCGCGTCGTTCGACCAGTACCGGTACCCGGCCCTCTCGCCGGACGGCACCGTGGCCATCGCGCAGCAGTCCGGCGACCTCTGGTCGGTCACGTTGCCGTGAGGTCGACGCTGGGCGCGATCGCGGTGGCGATCATCGTTGGCTGCGCTTCGACCCCTCCCCTCGATCTTCCGGCCGCCGCCGCAGCGCCTCCCCTCACCACCTTCGTCCTGTATCACGGGCCCGCCTCGGTCACCATCGACAGCCTGCGTCTCTCCGGCGACACGGTGTACGGACGCGGGTTTCCTGCACATCCAGGGGGGCCGCGGGAGGCGATCCTCCTCCCCCGCATCGCCGTTGATTCGATCCGCCGGGTCCATCCAGACCGGTCAGCGCTGACATTGGCCGCGCTCCCTTTCGCCGTGGCGATCGGGCTCATGCTCGTCTTCGGTGCCTCCTACGGGAGCGATTGACCGTCGGCCACTTCTATCCTCCGTTGGATTCCCTTGCGTTGCGGTAGCGCCGTCACCGGGTTCCGGGGTGTTCCCTGGCCGGACAGTTGCGACCGGGGGCGTCCCATGATCGGCGTCAATGCACTGCTGGCCAACGACTTACGACCATGGCATGGGGTTCGCGCTACTCTCAGGCGTCCTTCGATGAGAGGTATCCCATGGTTTCCATCAGTCGAGTCGGCCTGGTCTCCCTGACCGGCCTTATGCTCTCCGCCTTTCCCCTTGCTGCACAACGCGTTTCTGGTGAGATCGTCCTGGTCCAGGGGCCCGTCGCGGCCCGGATCCAGGTGGGCGAGCGTCCCGAGTATCGTCGTCCCCGTCGAGAGGTGATCGTCCGGTCCCGCGAGGTGGATCATGCCCCGCGCGTGATCGTCGTCGAGCGGCGGCATACTCCGCGCGGTCGGGCCCGCGGCTGGTGGAGGAACGAGGGATATCGCCGCGCCGTCGTCTGGGTCGATGACTACGGGCACTATTACGACCGGGACTATGCCCGGGACGATGACCGAGGACATGGCCGTGGTCATGGGCGAGATCGAGACTACGATCAGGGTCGCGACGACCGCGGTGGCCTGCGACCGGTGAACGCCTACGAAAGGGATGGTCAATATTACGATTGGGCCGACTAGGTCGGATCTCGGCCGAGTTGCCCGTCCTGAGGGAGGGCCCGCGCATGCGGGCCCTCCCTTTGCGATCCCTGTTAGTTTCCGTCGTGCTTCCCGTCCGTAATCACCAGCTCCCCCTCGATCTCGACGCCTTTCGCGCCGCGGGCCACGCCCGCGGGCGGGTGATCGTCATCGCCCCCACCCGCGCGGCGTGCGAAACGATCGAGCTCGCCTTCCAGCTCAAGCTCGACACCCTGCTCCAGCGCCAGCACGGCGCGCATCTCCAGGATCTCGCCGCGAGCGGCAAGGGGTTCGGCATCGTCGCGGGCACGGGGGTCGGCAAGACCCTCGGCATCCGTCCCATCGCCGAGGCGATCCTGCAGGAGCCCCTCTTCGTGGGGGTGGTGAACCGGGAGCGGGAGTCGACCCCCGAGACGCCGGCCTGGAATGTCGTCATCGTCACCACCGGCATCGCCCGCCGCTGGTTCGAGGACGACCTCATCACCAAGCGCGATACCATCGTCGTCGACGAGATCCACCAGACCTCCGCCGAGCTGGAGCTCTGCCTGGCGCTCGGTAAGCGTGCCGGATGCCGCTTCATCTGGCTGAGCGCCACGGTCGATCCCGCGTTCTACCGTAATTACCTCGAGGCCGCCGAGGTGCTCGAGTCGACGGCCTTCGATCCGGCGCTCAAGGCCAAGGTGGAGGTGGTGCCGCAGCGGGTCCAGGAGTTCTTCGACGACAAGGAAGTGCGTCGCATCATCAAGGAGAAGCGCGGGGTGGCGGTGTTCGTGCCGACCCGTGCGGAGGTGGAGGGGCTCGCCAAGGAGATGGGGGAGCGGTGGCCCAAGCTTACCGCCGCGTTCTATCACGGCGGTGAGCCGATCCGGGTCATCCGGCCTTTCCTCGAGGACGAGGTGGTGAAGCCCTTTGTCCTCGCGATGACCGCCGCGGGGCAGTCGGCGCTCAACATCCGCGGGCTCGATACCGTCGTCATCTACGACGCGCGCTACACCAACGTGGTCGATCGCGGTCGGAACGTCCTCCACCGCCTCCACCTCGGCGCCAACGAGATCCTTCAGATGGCGGGGCGGGTGCACGGCCGGGTGCCGGGGGGCGAGGTCTTCATCCTCTCCGACCGCGACCTGGTGTTCGAATCACTCCGCCCCGGACCGCCCGAGTTCCAGCTCGCGGGCGACTCTGAGCGGGTGGCGGTCACGTGCGCGGCCATCGGCGTCGATGCGCGGGACCTCGACCTCCCGGTGCCGCTCGACCGGGCCGGTTACGTGAAGGCGGTCAATTCGCTCACTTCCCGCGGCCTGATGGACGCCGGGAAGCTCACGCCGTACGGCCGCCAGGTCGAAGCGATGCCCGTGGATCGGCAGTGGGGGGAGCTCCTGGTGCACGCCGGCCCCGAGGTGGCGCCGGTGGTGGCGGTCTGCAGCAACATCGACTCGCTCCACCGGATGTGCCGCGAAGAGCGCGACCTGGCGGGGCTGATGGTGAAGGGGAGCGACCACCTCACGGCGTACAACGTCTTTGCCGATGCGGTCAACAGGTGCGGTCGGCTCGGCCAGGTGTACGGACTCCCCCGGCACGTGTTCGACGAAAAGAAGCTGGAGGAGTGGTCTACCGCGCGCGGCGTGCTGATGAAGGCGATCGAGGATATCGCCCTCGGTACCGCCTCTGTCTATCGTGCGCTCGAGTTGCCGATCCCCGAGCGGCTGCCCTACGCCGGGCGGGCGATCCAGGAAGCGTGGGGGGAACTGGTCGCCCGGATCATGCCGTTCGAGCTGGTCATCGACGAGCGGACCGCGGAAGGACAGGATGTCCGGGTGGGGAAGAACTCGTTTGCGAGCAGTTGGGGCGCGGTGGCGGGGAACATCCGCTGGTTCGCCGATCGCTTCGGCGTGGCGCGCGCGAGCATCGAGGGGACGACCCTCACCCACGATCAGGTGCGACGCCACTCCACCTGGGAGCGCCCGAAGGTGATCGTCAGCGGTCCTCGCAAGCATCAGGGTCTCGCCATCACCCGGAAGCGAGTCTACTTCGGGTTCTACCTCGAGGACGGGCTCGAGGAGATCCGCGGCGAGATCCCGAAGGAATTGCGCCCCGCCGCGGCCGATTCATTGGCGCGCGCGCTCCTGGAGGGAGGGACCCAGCACCATCGTCAGGGAGTGCTGCGGCGGGCGCGCCAGGAACTCGACGAACTATGGCGTCGGTCAGGTGGCGCGCTCGAGGCGGCCTCTCCCGACGCGATCCGCGCCCGGCTCGCCACCCAGCTCGAAGGGATCCGTGACTGGGAGGATTTCCTGGAACGGCCGATCGACCTCGACCCCGAAGGGGTGGTCCCGCCGGTCCAGCGGGACGTGCTGATGAGCCTGCCGAGCGCGGTGCGGATCGGCGGCGATATGGTGGCGATGGACTACGAGGTGGAGGAGGGGACCGGCGGGGTGGTGCGGATGAAGCTCCGGGAAGGTCAGGCTCGGCGGCTGCAGGAGCGGGAGCTCCCGCGGGTGGACCGGCCCATCCGCTTCGCCATCGCCCGGGGGGCCCACCCGCCATTGGTGGCCGATTCCTTGGCCGAACTGCGGGACCTCCTGCGGCAGGGGCTGGGGCGGAAGCCGGAGAAGCGGCACGGCAAGTTCAAGCCGCCGAAGCACCGGCGTCGCTAATCCAAGGATGTCATCCCGAGCAGAGCGAGGGATCTACCCAGGGCAGAGCAGATCCCTCACTTCGTTCGGGATGACCGCAAGCGGTCACTTCACATAGCTCAACCAATACTGGAAGAACGCCTCCCGCACTTCCTCGTCCGGCACCCCACCCAGCAGTGCCAGCAGGTATCCCTCCAACAGCGGCTCCAGCACCCCTGCCGCCGGCAATTCATCCGCGGGGAGATCGAGCGCGCGCGCGAGGAGGCGCTGGAGCTCTGTCGTCTCCTTCGGGGGAAGAGTGGCCCCGGAGACACCGGCCAGGCGGAGTTCGAGGATGGCGCGCGCACTTGCCCTCTTGGCCTCGTCGGACAGGCGCGACCAAAGGGTGTCGAGTCCCCCGATCCCACCGCCGGAGAGCGCCGCCGCCCATCTGGTCCAACGCTCGGCGAGGAGCGAGGCGGCGAGCTGGTTGAGGAGCGCGTCCTTGGACTTGAAGTAGTGGAGGACCAACCCTTTGGTGCAGCGGGCTCGTTGCGAGCATTTATCGATTGACCAATTGGTCAACCCTCCATCGACGACAAGATCTGTCGCGGCCTGCATTATTTCGCGCCTGCGGTCCCGGACAATCCCTTGGGGTTTCGTTTGATTGACCATATGGTCAATATGAAGTCGTCGCTATTCCCTGGCAAGGATCTCGATCGTCCCGGATCGATCCTGCGCCGTGCCCGCTTTTCGGGGTCGGAGGGCCGTCCCGGATGGCCCACGTGAGGAAAGATCGACTCACGACGTTTCAATCGATTCGCGCTGGTTCGCTAAGTCTATGTAATCCAATGCTTTACATAGCGTCCCCCTTTGAAACCAATTTGGACGTGGTTCCGTAGTGGGTCGGACTATGGAGACCATGAAGACCCCCACGCCCTCCGTCTTTTCGCCGTTGGCCAAGGCGCTGCTCGACGGATTCAGCGAAGGTGTCGTCGTCTTCGACCGGGAGGGGAAGGTCCTCTACGCGAACTCGCAGGCCCGTTCGCAGCTCGCGGACCAGTTCGACCTCTCCACCGGCGCTGACGAACTGATGCCCCGCCTGGCCGCCCTCGGCGGCCGAGTGCGCCCGTTGCGCGCCGGAAGCCTCGACCTGGGTGAGGCGATGTTCCTCCCCGCCATCGAGGGTCCGACCACCCTGGCCGACCGCGAGAAAGAAGCGATCGTCCGCACCCTGGACCATCACGAGTGGCGGCTGGCCGAAACGGCCAAGGCGCTCGGGATCAGTCGCACCACCCTGTGGCGCCGCCTCCGCGCGTACGGGCTCCATCGCGACGGACGGACCAAATGGGCGCCTACCTCCTCGCCCTCGGAGTGATCCTCTCGGCCCCCGTTCAGGGGGCCGATTCACAGAAGGCCTTCGCATCCGCCGCGACCGAGGCCCTCGTGCGTCACGCGATGGCGCGCCACGCCGCGGCCGACACCACCGTCCAGGATTATCAGGCCACCTTCCGCACCCGTCTCACCTTCGCCTTCGGGCGCCGGCGCTGGGCGCGGATCCCGCCGATGGCGGCCGAGGAGCAGACCGGGATCATCCGCTGGCAGCGCCCCAACGACCTTCAGATCGAGTTGGCCGGTCGGCGCAGTCGTGCGCGGAACCCGGAAATGAAGATCCGGTCGATCTTCGACTCCCCCTGGTTCGTCCCGCGGGCGCTCGACGATTCGGTCCGCCTTGCCGGTGCCGACTTCCCAGCGCAGGCCGCGCTTCATCCGCTGGCCAAGGACGGCCCCGACTGGTACCGCTACGAGCTGAACGACAGTCTCGCCGTCCGCACTCCGGAAGGTCGCGAGGTGAGGCTCTATCGGGTGACCGTGACGCCGAGGCGGGCGGGGGTCGGCCTCGTGCTGGGGTACTTGCTGATCGACGGCGGCACTGGGGATGTCGTGCGCTTCTCGTTCCGCTTTGTCGGTACCGACCTCTGGTTCAAGCCCGACAGCGCGACCGCGGAAGATTCATCCGATGCCCGGATGGAGAACAAGTGGACCAACCGGCTCCTTTCGCTCAACGCCGATCTCGAGTATTCGCTGCAGGATCAGACGCATTGGATGCCCTACCGCCAGGTGATCAGCGGCTCGGTCGAGATCCCGTTCGTGAGCGACGCAGTGGTGCCCTTCAGCTTCACCACGACGTTCGACGACTACGAGATCGACACCGGTCATCCGATCGTCTTCCGGCTCCCGCCGGTGCATTCGAAGGCGGAGGCCGACAGTCTGGAAGGGGCACGCTGGGATTCGCTCCGCGCCGAACGCCGACATCGTGGCGTGGATGAGGGAGATCCCGATACGCTCGAATGGCGGAAGCGAAGCCGCGACATCCCGGGTGTCTGGGGGAATGGCGACCACTACGAAGTGCATGTCCCGCCGCTCGATTCCCTCGACCACTACGCGGGGTGGAGCGACTCATTGGAGCTCGATGTCGCCGCGGACGACGAAAAGAATCAGCGCGACCTGATGGCGGAGCTCGCGGGATTGGCGGAGCACCTCCCCGATTCGCTCACCGGGCGTCGGCCGTCGATGTTCGCGGTGGAGCAGATCGCCGACGTGCTCCGGTACAACCGGGTGCAGGGGCTTTCGGTCGGCTTCGGCTACCGGACGCCCTTCTTCCACGTGCCATTCACCACGGCCTTCGGCAGCGCGCGGTTCGGGCTGAGCGATACCCGGCTCTATGCCCGTGGCGCGCTCGTCCGCGATGCGCCCTCGGGGCGATGGACGCTCGCCGGGTATCGCGACCTCGCCACCACGGATCCGTTCCTGCGACCCAAGGCGGTCGGGAACTCGGTCAACGCCCTCTTTACCACGCATGATGAGGCGGACTACCTCTTGAACCAGGGGGGCTCGCTCACGTACGAGGCGTCGCTCGGCGTCGGGCTCGATCTCTCGCTGGTGGCGCGGGTGGAGGACCACGCCTCGGTCCGCACCGAGGCCTCGTCGGCGATCAACAACATCTGGTCTGATGGAGCGTTCGATCCGAACCCGCCGGTCGCCACCGGAACATTCGGCGGGGCGACCGCACGCCTCGACGGTCGGACCGGCCTGGCACGATGGGTCCTGGGGGCCGACCTGCTGGCCGGAGCGCCGGGACAGACGGCGAAGATCTTCGGTCAGTGGCGCCAACCGGTCGGGAGCGGCCGCTCAGGATTGACGCTCACCGCGCGCGGCGGGATGGCCACCGACGATCCGCTCCCCCAGAGCGCGTTCCGGCTCGGCGGTCAGGCGACGGTGCGCGGCTTCCCCTATGGAGCGATCACCGGGCAGGGCTTCTGGTCGCTGCAAGCTGACTTGGGGCTGGGTCACGGGAACGTCCGCCCGGTCTTCTTTGCCGATGCGGGGCAGGCCGGGCCGCGCCAGGGGTTCTTCGACCGTCAGGTGCTGGCCGGGGCGGGGGCGGGGCTTTCCTTCTTCGGTGGGATCGTCCGGTTCGACCTGAGCAAGCCGATCGATCCGTCGGGCGGGGACCTGCGGTTCGACCTCGTTTTCGCCGCGCCACGCTGAGCATTCGAAGTGGACTCCCCCGCGTCGCGGGAGTAGGTTCCTCGCGATGCGGATGCTCCTGTTCTCGCTGGTCGGGGCCCTCACGGCCTGTGGGCCGGGTGCCGGGAACGGCAGGGCCCATTGGGTGGGGACGTTGGTCGATGTCTCCCTCACCGCGCCGGCGCGGGGGGGATGGTGCCCGATCAGCCGGACCGTGCTGGTCGAGGCGAACGCCGGTGATCGCGCGACCGGATTCTCCTGGCGCTACGACTCGCTGAGTCCCGGGGTCTACCCGGTGGGGCTGCCGGCCACCGCAGACTCGGCCCGGTCCGGGGCCTCCGTCGCCGCCCGGTACATCCAGCTCGATGAAGTACGCGGGTACCGGAGCATCGTCGGCACGCTGACGGTCACCGCGGTCGACACGACGGCGATCTCTGCCAGGGTCGCCGCCACGCTCCAGCGGGTCGGGGAGCCCGACAGCATCCATTACACCGCCACGTTCCACGCCGTCGCGTTGCAGCGCGACTCGACGCTCTGCCCCAGATGACCGAGACCTACTTCCGCCGAGGCTTTGGCCTCAAGTCCAGCATCGAAGGCCAATTGGCCGCCGACTACGCGAGTGCCGTGGTCGACGCCTTCCGTGCGCGCGGGCACGTGCTGACGGTCGGGCCGCTGACCTTCCGGCTGGCGAAGGAGTTCGGTTTCTGCTACGGCGTCGACCGCGCGGTGGACTACGCCTACGAGACGCGGGTCAAGTTCCCCGACCGGCGCATCTTCCTGGTCGGAGAGATCATCCATAACCCGCACGTCAACCAGAAGCTCGCCTCGATGGGGATCCGCTTCCTGGAGCACGCCGCGGGCGCCACCTTCGATTTCACCGAGATCACCGCCGAGGACGTGGTGATCCTGCCCGCGTTCGGGGTGACGGTGCAGGATTTCCAACGGCTGCGCGCGCTCGGCTGCGTGCTGGTGGATACCACGTGCGGCTCGGTGTTGAACGTCTGGAAGCGGGTGGAGAGCTACGCCCGCGACGGGTTCACCGCGGTGGTGCACGGCAAGTATTACCACGAGGAGACCAAGGCGACCGCCAGCCAGGTCGAGAAATATCCGGGCGGCAAGTACCTCGTGCTCCGCGACCTCACGGAAGCGCGTCCGGTCCTCGACTTCATCGAAGGGCGGGGGGATCCGGTGGCGCTGCAGCAACAGTTCGCGCACGCCTCGACGCCGGGGTTCGACTTCACCAAGGACCTCGAGCGGATCGGCATCGCCAACCAGACCACGATGCTCGCGGGTGAGTCGCTGGCGCTCGCGGCAGAATTCCGGAAGAGCTTCGCCGCCCGGCTCGGGACCCCGGAGGCCGAGACGCGGTTCCGGAGCTTCGATACCCTCTGCTCGGCCACTCAGGAACGGCAGGACGCCGTGCTCGGGCTGCTCGAAGGGGGGGTGGACCTGATGATGGTGGTCGGCGGCTACAACTCGAGCAACACCTGTCACCTCGCCGCGCTGGCCGCGTCGAAGGGTGTGACGACGTTCCACCTCGAGGACGCGATCTGCGTCGACGTCGAGGCGGGGACGCTCCGGCACCAGGCGGTGCGCGCCAAGACCGAGTCGGTCGAGCCCGCCGGGTGGCTGGCGGGGAAGACGATCATCGGACTGACCGCGGGGGCGAGCACGCCGAACAACAAGGTGGGGGAGACGGTCGCGAGGATGTGCCAGCTTCTCGGGCTTGGTGAAGAATTGGACAAGGTCCTCGCGACGTAGTTGCGAGGGTGGAGTGCAAGGAGCGAGTGGGCGCGCGAGCGAGAAAGCGAGAATGGCCGATGGTCAATCTCGCTTTCGTTGTTGTTGCAAGGCCGCACGAAGGCCGTAGAGGATCTTGCTGACTTCCTCCGCCTGAGGTTTGAGCTCCGCAAAGCGTGCCTCGGTGATCAGACCGTCGTCGAGTGCGTGGTATAGGTGCGCTCGGACCTCGGAGGCGGAGCCTTTGGCAATGCTGAGGTATTGGATGTACTCCTTGCGCGAATTCCGCTCGAAGCCCTCTGCGATATTCGCGCCGATGCCGCGGACCGCCTTGAGGATCTGGTAGACCAGGACCCTGTCCTTGGCGAACGCGGGCTCTTTGGTGAGCTTGCTGATCGTCGCAGCGAGGACGCGGGCCTTTTGCCACGCGATCAGATCCTCAAAGGTCTTGGCTCCCATGGCCACACATTACAGGGGGCAGCGCAGAGACGCATCACCAAGACAACGCGGGCCGTACCACTTTCGCGCTTGCTCGCTCGTCGCCCACTCGGTACTTGCACTCACCACTCGACGCGCTGACATGCCCTTCCGCCAGCTCCAAGTGTCCGGCCTGCCTGCACTCGCCCTCAGCAATGCTGAGATCGAGTGCATCGTCGTTCCGTCCCTGGGAGGAAAGATCACGAACCTCCGTCGGCGTCGCGGGCGAGAGTGGCTCTGGCGCGACCCCCCGCGCGCTTTCACCGACATTCCCACGGACGGGTCGTTCCCCGACACCGGCGGGTGGGATGAGTGCTTCCCGACCATCGCGCCCTGCCCGATGCCGGGGGCGGCGCCGGGTGAGCCCGACCTTCCCGATCACGGCGAACTCTGGTCGCTCCCATGGACGCACGACGTGCTCGAGACCCCGGCCGCGGCGGTGCTGACGTCGCGGGTCGAGGGACGGCTCCTGCCATACAAATTCCACCGCGACATCATCGTGCCGACCGACGGACCGGCGATCCGGCTGGAGTATCGACTCGTGCACCGTGGCCTCGCGTCCTTCCCCTTTCTCTGGTCGGCGCATCCGATCTTCTCGGCGCCGCCGGGGATGACGGTGACCCTGCCTTCGGTCCGGCAGATGCGTGTCGACCACTCCCAGGCGCGACCCGACCTTGCCCCCGACGCGGAAGTCCCCTGGCCGCTCGACGGGATGGCCCACAGTTGGACCGTGCCGGCGGTGGGTGGGTGGTCGGCGAAGCTGTTCGGTGACATCGGGGCATCGGGGATGGCGATCCTGACCGATCCGACCCGCGGGGAGCAGCTCGAGATCATGGTCGATCCGGGGGTGCTCCCGAACGTCGGGCTCTGGATCGACGCGACGGCCTCGCTCGCCCGCCTTGGCGTGGAGCCCTGCCTCGGCGCCCCTGACCGACTCGACCGGGCCGTCGGCGCCTGGCGGAGCGCCCCGATCCTCGAGCCGGGGACCACGCGGAACTGGGCCATCACCCTCCGGATCCCCGAATTCGATTAGCGGAGTCGGGCCCCGGGCGATATAGTACCCGGGCCATGTCCAGCCTGCCGACTCCCGCCGATCTCCTGCTTGCCTCGCTGCTGGGGCTTCGCGGAGTGACGACCAAGAGGATGTTCGGGGATCAGGCCTTCTTCGTCGCGGGGCGGATGTTCGCCTTTCGGCGGGACGGGGCGTTGGTGCTGAAGCTCCCGGAGGCCGAGCGCCGCGAGGTGCTGGGACTGGGGCACGGCAAGCCATTCCTGGTCGGTGATCATGTTCCGTTCGGGCGGTGGGTGGAGGTGCGGTTGAAGGACCTCAGGACCGCCATCGGGCTGGCGATGATCGCGCACGCGGTCGCCCGCGTGGGTGACCGCGCGGGGCCCCGGAAGCGCCGGCGCCGGACGATGAAAGCTTAGGATCAACTGCGGCACGGAAACCCACGATGGACCGAACCCAGGCGACTCCTTCCAAGTAGCAGGCATCGTGCGACTCCAATGAAATCATATGTGTGGTCTCAGTGCGGAACTCCGCCTTGGGACCACACAGTTCATCGATGGTGACCTCGGAATGATGCCTGTTCTTCCGATCGGACCATCATGGGCTCAGCTCATCATGGGTTTCCGCGCTGCAGTTCCTTGATCATCCTCGCCACCGCGACGATGGTGTGCGGGGCGCTCCCTTCGGCGCGGTTGTTGATCAGGAGATAGGCCGGGATGCGCAGCTTGGTGGCCCGCTCGGCGAGCTTGGTGAGGTCGCCGCGCAACTCCGGGTTCGGATCCTGGATCCGGTCATATGGCGCGAAAGCGTCGACCGCCTCCGCATAGAGCCGGCCGGGGCGGAGGAGCGCACGCGCGATGACGAAGGGGGCGGTGATGACGTCGGCGTGCGCCAGCTGCTCGCCGATCGGGGGCATCCGCGTCCAGGAGTTGAAGAGATGCGCGACGCCATGTTCGCGGAGCACCGCGAGATACGCCGGAGTGAGGAACTCCTCGTTCCTGATCTCGACGGCATAGGGGGCTTCCGGCGGGAGCTTGGCGAGGAAGCCATCCAGCAGCTCGGCGAACTTCGCGGCGCCGATCCCGTCTTTCCGGGCGATGGTCTGGATCTCGAAGACGAGGGGGCCCACGTCTTCGCGGAAATGCTCGAGTGCGGGACCGATCACCTCGTTGACGCAGAGATCCGCGTTCAGAAAATCAGGGTTCTTCGCTCCGGCGACCCCACCATCCTGATGCCCGGTGAAGGTGTGGATGGTGATCCGGTTCCAGACCTTCTGGACGCACTTGAACCCCGGCGGGAGCGCCTCCCGATAGCCGCGGTAGGTGTTGGCCGAGAGCGGGCGATAGAACGAAGCGTCGATCCCCACCGTGCCGAAGAGGGGGAACTCGGCATACTCGGTGAGCATCCTGGTGACGGCACCGGACTTGGGGTACTTCCGGTGATAGACCAGCCCCTGCCACCCCGGGTAGTTCCAGGAGGAGGTGCCGAAGTGGATCAGCTCCGGGATACTCTCCCGGAGCCGTTGCAGTTCAGCGAGATCGAAGGGGCCTTCGGAGAGGAGTTCCATCCTACCGGACGCGGCAGACCAGTCCGTTGTGCGCCTTGATGACCCCTGCCCGACGGACGTCGAAGCCGTTCTCCCAGGCGTAGAGTCCGAGCTGCTCGATGGTCATCAGTTCGCGGTAGCCGAAGTTCATGATGTCGGCCATGACCGTATAGAACGCCCGCCCGCGCCACTGATCGCGCGGGGTGGTGATGATGGCGGTGCCGCCCGGCTTCAGGAACTTCCGGTGCCACTCGAACGCTTCCGGCTTGTGGTCGTCAGGGAAGTGTTCGACCAGCCCGACGCTCACGACGAGATCGAACTCGGCGCCGTACCTGAGGGCGCGGATGTCCGAGACCTCGAAGGAGATGTTCATCTCCTCGCGATACCAGGTGCGGGTGCCGCCAGTGGCAGGATCGGCACCGACGAATGGATAGGCCTCGGGAAACGTCCCGAATCGATCGGTGCGGCAGAAATCGTCGTAGTCGACGAGGACCATCTCCGCGCCGGGATAGAGGGCGCAGATCTGCATCCCCTCGTAGCCGTCGGCGGCGCCAAGGTAGAGGACGCGAGGGCGCACGAGGCCGAGCCCGCCGAAGAGGGCGCGCTTGCCGCGGGGATCCCAGACGGCGTCCTCGACGCGGTGGACCTTATTCCAGACCTTGAGCTGCACCAGTTCGGTGAGGCACTCCCAGGCGCCGGCGACGTCAGCCTTGGCGAGATGGCTCAGCGCTTCGTCGCGGGCGCGCTTCGATTCGGTGGTGGTGTCGGTGAGGAAGAGCTCGTGGAAGCTCCGATTGAAATGCTCCCACCCGACCTGGACCGGGAGGGTCGTGCCGTGCTCGCGCTCCCATGTCTTCTTGTCTTCGGCCCAGCGGTCGACCTGATGTGGCCTGCCGACGTCGCGCCACGACAGATGCTTCCAGTCGGTGGCGCCGGCGTCGATGAAGAGATCGGGTGGGGTCTCGAGGGTGTCGACCACGTAGGTCGGCTTCCGTTCGAGGTGGCCGAGGGGGTAGGTCATGGTGTCACGTGGGCCGGGGTCACCGTCTGACCGAACTTAACGCCGAGGGCGGTGAGGTAGGAATCGAGGGTGGCGTGGGTGCCCATGAGCTTGGACACCACCCGGAAGAAGGGGTTGTCGACCATGCCGTCCTCCCTGATCGTGACCGTGGTGTGGCCCCCCGCGGCGATCGCCACGTCATAGGTCCAGGTGCCGCCGAACGGTGGGTGCCCCGTGGTGTCGATCCTGGTCTTGAAGCGGAGTGGGGGTTCTTCCTGGTCGACGATCAGCGTGAACGACATCCCGCCGTTCGTCTCCTTCCAGCGTTCCCACCCGTCGGTGCCGGGGACCGCCTCGACGACTTTGAGGTCTTTCCACCAGGTGGCGGTCGAACCGAAGTCGCGCATCACGTTGTAGACCGATTCGGGAGGCGCCGCGATGATGACCTGGCTTGTGGCCTGGTGTTCACGCGGGAGTGAGATGCCCCAGGCGCCGAGGCCGGCGACGATGGCGAAGAGGGTGAGGGCGAGGATGATGAGGGTGCGGCGCATGGGGTGTCTGGTGATGGTGCCGAATGATGGGATCGGTACCGTACATCCGGTAGGGGCGGGGCTTGCCCCGCCCGTTGTGTCGTTCGATCGCGTTCGATCCGATTTGCAGGCGGTAGGGGCGGGGCTTGCCCCGCCCGTTGTGTCGTTCGATCGCGTTCGATCCGATTTGCAGGCGGTAGGGGCGGGGCTTGCCCCGCCCGTTGTGTCGTT
>JANMWE010000203.1:0-6272 GCA_031393795.1 Gemmatimonadota bacterium
TTCAACCGGATCAACGAACGCCGGCGCGACCTGATCATCCTGGTCACGCCGCGGATCATCGATTCGCCCGCGGCGGCAACGGCCGCCGGCCAGTGACGCTGCCGGTCTCCGCGGATCACCCGAGCCCGACCGACGCGTCGGGCTCGCGTGTCTCCGGGACGCGCTGATCGATGGGCAGTCTCCGCTTCCTGACCGCCGGTGAGTCCCACGGACGCGGCCTCGTGGCCATCGTCGAGGGGCTCCCCGCCGGGCTGCCGGTGACGGCGGAGCAGGTGGACCACGAACTCGGGCGCCGGATGCAGGGGTACGGGCGCGGCGCCCGGATGAAGATCGAGCAGGACCGCATCGAATGGCTGGCCGGCGTGCGCGCCGGCGAGACCCTCGGCGCCCCGGTGGCGATGCTGGTGTGGAATCGCGACTGGGAGAATTGGAAGGACGTGATGGCGGCCGAAGGGACCCCGGGTGAGGCGCGCCGGCGGCGCCTGACACGCCCGCGTCCGGGCCACGCGGATCTCACCGGCGTCCTCAAGTACGCCCGCGACGATGCCCGCGACATCCTCGAGCGGGCGAGCGCCCGCGAGACCGCGGCCCGGGTGGCGGCGGGGGCGCTGGCCCGGCGGCTGCTGGAGGAACTGGGGATCACGGTCGGGAGCCACGTCGCCTCGCTGGGCGGTGTCGTCTCCACGCCCCCCCGTACCCTCCCGGTCCCGCTCAATACGGCGAGCGACGCCTCGCGGGTGCGGATGCTCGATGCGGCGGCCGAGGCCGAGGCGGTGGCCCGGATCGACAAGGCGAAAAAGGACGGCGATACCCTCGGCGGCGAGGTGGAGGTCGTGGTCCACGGCCTGATGCCGGGACTCGGCAGCCACGTGCACTGGGATCGGAAGCTCGACGGGCGGCTGGCCGGGATGCTGATGTCCATCCCCGCGGTGAAGGGGGTAGAGATCGGCCTCGGGTTCACCGCCGCGCGCCGCCCCGGTTCCGAGGTCCACGACCCGATCGTGGCGGCGCCGACCGATCCGGCCGCGGGGGGCTATCGCCGGCTCTCGAATCATGCCGGCGGGCTCGAAGGGGGGATGACCACCGGTGAACCCCTGGTCGTGCGGGTGGCGATGAAGCCGATCTCCACCTTGATGAGCCCGCTGGCCACCGTCGACCTGACCACGGGCGAGGCGGCGCAGGCGCAGAGCGAGCGGTCGGACGTGACGGCGGTCCCCGCGATGGGAGTGATCGCCGAGGCGCTGGTGTGCCTCGTGCTGGCCGATGCGGTACTGGAGAAGTTCGGTGGCGATTCGCTGGTGGAGCTCCGACGCAACGTCGCGGGTTACCAGGACCAGCTGCGCGCACGATGGGCCGCCCTCGCGGGCGCGCCTGCGGAGGGATGAGACGATGACGCAGCGACACGTGATGCTCGTGGGTCTCCCGGGCTCGGGGAAGACCACGGTCGGCCGGATCGTGGCCCAGCAACTCAACACCGGGTTCGTCGATTTCGACCAGGTGATCGTGCGCAAGCAGGGGATGCCGATCGCGCAGATCTTCGGCCTCCACGGCGAGCAGAAGTTCCGCCAAATGGAGAACCAGGTGGCCGAGCACGCCCTCGCGGGCCCGCCGGCGATCATGGCCCCCGGCGGCGGGTGGGCGGCGCAGGAAGGGCATATCGAGCAGGCCAAGGCCGCCGGCGCCCTCGTGATCTATCTCAAGGTCTTCCCGGCGGTCGCGGCCAACCGCGCCTCGGGGGACGGGACCCGCCCCCTCCTGGTCGGCGACGACCCGCTGGTGCGGATGAAGAAGCTGCTCGACGAGCGGGAACCCTTCTATAGGAAGGCGGACGCCGAGGTCCCCAACGACTCCCCCAAGACGGCCGAGCAGGCGGCGGATGACATCGTGAAGCTCGCGCGGGCGCAGGCCGGCTGGACCTGAAACGCTAACCTGTTGGTGGGCAACGCCTTGAAGATCTGTGGCTTGCCATTGGAGCGGTCCCGGTCTTTTTTGTCCGGGAACCAGTTGACGTTCCGTTGAGCACAGCACTGCACGTTGGAGCAGAATGACGACACCGAAGAGCGCGGCACCGAAGAAGGCAAAGGCGAAGGCCAAGACCGCCAAGGTTGAGGTCGCGGCGAAGCCTGTAGCCTCGGCCGGGACGGCCAAGCTCCAGGCGAAGCGCGCCCCGACCAAGGGTGGTGGCGTGAAGGCCAACACCCGCATGGGACCGACCCTGGTCATCGTCGAGTCGCCCACCAAGGCCAAGACCATCGGCAAGTATCTCGGCGCCGGGTACGACGTCAGGGCGACGGTCGGTCACCTGATCGACCTCCCGACGCGCGAGCTCGGCGTGGACGTCGACAACGGCTTCGCGCCCAAGTACGTGGTGATCAAGGGGAAGACCAAGACCCTCAGCGAGATCAAGAAGGCCGCCAAGGAGGCCAAGGAGATCATCCTCGCGACGGACCCCGACCGCGAAGGTGAGGCGATCGCCTGGCACGTGGCCAATCAGCTGGGTGACAAGGTGCCGACCCGCCGGGTGCTCTTCCAGGAGATCACCAAGGAGGCCGTCAAGGAGGCGATGGCCAATCCGGGCGACGTCGACCCGAACAAGGTCAACGCGCAGCAGGCCCGCCGCATCCTGGACCGCCTCGTGGGGTACAAGGCGAGCCCGATCCTCTGGCGCACCATCAAGACCGGGCTCTCGGCCGGGCGGGTGCAGACGGTGGCCCTTCGGCTCATCGTCGAGCGGGAGCGCGCCATCCGCGCCTTCACGGCCGTGGAGTACTGGTCGATCGGCGCGCTCTGCGCCAAGGATGGCCAGGAGTTCGAGGCGGAGCTCAAGAAGATCGACGGCAAGGAGCCTGTCCTCCCGAACGCCGCCACTGCCGACCAGGTGGTGAGCGAACTCCAGAAGCTTCCGTTCATCGTCACCAAGGTGGAGCAGCGGCAGCGCCGGAAGCAGCCGAGTGCGCCGTTCACCACCAGCACGCTGCAGCAGGAAGCGAACAAGAAGATCGGGTTCAGCACCCGGCGCACCATGCGCGCGGCGCAGGACCTGTACGAAGGCATCGACGTCGGGGTGGAAGGTCCGGTGGGTCTCATCACCTACATGCGGACCGACAGCGTGCGCGTGTCGGACGCCGCCATCGCCGCGGTGCGCGACTTCATCGTGCAACACTACGGGAAGCCGTACCTCCCGGAGGCGCCGATCGTCTACAAGAAGGGGAAGGACGCCCGGGTGCAGGACGCCCACGAAGCGATCCGCCCCACCGACGTGCGCCGGCGCCCGGAGGACGTGGTCAAGTTCCTCTCGCCCGACCAGGCGCGGGTGTACCAGCTCATCTGGCAGCGCTTCGTGGCGTCGCAGATGATGCCGGTGGTGTACGACATGACCATCGTCGATTTCGACCTGGCCAACGGCAAGTACCTGGTGCGGAGCAGCGGTTCGGTGATGCGGTTCGACGGCTACCACCGCCTCTACACCGAGGGGCGCGAGGCCGAGGAAGGGAAGACGATGGACGACCTGTCGCCCATCCCGCCGTTGGCGCAGGGGGACAAGGTCGACGTCAAGGAGATCGCCCCCGACCAGCACTTCACCGAACCGCCGCCCCGCTTCTCCGAGGCCAGCCTCGTCAAGGAGCTCGAGCGCCTCGGCATCGGGCGGCCGTCGACCTACTCCGCCATCGTGTCGACCCTCACCGCGCGCGAGTACGTGAAGGTCGAGACCCGGCGCTTCTTCCCGACCGAGCTCGGCGAGCTGGTCGAGCAGACGATGGTGAAGCAGTTCCCCGACATCTTCGACGTGACCTTCACGGCCCAGATGGAAGAGGACCTTGACCGGATCGAGGAGGGTTCGGTCACCTGGCAGCACGTGGTGACGGAGTTCTACGGTCCGTTCCTGAAAGACCTGGAATCGATCAACATCGAGGAGCTGGTGCTCGGTCGGCTCGGCATCAGCGACCCGGGGCCCTGCCCCAAGTGCGGCGCCTCGCTCGAGTTCAAGAGTGGCCGGTTCGGGCCCTACTTCGCCTGCGTGCGCTACAAGTCCAAGAAGGAGCGGGAAGGGAAGCCCGAGAGCGAGTGGTGCGACTACACCAAGCCGCTCAAGCAGCAGCGCGCGCCCGACCGCGAGACCGACGAGAAGTGCCATCTCTGCGGCAGCCCGATGGTGATCAAGACCGGTCGCTTCGGCGAGTTCCTGGCCTGCACCACGTACCCCACCTGCAAGGGGACCCGGTCGATCCCGCTCGGCATCAAGTGCCCCAAGTGCACGGAGGGGGACATCGCCGAGCGCCGCAGCAAGCGGGGGAAGGTCTTCTACGGCTGCCTGCGCTACCCGGCCTGCGACTTCGTGGCCTGGAACAAGCTGCTCGTGGAGCCCTGTCCCGCCTGCGGCTACGTCGGGCGCGAGCGGAAGGTGACGAAGGCCGATGGCGATGTGCGCACCTGTCTCAAGTGCGGCCACAAGGAAGTGGTCGCGGAGCCGGAAGAGGCGGCATTGGCGTGAACGCCACCGTCATCGGCGGGGGACTGGCGGGGTGTGAAGCCGCCTGGGCCCTCGCCGAGCGCGGTGTGACGGTCACCCTGCACGAGATGCGCCCGGTGGTGCCCACCCCGGCGCACCAGACCGACCGGCTGGCCGAGCTGGTCTGCTCCAACTCCTTCAAGTCCACCGACCTCACCAACGCCCACGGCCTCCTCAAGGCCGAGTTGTCCGACCTCGGCAGCTTGCTGCTGCCGGCGGCGGCGCGCGCGCGTGTGCCGGCGGGGACCGCGCTCGCGGTGGACCGCGACGTCTTCAGCCTCGATGTGCACAAGCAGGTCCACGCCCATCCCAATATCACCGTCGTGCGGGGGGAGCGGTCCGATCTGCCCGCGAATGCGGTGGTGGCGACCGGTCCTCTCACCTCCCCGGCGCTGTCCGACGCGATCGCCGCGCGTCTCGGCACCGGGTCGCTGGCATTCTATGACGCCATCGCGCCGATCGTGAGCGTCGATTCGCTCGATCGGGAGGTGCTGTACGCGCTGTCGCGCTATGGGAAGGGGGAGGGGAACGACTATCTCAACGCGGCGATGGATCAGGCGCAGTACGAGACCTTCATTGACGCGCTGGTGGCGGGCGACCAGTTCGCGGGGCACGACTTCGACAGCGTCCCCTATTTCGAGGGGTGCCTGCCGGTCGAGGAGATGGCGCGCCGAGGGAGGGAGACGCCGAGGTTCGGGCCGATGAAGCCGGTGGGTCTCGCCGATCCGCGCACCGGGAAGGACCCCTGGGCGGTGGTGCAGCTCCGGCGGGAGGACAAGGCGGGGCAGATGTGGAACCTCGTCGGCTTCCAGACTCGGCTCCGGATCCCCGAGCAGCAGAAGGTGTTCCGCGGGATCCCGGGGCTCGGGAACGCGGAGTTCCTCCGCTACGGGAGCATCCACCGCAACAGCTATCTCAACAGTCCCGGCGCGCTCGGGCCCGGGCTCACGGCGCGGGATGACGATTCGCTCTTCTTCGCGGGACAGCTCACCGGCGTGGAGGGCTACACCGAGTCGCTCGGCACGGGATTGATGGCGGGGATCAATCTCGCGCGCCGGCTCAGCGGAAAGCCGATCGCCGTCCCGCCGCCCACCACCATGCTGGGCGGGCTCTACCGCTACCTGCGGGAGGCCGACCCGAAGCATTTCCAGCCTATGAACGCCAACTTCGGGCTGCTCGAGCCGCTCGAGGGGAAGATCAAGAAGGACCGGAAGAAGGAATTGCTGGTCGAGCGGGCACGGGCAGATTTCGCCGCATGGCGGGGGACCTTGTGAAGGCCCATCCCCCCGCGACCCTGCATCCGACCGCCGTTGAGCTGCTGCCCGAGGTCGCCGAGTTCATCCGTCACGTCCGCGACGAGAAGCAGCAGTCACCCAATACGGTGAAGGCGTACACTCGCGACCTGGCCATGTTCACCGAGTTCTGCGGCGGGCACTACGGCGAGGGGTTCACCTGGGCCAAGCTCGACCGGCAGGGGCTCCGCGGATTTCTCGGTGAGCTCCATCGCCGAGGACAGGCCAAGCGGAGCGCCGCGCGGGCGCTCTCGGCCGTGCGGAGCTTCTACCGGTTCCTGCAGACCCATCACGACGTCGTGGTCCCGGCGGTGCGGAGTGCGCGCGCACCGAAGCTGGAGCGGCGGTTGCCGAGCCATATGGACACGGGGCAGATGGCGGCGGTGTTCGAGGGGGCGGTCGCTGGCGCCGACGGCGATGATGTCGGCGCGGTGCGCGACCTGGCGATGCTGGAGCTCTTCTATTCGAGC
>JANMWE010000236.1:0-3505 GCA_031393795.1 Gemmatimonadota bacterium
CCTCGAAGGCCCAGTTGTTCCGCGCGCGCGCCCGCCTGCGCGAGGCGCTCGCCGATTTCGCAGGAGAGTGGACCGCATGACCGACGAACCGAAGGACGAACCGGTGCTGAGCCCCCGACTGCTCGACGCGGCGCGCGCCCACCACGAACCGCCCCCCGCCCCGCGCGAAGAACTCTGGCAGCGGATCCAGGCCGAACGCGCTCGTCAGCTCGTGAGCCCGTCAGCTCATCAGCTCCCGACCTGGCGCCGAGCCCAGGTGTGGATCCCCGTCGCCATCGCCGCGACGCTCATCATCGGCATCGGCCTCGGCCGGCTCTGGATCCCGATCCGAACGATCGTGAAGGGCACCGTGGCCACCGCGCCGGATTCGAGCGTGACCGGCAACAAGGAAGATCTCTTCGCCCGCTATGCCGCCGAGCAGACGCTGGGCCAGGCTGAAGTGCTGCTGACGCAGTTCCGGGCCGACGCCACCGGCGGCACTCCCGCCGCGACCACCCCGGCCGACGCGCGAAAGCTGCTCCTCGCCACTCGGCTGTTGCTGGACTCGCCGTCGCTCACCGATCCGCGGCTCCGCGGCCTGCTCGAGGACCTCGAGCTGGTGCTGGCGCAGATGGCCGCAGGGTCGGCGCAGAAGGAAGACCGTGACGTGATCACCGATGGACTCGAACGGCGCGACGTGCTGCCGCGGCTCCGTGCCGCGATGCCCGTCGGGACCGGTGTACAGATCCCAGGAGCTCTCTGACCATGAAGACCATCGCCCTCGTCCTCGCGCTGACCGCCATCGGCCATCAGCCCTCAGCCCCCAGCCACATTGACCTCGCCCGAGGCCCGAAGCCTGAGGCCCGAGGCCCGAGCGCCGATCCCGAACAGGGGACGCCGGCGGATTCCCTGCATCGTACGGGGCAGGCGGCCCTCAACCGGGGTGACTACCAGAAGGCGGTCGACACCTACCGCGAGCTCCGGCGGCGCTTTCCGCGTTCAAGCCGCGCCGGGGACGGCCTCTACTGGGAGGCGTTCGCGCTCTATCGCCTCGGCGGGACCACCAATCTCCGCGTGGCACGCGAGCGGCTGAAGACACAGGAGACCACCTTCCCCCGCGCGGCGACGCGGCGCGACGCCGGCTCCCTCCGCGTTCGCATCGAACGGGACCTGGCCCGCGTGGGTGACTCCGAGGCGCAGGCGTGGCTTGATTCACAGGGTGCGATCGCCGAATCGTCCGCGGATGAAGCGGTGATCGCGGGCTCGAGCAACAGTTCCTCCTCCAGCTCTTCCTCCAGCTCCTCCTCCAGCTCCTCCAGCGGTGGGGTCGAGGCGGCGCGGGCGGGACGTGACGCTGCGCGGGCGGGACGTGACGCTGCGCGCGCGGCCCGTCCGGCGATCGCCGGGATCCGCGCCGGTCGGCACGGCGAGGAAGACGAGACCGCCCCGACCGGGTGCGACCAGGCCAAGTACGACGAGCAGATGATGGCGGTGCAGGCGCTGATGACGATGGACCGCGAACGCTCGGTACCGATCCTGAAAAAGGTGATGGCGCGGCGCGACGCGTGCAGCGGCGCCCTCCGACGGCAGGCGGTGTTCATTCTTGGACAGCAAGCGGGGGACGACGAGAGCGTCGCGCCGCTGATGCTCGACGTGGTGCGGAACGACCCCGACCACGAAGTCCAGAAGATGGCGCTCTTCGCCCTCGGACAGACCGGCGACCCGGCGGCGATCCCGGCGCTCTCGGAGATCCTGAAGACCAGCACCGACCGGGAGCTGCAGCAGGGCGCGCTCTTTGCCCTGAGCCAGAGCGACGACCCGCGCGGCGTGCAGATCCTGCGCGACTTCGTGCAGCGCCCCGGGGTCTCCGACGACATGCTCGGCCAGGCGGTGCTCTGGCTGGGACAGAAGGGAGGCGCAGAAGCGGCCTTCCTGCGGCGGGTCTACCCGACCCTCCATTCCCAGCAGGCGAAGCAGATGGTGATGATGACCCTCGCCCAGACCGGCGACTCCGAGAACGCCCAATGGTTGATGGAGCGGGTCCTCGACAAGAACGAGGACATGGACACCCGGAAGAGCGCCCTATTCTTCGTCGGGACCCAGAGCGAAGCGGTGAACGTCCGGCAGATCGTGGGGCTCTATTCCCCGACGCTCGATCTCGAGATGCGGAAACAGATCCTCTTCGTCCTGAGCCAGCGCCACGAGCCGGCGGCGGTGGACAAGCTGCTCGACATCGCCAAGAACGACCCCGACCGCGATATGCGGAAGCAGGCGGTGTTCTGGCTCGGTCAGTCGGGCGACCCGCGCGCGGCAGACCTGCTGGAGCGGATGCTGGATCAGTAGGAGTGCCTGGCGCCTAGTGCCCAGCGCCTAGACGCGGAAATCGACGATTCAGCGCTGTCATCCCGAGCGGAGCGAGGGATCTGCTCACCATCGATCAGATCTCTCGTTCGCCGTGAGGTGGCGACCATGGAGCGCATATGCGTGCAGGAATGATGCTGTTGACGGCGGTGCTGGCGAGCCCCTTGTCCGGCCAAACGTTGGGCGCCCGCATCGCGGCGAGTCGAGCGGACAGGGTGACCTTCACCTTCGCGGGGAAGCCGGGGGTGTGCGGCGATGGCGAGAACTTCAATATTCGGGGCGTACGCCAGCGTCACGACCCAGGCGAAGAGTGGAATTGCGCTGAGGGGCCCGTCCGCGTGACCCTGGATCGCAACGGCCGCACCCTGATGCGGATCCGGACCACGGTGGGGGGAGCCACCCCGACCGGTGCGGAAGAACTCGGGGAGGTCTCGCCGAACGAGGCATCGGATTGGCTGCTCGCGTTGGCCGAGCAGGGGAACGGGCGCACGAGCGAGGAGGCGTTGATGCCGGGCGTGGTCGGGCGGGACGTGGTGGTCTGGCCCCGTCTCGTGGCGATGGCCAAGCGGCAGGAGCTGCGTGAGGAGACGCGGAAGCAGGCGATCTTCTGGCTGGGCCAGGAGGCCGCCGACCACGCCTTGGGTCCGCTCGATGAGATGCTCTCGGACGATCCCGATCGCGAGATGCGGCAGGCGGCCCTGTTCGCGCTCACCCAGCAGCACAATGACCGGTCGATCGACATCCTGATCCGGACCGCGCGGTCGCATCGGGATCCGGAGACCCGCCGCACCGCCTTTTTCTGGCTCGGCCAGAGCGGTGACCCGCGGGGCGTGCAGCTGTTCGAGGAGGTGCTGGCGGGGCGTTGACGGCACGAAATGCGTAGATGGTACGACAAATGAGCCGTCCCGAACGCCCGCGAGGGACGGTTCCTGTGCTTCGATGCGCCCATCCAGCGCTGTTTCACGGCTGGAACGTCCGATTCTGCCGCGCGGGCCATGCAACCCTTTCGGCCTCTCATCCGTCAGAGGAACAGATCAGTCGCACCCCTGACGTGAACATTCGAGGTCCCCATGTTGACCGCGCTCCTTGTCATTGCGGCCCTGGCCGACACCACGCACGCCCGCCGGCAGGCGGCACCATCTCCCGCCGTCCCGGCCGCCATCCA
>JANMWE010000250.1:0-20871 GCA_031393795.1 Gemmatimonadota bacterium
ACCCCCCTCGTGGCGCAGCAGACGCTGACCGGCGCGGGGGCCACCTTCCCCACGCCGATCTACCAGCGCTGGTTCAGCGAATACGCCAAGGACCACCAGATCCAGATCAACTACCAGTCGATCGGGTCGGGGGGTGGCATCCGTCAGTTCACCGCCGGGACCGTCGACTTCGGCGCCTCCGACGCGCCGATGAACGACTCGATGATCGCCGCGGTGCGGGGCAATGTGGTCCATATCCCCACGGTGCTCGGCGCTGTGGTCGTCACCTACAACCTCCCGACCCTCGGGGCCACCAAGCTCCAGATGGACGGCCCGACGATCGCCGACATCTTCCTCGGTCACATCGTGCGGTGGAACGATCCCCGGATCGCGTCGCTCAACCCGGGCGTCAGCCTGCCCGCGACCGACATCGTCGTGGTCCACCGGTCGGACGGTTCGGGGACCAGCTTCGTCTTCACCGACTACCTCGCCAAGGTCTCCCCGGACTGGAAGAGCGCCGTGGGGGCCAGCAACACCGTCAACTGGCCCACCGGGCTCGGCGGCAAGGGGAACGAGGGGGTCACCCAGCAGGTGCAGCAGCTCGAAGGAAGCATCGGCTACATCGAGCTGGTCTACGCCACGGCGAACCATCTGCCGTACGCCGCGGTCAAGAACGCGGCGGGCCAGTTCGTCCTGCCGAACCTCGGCTCGGTGACCGCCGCCGCCGCCGGGGCCCGGCTCGATGCGACGACCGACTTCCGGGTCTCGATCACCAACGCCGCTGGCCGGGCCTCGTACCCGATCAGCTCGTTCACCTGGCTGCTGATCAAGAAGGACGATCCCGACGCCGCCAAGGGGAAGTTGATCCGTGACTTCCTGAACTACATGGTCTCCGACGCGGCGCAGGAGATGGCCGGCACCATCGGCTACGCTCCCCTGCCGAAGCCGGTGGCGGCGCTCGTGAAGGCCCGCATCCGGACGCTGCGGGCGGGCGGGCACCCGATCCGGTGACCTCACCCCCCTGCCCCCCTCTCCCTCGCGGGAGAGGGGGGTAGTCTTTTCGGCCACCGTGACCTGTCCGTTACATTGGCGTGACCGACCCTGCGCCTGTCACGGCTAGCCTTCCCTTCCTATATGTCCCGCACCCCGACCCCCCTGCAGAGCATCGAAGGCCGCCCCCTGGGTGACCGGGTGTTCAAGGGGGTGCTCACGCTCCTCGCCGCGACGGTGCCGCTGCTGTTGTTGCTCCTGGCCTTCGGGCTTTGGCGCGGGGCCGAGCCGGCCATCGATCGGTACGGGTTCGGCTTTCTCACCGGATCCACCTGGGACCCGGTGGCGGAAGAGTTCGGCGCCTTCCCCCTCATCGCGGGCACGCTGATCTCGGCCGGCCTCGCGCTCCTCATCGCGGTCCCCCTCTCGCTCGGCGTCGCGATCTTCCTGACCGAATTCGCGCCGCAGCGGATCCGCGGCCCGGTCGCCTTCCTGATCGAGATGCTCGCGGCGATCCCGAGCGTGGTCTACGGCCTCTGGGGGGTGTTCGTACTGATCCCCTTCCTCCGGAGCACCGCGTTCCCCCTGCTGAAGGGGGTGTTCGGCTTCCTGCCTTTCTTCCAGGGCCCGATCTACGGCCCATCCATGCTCTCGGCGGCGCTGATCCTGGCCATCATGGTGATGCCGTTCATCATGTCGGTGGCGCGCGAGGTGCTCCTGGCCGTGCCGTCGTCGCAGCGCGAGGCGGCGCTCGCCCTCGGTGCCACCCGGTGGGAAGCCGCCTGGACCGCAGTGGTGCCCTATGCCCGGAGCGGGATCATCGGCTCGGTCATCCTCGGCCTCGGGCGCGCGCTGGGCGAGACGATGGCGGTCACGATGCTCATCGGGAACCGGCACGAGATCACCGCCTCGCTCTTCGCCCCCGGCTATACGATGGCCGCCGCGATCGCCAACGAGTTCACCGAGGCCACCGCGGACATCCACCTCGCGGCGCTGACCTACGTGGCGTTCGCGCTGTTCGGCATCACCCTGGTGATCAACGGCATCGCGCGGCTGCTCATCTGGCGGGTCGCCCGCGGTGCGGCGATCGGGAGCAAGGCCGCGTGAGCCGAGCGACCCGACGGCTCCGCGGGCACCTGATCGTCGGACTCCTGGGCATGGCGGTGGTGGTCGCCGTGCTGCCGCTCCTGCTCATCCTCGGCACGCTGGTCGTGAAGGGGGCGTCGAGTCTCGACTGGGCCTTCTTCACCCAGATCCCCGCACCGGCCGGGGAGACCGGGGGGGGCGTGGCGAACGGTATCGTCGGCACCCTCATCATCGTCGGGATCGCCGGGCTCATCGCGGTGCCGGTGGGGGTGGGCGCGGGACTCTACGTGGCGGAATACCCCGACACGACCCTGGCCTGGGTGGCCCGCTTCGTCGCCGACGTGCTCAACGGCACGCCCTCGATCGTGATCGGCGTCTTCGCCTGGGCCACGGTGGTAGCCACGCAGAAGCACTTCTCGGCCCTCGCCGGGAGCCTCGCGCTCGCGATGCTGATGCTGCCGATGATCCTCCGCACCACGGAGGAGATGATCAAGCTGGTGCCGCACTCGCTCCGCGAAGCGGCGTTGGCCCTCGGGTATCCCCGGTGGCGCACTTCGCTCACCGTGGTGGCGAGGACCATCCTTCCGGGGATCGTGACCGGGTGCCTGCTGGCGATCGCGCGCGCGGCCGGCGAGACGGCGCCCCTCCTGTTCACCGCCCTCGGGAGCCAGTTCCTCTCGGTCAACATCGAGCAGCCGATGGCGGCGCTGCCGCTGGTGATCTACGGCTATGCCACCGGCCCGTACGAAGAGTGGCACCGGTTGGCCTGGGCCGCGGCGCTGGTCCTGATCCTCGTGGTCTTCGCGCTCAGCGTGAGCGCCCGACTCGCCACCCGGAGGCGCACCGATGGTCGGCACTGAGACCCGCATCGCCACCGAGCGGCTCTCGGCGATGTACGGCAAGACGAGCGCGGTCAAGGATGTCTCGCTCGCCTTCGCGCCGGGAGAGGTGCACGCGCTCATCGGTCCGTCGGGGTGCGGGAAGACGACCTTCCTCCGGACCTTGAACCGGATGCACGAGCTGGCGGGCAACGGCTGGATCACCGGCAAGGTGCTGCTCGACGGGCAGGACATCTACGCCCCGTCGGTCAATCCGATGGCCGTCCGGCGGCGCGTGGGGATGGTGTTCCAGAAGCCCACCCCCTTCCCGACGATGAGCGTGTACGCCAACGTCGCGGCGGGGCTGGTGCAGGGCCGGCGTCTGCCCAAGTCGGAGCTCGACGGCCGGGTGGAACAGGCGCTCCGGCAGGCCGCCCTCTGGGACGAAGTGTGCGACCGGCTGGGATCGAACGCCACCGAGCTTTCCGGCGGCCAGCAGCAGCGGCTTTGCATCGCGCGTACGATCGCGCCCCGCCCGGACGTGATCCTGCTCGACGAGCCGACCTCGGCGCTCGACCCGCTCGGCACGCTGCGGATCGAGGAGCTGCTGGTCGAGCTCAAGCAGCAGTACACGATCATCATCGTGACCCACAACATGCAGCAGGCGGCCCGGGTCTCGGACACGACCAGCTTCTTCTACCTGGGCACCATGGTCGAGACCGGACCGACCAGGCAGATCTTCACCACGCCGAAGCACGAGCGGACCGAGACCTACATCACCGGACGGTTCGGATGACCGGCGCCCCGGTGGAACGGCCCCTCGCGCTCCGCTCGACCCTCCCCGAGCGCGCACCGGCCCCCTCGGCCGAGGCGGCGGGAGCGCCCGCGATCGAGATCCGCGACTTCAGCTTCCGCTACGCGCCGAAGGGCCCGTGGGCGGTCGACGGTGTAAGCTTCCCGGTAGGGCGCCGGGCGGTGACGGCGATCATCGGGCCGTCGGGATGCGGCAAGTCGACCCTGCTCCGTTCGATCAACCGGCTGAACGACCTGGTGCCGGCGTCGGGGCACACCGGCGAGATCCTGGTCGACGGCCGGTCGGTGTACGCCAGGGAGACCGACGTCGTCGAACTGCGGAACCGGGTGGGGATGGTCTTCCAACGCCCCAACCCCTTCCCCCGGTCGATCTACGGCAACGTGGCGTACGGGCCCGCCATCAACGGCAGCGTACCGCGGCGCGACCTTCCCGATCTCGTGGCGGAGTGTCTCCAGCGCGCGGCGCTCTGGGACGAGGTGCGTGACCGCCTGGCCGAGCCGGCCGCCGGACTTTCGGGAGGGCAGCAGCAGCGGCTCTGCATCGCCCGCGCGCTGGCCAACCGTCCGGAGGTGCTGTTGATGGACGAGCCCTGCTCCGCGCTCGACCCCATCGCCACCGCCCGGATCGAGGAGCTCATCTTCGAGCTGAAGCGCGACTTTACGATCGTGATCGTGACCCACAACATGCAGCAGGCCGCGCGGGTATCCGATCGTACGGCCTTCCTCGAAGCGGGACGCCTGGTGGAGTTCGCGGAGACGCGGACCCTCTTCACCCGGCCGACCGAGGCCCGCACCGAGGCTTACATCACCGGGAGGTTCGGATGAACCAGGACGTCCGCCGTCATTTCCACGATGACCTGAACCACGTGAAGGTCCGCCTGCTCACGATGTCCGGCGAGGCCGAGGCCGCGCTGGGTGTGGCGGTCCAGGCGCTGCTCGAACGGGATGCCGCCAAGGCCAGGACGGTCATCACCGGCGACCGCCAGATCGACGCGATGGAGATGGAGATCGAGGAGCAGTGCATCAATCTCCTCGCGCTCCATCAGCCGATGGCGCGTGACCTCCGGATGCTCACCTCCGCGCTCAAGATCGCCAACGATCTCGAGCGGGTGGGCGATCACGCGGTCAACATCGCCCAGTCGGCCGAGCGGCTGGCCCAGAGCCGGCCGATCACGCCGGAGCCCGAGATCATCGAGATGGCGCGCCTGGCGCGCGAGATGCTCTCCGACGCCCTCGAGGCGTTCATCCGGGGCGATGCCGCCGCCGGCCGCGAGGTGTGCCGGCGCGACGACCAGGTCGACGCCCTGCACCGCTCGGTGTTCCGGATCCTCCTGACCCACATGATGGAGGACGCGCACAGCATCAGCGCGGGGATGGAGCTCTTCCTCGTGAGCCGGAACCTCGAGCGGGTGGCCGACCTCGCCACCAACATCGGCGAGGACGTCGTCTTCCTGGTCGAGGGGAAGTCGATCAAGCACCACGCCGAGGACCGGGGCGAGCCCGCGACCGTATGAGCCTCGCGCTCGTCGGGAGCCCGGGCGTCCCGGCCGTGAAGGAGCGCTTCGGCGCCATCGACGTCGGCTCCAACTCGATCCGGCTCCTGGTCGCCGAGTATGATCCCGCCGCCGGCCTCACGGTCATCGACGAGGTGAAGGACCAGCCCCGCCTGGCCCAGGGGCTGGCTGCGACCGGGATGCTCGACGCCACCGCGATGGCCCGCGCCCTCGAGACCCTGCGCCGGATGCGCGAGGTCTGCCAGCGGCGCGGCGTGAAGAAGATCGCCGCCGTGGCCACGAGCGCGGTGCGCGAGGCGAAGAACGGCCGGGAGTTCGTGCGGCTGGTGCGCGAGCAGCTCGACATCCCCCTCCGCATCATCGACGGCGACAAGGAGGCACAGCTCTCCTTCCGCTCGGTGGCCCATCACTTCCGCCTCGACGCGGGGCGGTCGGTCATCGCCGACATCGGCGGCGGGTCGCTGGAGCTCATCGCGTCAATGAAAGGGCTGATCGAACAGAAGGTGTCCCTCCCCTTCGGCGCGGTCCGGCTCACGGAGACCCACCTCACCGAGCGGCGCGACCCGCGGAAGGCGGTGAACGAGCTCCGCGCGATGGTGCGGAAGCAGTTCCGGAAGACCTTGAGCCTCCGCAAGTGGCAGGCGCAGACGGTCATCGGCTCCGGCGGCAGCTTCACCAACCTGGGCCGTATGGTCGTGGCGCGCCGCGGCGTGCCCGCCTCTGACGCGGTGCACGGCGTGTCCGTGACGGTCTCCGAAGTGGAGCAGCTCCTCGAATGGCTCGAGACGATGAGCCCCGAGCGCCGGAAGCAAGTGGCGGGACTCTCCCCCCAGCGCGCCGACATCATCCTGGCCGGCCTCGCGGTCCTGGTCGAGCTCCTCGAACGGGTGGATGCGCGCGAAGTCGTCGTGAGCGCGTACGGCCTCCGCGAAGGGCTCCTCCTCGAGATGGTCGGCAAGGAGGTGGCGGAGCCGCACGAGCAGGACCCCCTGCTCCTCGCCCGCGAGTTCGTCGAACGGTGCCAGGGCGACCGGCGTCACGTCGAGCAGGTGCGGCGCCTCGCGCTGATGCTCTTCGACCAGATCGGCGAGCGGGCCGGATGCGGCCCCGACGAACGCCGGCTGCTCGAGTACGCCGGCCTCCTGCACGACGTGGGGCAGCTGGTGAGCTATCGCCAGCACCACAAGCACTCGCTCCAGCTGATCCTGAACGCCGACCGGCTCAATTTCTCTGCCCGCGATCGCCACCTCGTGGCGATCATCAGCCGCTACCACCGGAAGAAGGGGCCGAGCAAGAAGCACGACCTCTTCGCGCAGCTGCCCGAGGCGGATCAGGAGATCGTGCGGCGGGTGAGCGGGCTCCTCCGCCTGGCCGACGGCCTCGACCGCGGGCATACCGCGGTGGTCGACACCCTCCGCACCCGCCTCACCGCCGACAAGCTCACGATCACGGTGGCCCCTCGGCTCGCCGGATCGGATTGCTCCTTGGAGGTGTGGGGGGCGGAACGGAAGGCCGATGTGCTGGCGAAGGTGCTGGGGCGGGAAGTCGTTGTACGAGCGGGGTGAGTCGGGAGTGCAAGCGGCGAGTGGGTCGAGAGCGAGAAAGCGCGCGAGGGGGATTCCCTTGCGCGCTTTCAACTTTCTCGCCAACTCGTTCCTTGCACTCCTCCCTCTTCACTCTCCGTACGGCACCCAGATGTTCTTGATCTGCGTCGCCTCATCCAGGATCACCTTCCCTTCGCTCGAGGCGTCCATCCATTCCTGGCCCTTGCCGTAGTTCACCCAGGTCCGCTTGAGGTTGCCGGCCGAGAGCCTTTCGACCGCGGCGCTGCCGGAGAGGGAGCCGAAGTACCACATCGCTTCGACATCGTCGTGGGCGGCCAGGACCTGGGCCAACTCGTCCCGGAGGCCGGTGATGATGTTCACCACCCCGGCCGGGACGTCCGAGGTCTCGATCACCTGGTAGAGGTCGGTCGCCACCAGCGGTGCTCGTTCCGACGGCACCACCACCACGGCGTTGCCCAGCGCGATCGCCGGCGCCACGAGCGACACGAACCCGAGGAGCGGGGCCTCGCGCGGACAGGCGATCCCTATCACGCCGATCGGCTCCGGCATCGCGAGGGTCACGTTGCGGTACGGGGTGTGATGCACGTGGCCATCCCACTTGTCGGCCCAGGCGGCATAGGTCCAGAGCCGCCGGATCGACGCTTCCACCTCCGCCGCCCCCTCCTTGGCGCTCACCCCGGTGATCTCGGCGATGCGCGCACTGAACTCCACCGCACGGGCCGACAGATTCTCGCCGAGGTAATAGAGGACCTGCGCACGGCTGTGGGCGGTGGCGCGCGCCCATCCGTCCGCCTTGTGGGCGGCCTCGACGGCATTCCGGATGTCCTTCCGATTGCCGGTACCGACCTCGCCCACGACTCGCCCATCATTGGCATAGACCGGCGTGCTGTACCCCGAGTCGGGGCGCGCCTGCTTCCCGCCGATGAAGAGCTTGGCCGTGCGGTCGATGCGCGGTGAGGCGCTGGGGCGCTGGGGCGCTGCGGCCCTGGCGGCAGCCTTCTTCGCGGGGTCCACCCATTTCGGGGCCTTCCCAGCGCCGGAGCGCCTCACCGCCGCAGCGCCCTTCACGTACTCCCGGAGCCCCTCCCGCCCCCCTTCGCGTCCAAATCCGCTCTCGCGATACCCGCCGAAGCCGCTCGCCGCGTCGAAGACATTGGTGCAGTTCACCCACACGGTCCCCGCCTTGATCTTCGGCGCGACGTCCAGCGCGAGATTGATGTTGTCGGTCCAGATGCTCGCCGCCAGCCCGTACCGGGTGTTATTGGCGAGCTCCACCGCCTCGGCGTGACTCCGGAAGGTGAGGAGCACGACCACGGGCCCGAAGATCTCCTCCTGCGCGATGACCGAGGCCGGCGCCACGTCGGTGAAGAGGGTCGGCGGATAGAAACACCCCTCGGTCGGCACGCTCCACGACGGCTGCCAGAGCTTGGCGCCCTCCTCCTCCCCCTGCTTCACCAACTTCTGGATCCGCTCGAGCTGCACCGGGGCGATGATCGCCCCGATGTCCACCGCCTTGTCGAGCGGGTCGCCCACGCGGAGCGTCTCCATCCGGGCCCGCAACTTGGCGATGAGCGGCGCGGCGAGCGCCTCCTGCACGAGGATCCGTGACCCGGCGCAACAGACCTGTCCCTGGTTGAACCAGATCGCGTCGACCACCCCTTCCACCACGCTGTCGAGGTCGGCCCCCTCCAGCACGAGGAACGGGGACTTCCCGCCCAGCTCGAGCGAGAGCTTCTTCGCGCTCCCCGCGGTCGCGGTGCGGATGATCCGCCCCACGTCGGTGGAACCGGTGAAGGCGATCTTGTCGATGCCGGCGTGGTCGACGAGCGCGGCCCCGGTACGCCCATCCCCGGTGATGATGTTCAACACCCCCGGCGGCAGCCCCGCCTCCTCCGCCAGCTCCGCGAACAACAGCGCCGTGAGCGAGGTGAACTCGGCGGGCTTGAGCACCACCGTGTTCCCCGTCGCGAGCGCGGGCGCGATCTTCCACGCCAGCATCAGCAGCGGGAAGTTCCAGGGGATGATCTGCCCCACCACGCCGACCGGGACGGCGTCGGGCATCTCGGTGTCCATCAACTGCGCCCATCCGGCGTGGTGATAGAAATGCCGGGCCACCAGCGGGATGTCGATGTCGCGGCTCTCGCGGATCGGCTTCCCGTTGTCGAGCGTCTCCACCACCGCGAGCAGACGGCTGTGCCGCTGGACCGCGCGCGCCAACGCGTACAGGTGCCGCGCCCGCCCATGCCCGCCGAGTGCCCACCACCCCGGTTGGGCCCGGCGGGCGGCCTTCACCGCGACATCGATCTCGATGGCCGTGGCCTGGGTGATCTCCGCGAGCTTCTTGCCCGTCGCGGGGTTCAGCGTGGCGAAATGCTCGGCCCCCTTGGGGTGCCACCAGGCGCCGTTGACGTAGAGCCCGAACTTCCCGTCGTGCCGGAGCAGCCAGTCCAGCGCCGGCTTGGCCGATTCGGGGGCGGGGCCCCAGCTCATGGTCTCGAAGATCTCGGGGATGCTGGTCATGTGTGCCTGGTAAGGGGTGAGGGGTAAGAGGTGAGGGGGTCGCTGTGGGGGCATCACTCCCCCTCACCCCTCACTCCTCACCCCTCACGCCATGGGGTGCCGGTGATTGGCCGAGTAGCGACCGGTGACGGCGTGCTCGAGCTGGCGCTCGACGTCGGTCAGGAGCGAGCTCGCACCGAACCGGAACAATTCGGGGCGGAGCCAGGCGTCCCCCAGCTCTTCCTTCATCAGGCCGAGCCAGTCGAGCGAGTCCTTGGCGCTGCGGATGCCGCCGGCGGGCTTGAGGCCGACGCGGTGTCCGGTGAGTTCGAGGTACTGCCGGATGGCCCGCGCCATCACCAGCCCGAACGGGAGGGTCGCGTTGACCGACTCCTTCCCCGTCGAGGTCTTGATGAAATCGGCGCCGGCCATCATGCAGACCAGCGAGGCCCGGAAGACCTCCCGCAGGTTCGGGAGCTCCCCGGTCGCGAGGATGGTCTTCAGGTGCGCGTCCCCGCACGCCTCGCGGTAGGCGCGGATCTCGTCGTACAGTGCCGGCCAGTTCCCTTCGAGCACATGGCGCCGCGAGATCACGATGTCGATCTCCTCCGCCCCCGCCGCCACCGACGCCTGGATCTCGGCCAGCTTGGTGCTCATCGGCGCGAGACCGTGCGGGAACGCGGTCGAGACCGCCGCGACCGGGATCCCGCTCCCGGCCAGCGCCTCGACCGCCGTGCTCACGAACTCGTGGTACACGCACACCGCCGCGACCTTGATCCGGAGCGATTCGGCGCCGAGCGCCACGAGCAGGTCCTGCCGCACCGGCTGGCGCGCCTTGGCGCAGAGCCGGCGCACCCGCTGGGCCGTGTCGTCCCCTTGAAGGGTAGTGAGGTCCATAAGGGTGACGACCCGGAGGAGCCACGCCGCCTGCCATTCCTTCTTGACCGTGCGGCGCTTGCCGAAGCTCGCTGCGCGACGCTCGACGGCGCTGGTATTCACGTGCACGTCACGCACCAGATCGAGCGCGAGCGGCACCCCGGGGTTCCGGGGCGTGAAGGGCAACGGCTTGGGCCGCTCGGGGGCGGCGAGGGTGGGTTGGGTCACGGAATGTTCTCCAGCCTCAAATATGCCGAGGTGGCGGACAGCCCGCTACCAACGCCAGGAGGCGAGTGACGGGGTGGACGGACAGCTCCGCGGGCGCGGGAACCCAGGAAAGGCTGGAACCCAGGATGTTCCGGGTGGATGCGAACGTTCGAGTCCTGGCGAGCAGGAATCGAATTGGTCCCAAGGCAAGATCTCCCCTGAGACCACACGAAAGGGACTCGATGATCCCGGGAAGGTCGCGTCCCTGATCGACGCCTCCTGGGTTCCAGTTCCTCCTGGGTTCCCGCGCTGCAGTCCTGTTCTCTGAGCGGACGCAGCCCACCCGGTCAGTTCCACCCCGGCGGCATCGCCCAACGCTGGGCCCGCCGGATCGGCATCGCGAACAGGAGACCCAGCGCGATCCCGGCCACGAATCCGCCGATGTGGGCCCAGAACGCGGTCCCCCCGGCCCCCTTCCCCTGCAGCAGGCCGCCCAGCACCTGGAGCGCGATCCAGTACCCGAGCATCACCCAGGCCGGGAGTCGGATGGTGGTGAGGTAGAACCCGAGGAAGAGGAGGTTGTGGACCCGGGCCCGGGGATAGAGCACGAGGTAGGCCCCGAGCACACCGCTGATCGCCCCCGAGGCGCCGATCATCGGGATCATCGAGTGCGGATCCATGACGACCTGAAGGGCCGCGGCGACCAGTCCCGAGGCCAGATAGAACAGCGCGAACTTGAGGTGTCCGAACGCTTCCTCGACGTTGTCGCCGAAGATGTAGAGGAACCACATGTTGCCGAGGATGTGCCCCCAGGAACCGTGGAGGAACATCGAGCTCAACAGGTGGAAGGGCGCCCGCCCTTCGTCGATGACGCACGAGAGCCCCGGCCCCATCGGGAAGGAGGTGCCGGGGCTGACGGTGCGGAGCAGTTCGCCCGGGATCAGGCCGTAGTGGCAGACGCTCGCCGAGACCGACGCATCCGAGCCGGCGCCTTGGAAGAAGAGCCAGACGGCGATGTTGATCCCGATGATCAGCCAGGTGACGATCGGAGGCTTGACCGTCGGGTTGTCGTCGCGGAGGGGGAACATGGTCGCAAGTTAGAGGGTCGCTCGGCCTTCCGCGTCACTCCCCGAGCCCCGCTGTCACTCAAACCTCACCCCCCGGCCCCCTCTCCCTTCCGGGAGAGGGGGAGAGGTACTCGACGGCATGTTCCCCCGCTCCGCGTAAGAGGAGCGGGGGACAGGGGGTGAGGTGTTGGTGGACCCGGCCACCCGGCGAGTACGCGTGGATGAAGGAGTTCTAATTCCGGCCATCAGCGGCTTCTGCTGGCGGGCGCGAGTGCCGGGAGGCATCTTCTTCGCATGCCAAGACCGGGGTGTCCACCAGCGCTGGCCGAGGCGATCAGCGACCGATATCGGGTGGGGCCACGGATCGGCTCCGGGTCGATGGCGACGGTATTCCAGGCGGAGGACCTCCGTCACGGCCGCACCGTGGCCATCAAGGTCCTCTGGCCCGAGATCGCGGAGGACCTGGCGCGATTCACCCTCGAGATCAGGCTCATCGCGCGCCTGCAGCACCCGAACATCCTCCCCCTGCTCGACTCGGGCGAGGCGGCGGGCTTTCCGTACTACGTGGCGCCCTACGTCTCGGGTTCCACGCTCCGGGAGGAGTTCCGGAGGTCGGGGCGCCTCCCGGTCATCGATGCCTGCCGCCTCGCCGCGGAGATCGCCGACGGGTTGGGCGCAGCGCACCGCGCGGGGATCGTGCACCGCGACGTGAAGCCGGAGAACATCCTCCTCTCCGACGGGCACGCCCTCATCGCCGATTTCGGGATCGCCCGCGCCCTCGGTCCCTCCACCGAACGCCGGATCACTGCCTCCGGGATGAGCCTCGGCACCCCGCAGTACATGAGTCCCGAGCAGGCCGCCGGGGAACTCGACGTCGGCCCGGCCAGCGACCAGTACTCCCTCGCCTGCGTGCTCTTCGAGGCGCTGACCGGGGCCCCTCCGTTCGACGCCGTCACTCCCGCGGCGGTGATAGCACGCCATCTGACGGCGCCGATCCCCGCGGTCACGACCTCCCGCCCGGAGACCCCACCGACCGTCGCCAAGGCGATCGCCCGAGCCCTGGCAAAAGACCCGTCAGCCCGGCACCCATCGATAGAAGCCTTCCGCCTGCAGCTCTGACTTCGGGACAGCCTCCCGAAGCTTCCCACCACCCACATCTCCTGCATCTGCCAATTGCCTGCCATTGTGACAGGGATACCTGGGCACACCCATTGCCCTAGGGCTAGTGGCTATACATCCCCGATACTCGGACCCAGGGTCCCGGCGCAGGGTAACCCGAAAGGAACTCCATGTCTGCAAAGATCATCGGCATCGACCTCGGCACGACCAACAGCGTCGTCGCGGTGATGGAGGGAGGCGACCCGGTCGTCATCCCGAACGCCGAGGGGGGTCGCACCACTCCCTCGGTCGTCGCGTTCACCAAGGATGGCGAGCGTCTCGTCGGCCAGGTGGCCAAGCGGCAGGCGGTGACCAACCCGAAGCAGACGATCTTCTCCATCAAGCGCTTCATGGGCCGCAAGATGGCCGAGATCAGCGAAGAGTCGCGCCGGGTGCCGTATCCGGTGATGGGCGGTCAGAACGACCTCGCCTCGGTCGAGATCGCGGGCAAGAAGTACACGCCGCCCGAGATCTCCGCGATGATCCTGCAGAAGATGAAGCAGACCGCCGAGGACTACCTCGGCACCAAGGTCGACAAGGCGGTCATCACCGTGCCGGCCTACTTCAATGACGCGCAGCGTCAGGCCACCAAGGACGCCGGCAAGATCGCCGGGCTCGAAGTGCTCCGCATCCTCAACGAGCCGACGGCCGCCGCGCTCGCCTACGGCCTCGACAAGAAGAAGGAGGAGAAGATCGCGGTCTTCGACCTCGGCGGCGGCACCTACGACATCTCGGTGCTCGAGCTGGCCGAGGGGGTGTTCGAGGTGAAGTCGACCAACGGCGATACCCACCTCGGGGGTGATGACTTCGACCAGCGGCTCATCGACTGGCTCGTGGCCGAATTCAAGAAGGACCAGGGGATCGACCTCTCCAAGGATCCGATGGCGCTCCAGCGCCTCAAGGAGGCCGGGGAGAAGGCCAAGATGGAACTCTCCAGCGCGATGCAGACCGACATCAACCTGCCGTTCATCACGGCGGACCAGTCGGGGCCAAAACACCTCAACGTGCCGCTCACCCGCGCCAAGTTCGAGCAGCTGGTGGACGACCTGATCAAGCGGGTCCTGCCCCCGATGCAGCAGGCGCTCAAGGATGCCGGGCTCTCGCCGAAGGAGATCGACGAGGTGATCCTGGTCGGCGGCTCGACCCGCATCCCCGCGATCCAGGAGATCGTGAAGGGATTCTTCGGCAAGGAGAGCAACAAGTCGGTCAATCCCGACGAGGTCGTGGCGATCGGTGCCGCGATCCAGGGCGGCGTGCTGGGCGGTGAGGTGAAGGACGTCCTCCTGCTCGACGTGACCCCGCTCTCGCTCGGCATCGAGACCCTGGGCGGCGTCACCACGGTGCTCATCCCGCGGAACACCACCATCCCGACCCGGAAGTCGGAGGTGTTCAGCACCGCCGAGGACAGCCAGACCACGGTCGAGATCCACGTGCTGCAGGGCGAGCGCCAGATGGCCACGGACAACCGCACCATCGGCAAGTTCCAGCTCACGGGGATCCCGCCCGCTCCGCGCGGTATGCCGCAGGTCGAGGTCGGCTTCGACATCGACGCCAACGGCATCCTCCACGTCTCGGCCAAGGACAAGGCGAGCGGCAAGGAGCAGAAGATCCGGATCGAGGCCTCGAGCGGCCTGTCGGACAACGACATCGAGAAGATGGTGAAGGCCGCCGAGGCCAACGCCACCGCCGACAAGTCGCGCCGGGACGAGATCGAGGCCAAGAACCAGCTCGACGGTCTGGTCTACAAGGTCGAGAAGGATTCCAAGGAGTGGGTCGACCGGCTCTCGGCCGACGCCAAGGGGCGCCTCGATGCAGCGCTCGAAGGGGGCAAGTCGGCGCTCCGCACCGGCGAGACCGCCGGGATCCAGAAGGCGCTCGAGGAGCTCAACGCCGCCTACTCGGCGGCCGGCGCCTCGCTCTACCAGCAGGCCAACGCCGGCGGCGACACCGGTGGCGCCACGACCGGTGAAGCGCAGCCCGGGGCCGAGAAGAAGGAAGACGTCGTCGAGGCCGATTACGAGATCGTGGACGACAAGAAGCCCAACTGAGGTAAGCGGTGAGCGGTGAGCGGGCCCCTTGGTCAGGACCTGTCCGGGGTGGCCCGCTCACTGCTTACCGCTCACGCCGTTCGTTCCAGACGTGAAACGCAGGACCATCCGGACTCGTCCGGATGCGACGGGACCCGGACTCCGTGCATCGGGATTAAGATAGAGGTGGCTGTGGGCTGCGGGCTGTCGGCCCTTTACACTCACATCGAAGGTCTCAAGCACTTATGAGCACTCGCGACAAGAACTGGCTCAAGCTGGGCGGGCTCGCCACTGCGGCCTTTGCCCTTGGACTTCTCTTCGCCGGGATCCTCGACCTGCCGCTCCGCGGCGAGGCCCAGGGGCGTCCCGGTCACAACACGCCGATCGTCCCAGTCCGCGCCCCGGCGCCCGACGCCGCCGTCCAGCGCCTGGCCGACCTGAGCGACGCCTTCGCCGAGATCTCCGAGCGGGCCAAGCCGTCGGTCGTCTACGTCACGGCGAGCCACAACATGACGGCGGCCGAGCAGGCCCAGATCGACCCGCGGCGGCTGCCGCAGGGGATGCGCCAGTTCCAGCACCCCCGCGTCGAGCGGGGGAGCGGGTCCGGCTTCATCGTCTCGGCCGATGGGTACATCCTGACCAACAACCACGTGGTCGAAGGGGCCGACAAGGTGCGGGTGCGGCTGCTCGACCGCCGCGAGTTCGACGCCCGCGTCGTGGGCGCCGACCCGACCACCGACGTCGCGGTCATCAAGATCGACGCGACCGGCCTCGTCCCGATGCCGTTCGGCAACAGCGACCAGGCCCGCGTGGGCGAGATGGTGCTCGCCATCGGCAATCCCCTGGGCGACAACCTGACCTTCTCCGTCACCAGCGGGATCGTCAGCGCCAAGGGGCGCCGCCTCCAGGGGCTCGAGCGCCAGGACGGCCGGAGCATCGGCGACTTCATCCAGACCGATGCCGTGATCAACCCGGGCAACTCGGGCGGTCCGCTCGTGAACATCCAGGGTGAGGTCATCGGGATCAACTCCGCCATCGCGAGTGAGACCGGCCTCTTCTCGGGCTACGGCTTCGCCATCCCGATCAACCTGGCCCGCACGGTGATGGACCAGCTCATCGCCACCGGCCACGTCAGCCGCGCCGCCCTCGGCGTGCTGGTGCAGGACGCGGACGCCGATGACGCCGAGTTCGTGGGGCTCCGGAGCGTGCAGGGGGTCGTGGTGCAGGACTTCTCGGGCGATGATTCTCCGGCCAAGGCCGCGGGGATCCAGCGCGGCGACGTCATCATCACGATCGACGGCCAGCCGGTGAACTACGTCGGCCAGCTGCAGCAGGTGGTCGGCTTCAAACCGGTCGGCCAGTCCGTGCACGTCGAGGTGGCCCGGCAGGGAGGGGTCCACCGGACGTTCGACGTGCGGCTGATCTCGGGCGAGGCGCGGACCCGCGGACAGATCGCGCGGGCGGACGACTCGAGCAGTGACGGGAACGGGAAGGACGCGTCGGGCAACCCGACCGCGCCGGCCAACACCCTCCTCGGTGTCTCGGTCACCCCGCTCACCGCCGCGCTGTCGGAGCGGCTCGAGCTGCAGAACCATGTCGAGGGCGTGGTCATCACCGAGGTCGACCCCTCGGGGCCGGCGGCGGACAAGCTGTTCGACGAGGCCGGCGGCAGCGGACCTGATATCATCGTGGCGGTGAACGGCCACGCGGTCCGCAGCGAAAGTGAATTGCGCGATGCCCTGCGATCGGTCGGTGCCGGGAAGATCGCCTCGCTCGACATCTACAATGCGCGATCCGACTCGCGACGGATGGAGCGGGTACGGCTGGGGCAGTGAACGGTAAGGCGGTACGGCGGTAAGGCGGTCAGGGGCTCCGTGATGAACGGAGTCCCTCTCTTTTCTTACCTCACCCCCCGGTCCCCTCTCCCGCTCAGACCTCACCCCTCGGCCCCCTCTCCCTTGCGGGAGAGGGGGAGCGCATCGGATCTGTTCCCCCTCTCCGGTAAGGAAGAGGGGGCCGGGGGGTGAGGAGTTAGATTCCGGCCCATGTCTTCGACCACCAATCCCCCCGTCATCCGCGCTCCTCACGGCACCACCCTCACCTGCAAGGGCTGGGCGCAGGAGGCGGCGATGCGGATGTTGATGAACAACCTCGACCCCGACGTCGCGGAGCACCCCGAACAGCTCATCGTCTACGGCGGGAGCGGGAAGGCGGCGCGGAACTGGGAGTCGTACCACAAGATCATCGAGACGCTGCAGCGGCTCGAGAACGACGAGACCCTCCTGGTGCAGAGCGGGAAGCCGGTCGGGGTGTTCAAGACCCACGCCGACGCCCCGCGCGTCCTCATCGCCAATGCCAACCTCGTGCCCCGCTGGGGGACCTGGGAGGAATTCCGCCGACTTGAGGCGCTCGGCCTCACGATGTACGGCCAGATGACGGCGGGTTCGTGGATCTACATCGGCACCCAGGGGATCTTGCAGGGCACCTACGAGACCTTCGCCGAGTGCGCGCGACAGAAGTTCGGCGGGACGCTCGCCGGGCGGCTGGTGGTGACCGGCGGACTCGGCGGGATGGGTGGGGCCCAACCCCTCGCCGCCACGATGAATGGCGCCGCGTTCCTCGGTGTGGACGTCGACGCGAGCCGGATCCAGAAGCGGCTCGACGCCGGATACTGCGACAGGATCAGCCATTCGCTCGATGAAGCGTTGCGTTGGGTCGACAAGGCGCGGAAGGCGCGTGAGGCGCTCAGCGTGGGGCTCGTCGGCAATATCGCCGAAGTGCTGCCGGAGCTGGTGAAGCGCGGCGTCACTCCCGACGTCCTCACCGACCAGACCTCGGCGCACGACCTCCAGCTCGGCTACATCCCGCGCGGGAATGATCTGGCCCAGGCCAAGGCGTTCCGCACCCGTGATCCCCAGGGGTATGAGTCCGCGGTGCTCGATTCGATGGTGGCGCACGTCAACGCCATGCTCGAGCTGAAGCAGCGGGGCGCGGTCACGTTCGACTACGGCAACAACCTCCGCGGTCAGGTGGCGGACAAGCGGGGGCTCACCGACGCGTTCAAGATCCCTGGCTTCGTGCCCGAGTACATCCGACCGCTCTTTTGCCGAGGTGCGGGACCGTTCCGTTGGGCGGCGCTCTCTGGCGACCCGGCCGACATCGCCGTGACCGACGAGGAGATCCTCAAGCTTTTCCCGCATAAGAAAGACCTGCACCGCTGGATCGCGCAGGCGCGGCAGAAGGTGCACTTCCAGGGATTGCCGGCGCGCATCTGCTGGCTCGAGTACGGGGAGCGGGCGCTGGCCGGGGAGCTCTTCAACCAGCTGGTGGCGTCGGGGAAGGTGAAGGCGCCGATCGTGATCGGGCGCGACCACCTCGACACCGGGTCGGTGGCGAGCCCCAACCGCGAGACCGAGGCGATGAAGGACGGCTCCGACGCCATCGCCGACTGGCCGCTCCTCAACGCGATGCTCAACACCGCCTGCGGGGCGAGCTGGGTGTCGCTGCACCACGGGGGCGGCGTGGGGATCGGGTACTCGATCCACGCGGGGATGGTCATCGTCGCCGACGGGACGGCCGAGGCGTCGCGCCGGTTGACGCGGGTGCTCACCGCGGATCCGGGCACCGGCGTGATGCGTCACGCGGACGCGGGATACGAGGACGCCATCGCGATCGCGAAGGAGCGGGGCGTCGATCTGCCGATGGTCCAGGGTTGACGTATCCTTGCAAGGCTGCCTGAATGGCGCGCGAACCCAGGATGGACCGAACCCACGATGTTCCTGGCGGGTCGGCCTGCACCCGCTCTTGGTCCAGCATGACATTGTGTGGTCGCAGTAGGGAGTTCTCTGTTGAGACCGCATGGTCCCTCGCCCGCAATCGGCCGAGACCGACCGATTGGGGGGAGCCTCCTGGGTTCGGTCCATCCTGGGCTCCCGCGCTCTACCATCCAGCCCACTTTCCATGCCCCTGCTGACAAACATCCACCATCTCTACACCTGCACTGGCCGTGGCCAGAGCGATGTCGGCCACATCGCCGATGCCGCGCTGGCGTGGGAGGGTGAGGTCGTGCGGTGGGTAGGACCCGCGGGTGAGCTTCCGGCGGAGTTCAAGAAGTGGGAGGTGGAGGACGCCGGGGGGAGGATCGTGATCCCCGGGCTGATCGACTGCCATACCCACCTCGCCTTCGGGGGTTGGCGCGCGGACGATTTCGAACGGCGGATCAAGGGGGAGAGCTATCTCCAGATCGCGCAGGCGGGCGGCGGGATCCTCTCCACCATGCAGAAGACCCGCGCGGCCAGCGAGGCGGAGCTGGCGGGACGGGCCGAGGAGATCCTGGACGGGGTCGTGTCGCTCGGCGTCACCACGGTCGAAGCGAAGAGCGGCTACGGCCTCACGTTGGTCGATGAGCTCAAGACATTGCGGGCCTATCGTTCCCTGTCCACCCGTCAGCCTGTCCGCCTGATCTCCACCTTCCTTGGCGCGCACACGATCCCGCCCGAGTTCAAGGAGCGGCGGGCCGAATACGTGAAGCTCGTCATCGAGGAGATGCTCCCTGCGGTGGCCGGTGAGGGGCTCGCGACCTTCTGCGACGCCTTCGTCGAAGCGAGCGCCTTCACGCACGACGAGGCCCGCGCGATCTTCGCAGCGGCGACGAAGCACGGGCTCGTACCGAGGCTCCACGCCGACCAGCTCACCGCCAATGGCGGCGCAGAGCTGGCGGCGGAGGTGGGGGCGTCGTCGGCCGACCACCTCGAGCACATCAGCGACGCCGGGATCGCGGCGATGCGGAAGGCCGGCACGGTCGCGGTGAGCCTCCCGCTCGCGACCCTCTACCTCAACGCCTCCCCGCTTCCGGCCCGCAAGCTGATCGAGGCCGGCGTGCCCGTGGCGGTGGCCACCGATTTCAATCCAGGTTCCGCACCGAGCTGGCACCTGCCGCTCGCGATGATGCTCGCGTGCAATCTCCAGCGGATGACGCCGGCCGAGGTGCTGGTAGGGAGCACTCGCATGGCCGCGTGGGCGCTCCAGCGCGACGACCTCGGGGTCCTGGCGCCTGGCAAGCAGGCCGACTTCGCGGTCATCGAGGCCGACGACCTGACGCAGTGGCTCTACCACTTCCGACCCAACGCCTGTGTGCGTACTGTGATCGGGGGAAGGACGGTTTGGTCCGCCGTGGGGTAGCGCGTGGAGCAAGGAACCTTCCTGAGCGCAGCGAAGGACCTACTTTCCACTCATGGAACCAGCCCAATCGACTTCCGGTTTCGCGCACTAGGTCCCTCGCTCCGCTCGGGAAGGTTCCATTCCTACCGAGGCGCTCGGGGCAAGAACACAGGATCCTTCAGAGGAGTATTCGTGACCCCCTCCTTCACCGCCCCCGACACAGAGATCCCCACTACCGCGCCCGGTGACGCCCGCATCGGTCACCTCTTGGGCAGCAAGCTCACCACGAGCTCGCGCCCGCGAGTGGTGATCATCGGGTTCCCGAGCGACGAGGGCGTGCACCGCAACGGCGGTCGCGTCGGCGCCGCCGGGGCGCCGAACGAGATCCGCCGCTGGCTCTATCGGCTCACCCCCGACGCCCAGAATCACGAGGGGTTCGTCGAGCTCATCGAGCGCACTCTCGACCTCGGCGACCTGAAGTGCGGGGACGACGTCGAGCAGGACCAAGCCTCGCTCGGGCTCGCGGTCGAGCAATACCTGAAGGAAGGGGTCTTCCCGATCATCCTCGGCGGCGGGCAGGAGACCAGCTACGGACATTTCCTGGGCTACGTGGGTGCGAAGAAGCCGGTGGAGATCCTCAACTGGGATGCGCACACGGATGTGCGGAAGTTGATGGACGACGGACGAGGCCACAGCGGCTCGCCGTTCCGCCAGGCGTTGCTGCACGATTCCGGGCTCTGCAAACGATACACGGTGGCGGGACTCCAGCCCCAGTCAGTGGCGGCGAGCCACCTGAGCTTCCTGGATGACCATCGCGGGCGCTACGTCTGGCGGAGCAACATCACGGCCCAGCTGATCCCGTCGCTGTACGCCGAGTCGGAGCATGGCGTGCTGGCGACATTCGACATGGATGCCGTGGATGCGGCGTGGGCGCCCGGGGTGAGCGCGCCGGCGGTCGGCGGGATGTCGAGCGACCTCTGGCTCGCGGCGGCGTACCAAGCAGGAAGGTCCAACAAGGTGAGCTCGTTCGACCTGTCCGAACTGAATCCGGTGTACGATGTCGACGGGCGGACCGCGCGGCTGGCGGCGGTGACGGTGTGGCAGCTGCTGCG
>JANMWE010000272.1:0-43772 GCA_031393795.1 Gemmatimonadota bacterium
CGGCGGACCATTCGGCGGTCGGCAATCGAGACGCCCGCTTCGTGCTCAACCTGGCCGGCTCGTGGGAGCGGGGGGAGGAGGACGGCGCGAACATCGCCTGGGCCCGCGACGCGTGGAACGACCTGAAGTCGTTCTCCACCGGCGGCACCTACATCAATTTCCTGACCGCGGACGAGGGCCCGGAGCGGACCGAGGCCGCCCTCGGCAAGGGGCTCGCGCGGCTGGCGAAGATCAAGGCCCAGTGGGATCCGCAGAACAGCTTCCGTACCAACCGGAACATCACGCCGGGGTGAGTGAGCGCTCAACGATCGTGATCGTCACCGGCGCCTCGGGTGCCGGCAAGACCACGCTGGTGCGCGCGCTCGAGGCGCGCGCACTCCCGGGGGTGCGGTGCCACTACTTCGACTCGCTCGGGGTCCCCTCGGGCGAGGCGATGATCGCGGAATACGGCTCCACCGCCGCGTGGCAGGAGGCGATGACTCGGCGCTGGATCACCCGGCTGCAGAAGGAAGCTGCGCCCATCGCGGTGCTCGACGGACAGGTCGACATCGCGATGGCGCGCGACTGTCTTGCCGACGCGGGTGGACCCCCCAGCAGGATCATCCTGATCGATTGCGCCAACGCCGTGCGGGCGACCCGATTGCGAGAGCTCAGGGGGCAACCCGAACTGGCCAGCCGCGACATGGCGGTGTGGGCCACCTTCCTTCGCTGGCAGGCAGGCACACAGGGCTCCCCGGTCATCGACACTTCCACTTCTTCCGTCGAGACGAGCGCGGATGCGCTCGCCCGATCGGTCCTCGCTTCATGACGCGCGCATCGCTCATCGTCGCCGCCCTCGCGGCGGCCGCGTTCCCTGCGATGGCCGGCGCTCAGTCCTGCGGCACCCGCTGTGGCGCAGAACGGTGGGCGGTGAAGAGCTTCACGGACGGGGACACCGGTCGCGTCGACCTCACGCCGCGGGATGCCTCCGTGCTCGATCTGCGGGCGTTGCCCCGGCCGCCCCGGGTGGTCGCTGATCGCCGGAGCGAGGTCGAACGCCGTACCTATCGCGTGCGGGCCCTCCTGATCGGGTGGAAACACGAGCACGACGAAGACCTCCACCTCGTCATCGCCGACTCGACCGACCCCGGGTCCACGATGATCGTCGAGATCCCGAGCGCCCGCTGCTCCCGTGTCTGCAGCTCCCCTCTCGTCGGGAAGATGACCGACGCCCGCACGGCGACGATCTCGGAGTTGGGTCCCCCCTCCAATGCGTATCACCAGCTGCATCCGGCCCTTATGGTGACGATCATCGGGATCGGGTTCTTCGACTTCCTCCACGGCCAGACCGGGGTCGCACCCAACGGGATCGAATTGCATCCGGTCATCGACATCCAGTTCGGCGCTCCAGACGTCCCCGACACCGTCGCGATCCGGTCTCTCGCCACCGACCTCGCCGCTGACTCAATGCGAGGACGCGGCCCCTGGACCCCCGAGGCCGCGGCCGCCGCCCGACGCCTCGCGGCCGAGCTCACCCGGCTCGGCGCCCAGCCGCTGCAAGGGACTTCGCTCCTGGTCCCCTTCGTCACCGCACCACGGCCCGGTGATACGGTATTCAACGTCATAGGGGTATTCCCCGCCCGCTCCGGCGCCGTCACCGACCAGCTCGTCGGGATCACCGCCCACCTCGACCACCTCGGCGTCGGTCCCCCCGACGCCACCGGCGACTCGATCTACAACGGTTTCCTCGATGATGCCGTGGGGATGGCGATGGTGCTCGATGTCGCTCGACGCTTCGCCGAACACCCCGGCGATCGGTCGCTGGTGGTGTTGTTCTTCAACCTCGAGGAAAAGGGTCTCCTCGGGTCCCGCGCCTGGGCCGGCGCGCCGGGGACCCCTGCGCTGATGCACCGCTTCCAGCTGGTGCTCGGCGTCGACGCCGGCGCACCCGCTGGCGAGGCGCTGAATTGGGAACTGATGGGCGCACTCCCCGACCACCCCGGTGCGCGCCTCGCCGATTCACTGGCGCGGAGCCGAGGGTGGGTGACGCGCCCGACTCCCGCCCGGGGGATCTCTGACGCGTACATTTTCGCGCTCGCAGGTCTCCCCATCCTCTTCCCCATCCCCGGCGACCAGTGGCGCGGCTACACCCCGGAGCAGCGCGCCGCCGCGATGACCCGCTTCGACCACTATCACCAGCAGGCCGACCAGCCCGACAACGCCTTTCCCCTGGTCGGGACCCTTAAGTTCGCCGACTGGCTCTGGCAGATCGTGCGTGAGGCCACCAGCGCCTCGGCCACGCCACGCTGAACTCCCGGGGTCAGCCAGATCCCCCGGCCCCGATAGCGAGCGGCGGGCCCCCCTGTGGGAGCCCGCCGTTGCCCTGCTATGTGCTGTCAGTGCGCCATGCGCTACCGAGTGGTCCGCGTGCTACTGATTCACGCCGCTTCCTGCTCGAACTCGCCTTGCAGCCCCAGGGAGGATGGTTTGACGTCGGGGGTCGTCGACATCGACGGCTGGGGCGGTGCAGTGGACGTCGGCGCAGTCAACTCGTACTTGGCCGGCGCAAAGCCGGGCAGGGTGGAGAACGACTGAGCTTGGGAGTTCATTGTGGGCCTCCGCAACGACGACTTCGATCGACGACGACCACCTGACATTCCTCACCGGCAAGTATGTCGAATCCGCACCCCCGCGACCATCGCTCGTTGGGGTGAAAGAAGAGGTACACCCAGGCAGGGGAGGCCGGTGCCGACGAGTCACCCGAAAGGACCACCCGCCCGGCGCAGCGCGCGGATGCCGATCGGCCCCGTCAGGCAAAACCCTGACGAGGCCGAAGGTGCTGCACTGGGGGATGTCCGCTATTTGGTCTGGAGCGCCGGCTCGAGGACACCCACGACGCTGCCGTGCTTGTCCAGCCAAGTGAGGATCTGCTTGATGCTCCCGGTGGCGAGAGCGATGCTGGTATCCGCCGCCCCGTAATACATGTTGATCGTGTCTCCATCGGCCCCGAGGGTGTAACCACAGGGGAAGGCCACGTTCCCCACATCCCCCAGGCATTCGTACGGCGCCTCGGGCCCGAACACCCACATATCCCCCCGCCGCAGGCAGTGCTCGGGTCGCTCGAGGTCCAGGAGCGCCAGACCAAGCCGGTACAGCGCCCCCGACGCGGTCCGCCGCACCCCGTGGTAGATCATCAGCCACCCGCGCGAGGTCTCGATCAGCGGCGGCGAGAGCCCCACCTTGTTCGCGTCCCACCAGGCGCCCCGCCGGGCCTGCAGCACCAGCTTGTGCCCGCCCCAGTTGGTCAGGTCGGGCGAATACGAGATCCAGATGTGCGCCCCCGAATCGGCGATCGGCCGGTGGAGCAGCGCATAGTTCCCGTCGATCTTCCTCGGCAACAGCGCCGCATCCTTGTCGTCCGGCTGCATCACCAGCCCCAGCCGCTCGAAGTTCCGGAAGTCCTTCGTCAGCGCCAGCGCCACGCCCGGGCCCCCTCGGCTGAAGGCCGTGTAGGCGACGGCGTACTTCCCCAGGTCCTCCATGTACGTGATCCGCGGGTCCTCGATCCCCCAGAGCTCCTCCGGATACTTGTCCGGCTCGGCTCGGAAGGTCGGCGTCTTGTCGATCACCCACCCGTCGACGCCGTTCTTCGAGCGCGCCGCGCAGAGGTGCGAATGCCCGCGGCGATCCTCCACCCGGCAGAGCAGCAAGGTGGTCCCGTCATCCAGCAGCGTGGCACCGGCATTGAACACCGTGTGGGCCGGGTAGGGCCAGTCGGCCGCGGTCAGGATCGGGTTGGCAGGGTGCCGCTCGAACAGGACTTCGTAGTGCTGTCGTGGGGTCATCGATTCCCCGAGCGCATGTCGCGCAGGGCCAGGAGGAAGGAAATGGTCGATTCGGCGCCTTGGTTCTCATTCACCCGGTCGGCGTGCAATCCATCGCGGCACCCGCCGGTCGAGGCGTCGTACAGTGGCCGGTGAAGGTCGTTCTGCCCCAGGAACCAGCCGAACGCTGCGCTGGCGTAGGTGGACCACCGCCCCGCACCGGTGATCCGGTGCGCGTCGAGGCAGGCCGAGACCATCCCGCACGCCTCCACCGGCTGCTGGTCGTATCGCGCGGGGCTCGAACCCCGCCGGAAGAATCCGTTCGAACCGATGGGCGCGAAGTATCCCCCCGGCGACCGCTGCACCTCGGCCAGCCACTCGAGCGATTCGAGCCCGACGTGCAGGATGTCGTCCCGTGCCATCGCCGCCCCTGACAGGATCAACGCCTGCGGGAGACGGGAGTTGCCGTAGGTGACGTGGTCCTCGAACCAGGGCCACCCCTCCCCGCGCGCGCGGGAGTGGAGGTCCACCAGCCGCCCCACGAGCAGGCTCCGCATCCCCTGCACGTTGGTGTCCCCGCCGAAGGCCCGCAGGTACTCGTCGATGCCCAGGAGGGCGTAGGCCCACGCCCGCGGGCTCGAGAAGTGCGCCAACACCGGAAGTGCGGCGTGGAAAAGGTCACCGCTCAGGCTCTGCCGCCCCGGATCGCGTGCGTGCCCCATCACGGTGCCGAGCGCCCAGATGGCCCGGCCGTGACTGTCCTCGGAGCCTTGCGCCTCCCCCCACGTCCGCCCGTAGGTCAGGAAATTCCGGAACCGCCCCGAGTCGGGATGGAAGGCGTGGCTCACGAAGGCGAGATAGCTCGTCGCGATCCCCCGCACCGCCCGTCGTTCCACGATGCCGCTCTCCTCAAGGAGGACGAGGAGCATCAGGGCCCGCGCGTTGTCATCCAGACAGTACCCTTCCTCGTAGCGTGGCACCACGAACGACGCGTGCTGCAGGATGCCGGTATCGTCGGTCAGGCATCGGAGATGGTCGAGGTTCACCTCGGGCAGCCCTGCCGGCCGCTCGGCCAACGTGCGAGCGCGGAACGCGCTGCGCCGGCGCTCGGCGCGCGAGACCACGGCCCGTTCCAGGCTCGCCACGTGCCCCCGCGCCACCGATCGCCATGCCATCCCGCGCCCGTACTCTCCCGCCCGCTGGCGCATCCCGGCACAGCGCTCGGGATCGTTCAGGAGCCCGATCACTTCGTGCGCGATGGCCCCGGCGTCCCGCGCGGGGACCAGGATCCCGCGCCCGTCGGCCAGCAGCTCCTTCGCGTAGCGGTAGGGGGTCGAGATGACCGCCTTCCCCGCGCCCACCGCGTACGCGAGGGTGCCCGAGGTGATCTGTTCCGGGTTGAGATAGGGCGTGACATAGATGTCGGCCGAGGAGAGGAATTCCCCCAGTTCGGCTTGGCTCACGAAGCGGTCATGGAAGATGATGCTGCCGTCCACACCGAGCCGCTGAGCCCGGGCCTCGAGCATCAGCCGGTAGGTCTCCCCCGACTGTTCCAGGACGTGCGGATGGGTGGCGCCGAGGATGATATAGACCGTCTCGGGGTGCACGGCCAGGATCGAGGGCAGGGCGTCGATCACGTACTCGATCCCCTTGTCCGGCGAGAGGAGGCCGAAGGTCAGGATCACCGACTTCCCCGCCACGCCGAGCCGGTCCTTGTCCCCCGGGGCGAACATGACCTCGGGGATGCCGTGGGGGATGAGGTCGATCTTCTCCGCGGCGACGCCGTGCACCTGCTGCAACAACGCGGAGCCGTGCGCGCTCATCACCACCAAGCGCTCCGACAAGCGGACGATCTCGTCCATCACCCGCCGCTGGATCGGATCGGGGGCGGCCAGGATGGTGTGCAGCGTCGTCACGATCGGCATCCGGAGCTCGGCCAGGAGCGAGAGGATGAGGGTCCCGGACTTCGCGCCGAAGATGCCGTACTCGTGCTGGAGCGAGACGGCATCGACGTTGGAGACGTTGAGGAAGTCCACGGCTCGCCGGTACGAGGCGACGTCGTTCTCCTCGATCTCGAACCGGACCATCGGCGGGTAGATGTGATGTCGCCCGGCATCGTTCATCGCCAACACGAAGCAGCCGAGCTCAGGGTACTCCTCCACGATCGCGGCGCCGAGGTCGGTGGTGAACGTGGCGATGCCGCACTGCCGCGGCAGATGATTGCCGAGGAGCGCGACGGCCTGGAGCGTCGAGCGGATGGGTGCAAGGGCGCCCCGTTCGCCATTCGTCGCTACGCGAGGCGCCGGAACGGGGAGGGGCGGAGCTGAGAGGGCCAACGGACCGTCTGACTGGCACTGCAAGGGAAAGGACCGACGTTCATCATCGACAGGGATCGGTCGGTGCCGACGATCGGTCCTCGGGGATGGCGCACAAGTATACCCCATTCCGCCCACCCCATCGGGGTGAAATATCTTCGGTGTTCGTTCGGTCAGCCGAAGGAATGAGAAGCCCGGACCCCCCCGACTGGCGCCGGGGGGGTCGATGGCCTATCTTCATTGCGGCTGGTCGTGCGAGTGTACGACCTAACTTCCAGTGAACGATCAGGGGCTGGCCTGGCGCCGGCCCCTTCCTCGTAAGCAGAAGGGCTGCCTCTCGTGAGGGCTCCAAATCACGAACAACCACGTAGTCGAGAGGTACGGCTTGACCGGACTCCGATTACACACACAAGGAGCAGGTCATGGCACGTACTACCGGCACGGTCAAGTGGTTCAACGACGCGAAGGGCTTCGGCTTCATCACCCCGGACGGCGGCGCGAAGGATTGCTTCGTGCACCACTCGGCGATCCAGTCCGAGGGCTTCAAGTCCCTCGCCGAAGGTGAGAAGGTCGAGTTCGACATGGTGCAGGGCCAGAAGGGCCCCGCGGCCGAGAAGGTCGTCAAGCTCGGCGCCTGAACGACTTCACGGTCGTCCGAAGCCGGTCTGCCCTCGGGCAGGCCGGCTTCGTCTTTATATTCCCCCCATGCCCACCTACTCCGAATACCTGAAGATCGACGAGCTCCTCACGCTCCAGCGCCCCCTCTCGGACGGGCCGGAGCATGACGAGATGCTCTTCATCGTCATCCACCAGGTCTACGAGCTCTGGTTCAAGCAGGTGATCCACGAGCTGGACCACCTCGAGCAGCTCCTCGGCCGGAACGACGGGCGCCACGCCCGCCACACCCTCAAGCGCGTCCTCACCATCCTCAAGGTGATGGTCGGCCAGCTCGACATCCTCGAGACGATGACCCCGCTCGAGTTCCTCTCCTTTCGCGACCGCCTCGAATCGGGCTCCGGGTTCCAGTCCCACCAGTTCCGCGAGCTCGAGTTCTTCCTGGGCGTCAAGTCGCCCAAGGCCCTCGATCGCTACCCTGCGGACAGCGATGCCCGGAAGCGCCTGGTCGGTCGTCTCCACGCGCCGACCCTCTGGGATGCCTTCCTCCGGCACCTCGCCGCCAACGGCGTCGCCGTCCCTGCCGCGGATCTCGCGCGCGACGTGACCCAACGGGTGCAGCCTTCTCCCGCCCTCCGCCCCGCCCTCATCGACGTCTATCGGACGAAGCCCGATCTCGCCGACCTCTGCGAGCGGCTGGTCGATCTGGACGAAGGGCTGATGGAGTGGCGCTACCGGCACGTGAAGATGGTCCAGCGCACCATCGGCACGAAGATGGGCACCGGCGGGAGCTCCGGCGCCGAATACCTCAAGACCACCCTCGACCAGCCCCTCTTCCCCGATCTCTGGACCATCCGGGCCGAGCTCTGATGGATCCCACGTCCCTCTACGGCACCCCGAACGCGCTGGCGCGGCACTACGCGCGCTTCCGGGTCTCGGAGCGGCTCCTGCTCTCGGGCCATTCGCATCAGGCGTGGCCCGACGTCGGATTCACGGCGCAGTCCGATGCCTGGCTGGATGCGGCGGAGCTGGTCGACGACAAGTGGGGCAAGGCGTTTGACAAGGCGGAGTTGGTCAAGGCGGGATTCGCCCGATCGCTGGGCGATGCCGGCGGCGGCATCGCACTCGGCGCGAACACGCACGAACTCCTTGTCCGTCTCCTCTCTGGTCTCCCCCTCAGGTCTCGTCCTCGGCTGGTCACCACGGACGGGGAATTCCACACCATCCGCCGCCAGCTCGATCGGCTGACCGAGGAAGGGGTGGAGGTCGTGAAGGTGCCCGAGGCGCCAGTGGAGAGCCTCGCTGAGCGGATGGCGACGGCGGTGGATGATCGCACCGCGCTGGTGCTCGTCTCGGCGGTCTTCTTCGATACCGGTCGGATCGCACGGAGGCTGCGCTTCGTGGCGGAACGGTGCCGGGCGAAGGGCGCCGCCCTGCTCGTCGACACCTACCACGCCCTGAACGTCCTTCCCTTCTCCCTGGCCGAGGAGGGATTGCTCGACGCCTACGTCATCGGCGGCGGCTACAAGTACTGCCAGCTCGGCGAGGGGAACTGTTTCCTCAGGATCCCTGCGACCTGCGACCTGCGACCGGTGATCACGGGGTGGTACAGCGAATTCACCGCGTTGGCCGACAAGGCCCGGCCAGGCCAGGTGGCATACGGCGAAGGGGGGGAGCGCTTTGCGGGCGCCACCTACGATCCGACCAGCCACTACCGGGCCGCGGCCGTGTTCGACTTCTTCCAGCGGCAACAGCTCACCCCGGCGTTCCTCCGCGAGGTGAGCCAGCACCAGATCGGCGTCCTGGCGCGCGCTTTCGACGCGCTCGACCTCGATCCCGGGGTCGTGACACGGGACCAGAGCGTCCCACTCGGCGAGATCGGCGGATTCCTCGCGCTGCGGTCCCCCGTCGCGATGGCATTGACGGACAAGCTGCACGCCCGCGGTCTGTTCACCGACGCGCGTGGGGATGTGCTGCGGTTCGGCCCGGCGCCCTATCTGAGCGACCAGCAGCTCCGGGACGCAATGGGGATCCTCGGCGAAGTGGCGAAGCTGTAGTCAAGGACTGAGGTCTCACCCAAACAAGGAGCCGTCCCGAACGGAGTGAGGGACCTAGCCAGAGCGAGCCAGGGCCCTCGTTTCACCAGGGAAGGTCCCGGCGCCACGCTGAAATGCGATCGAGCCTACTCAGCCCAGCGCGGTCCACTCCTCCATCGCCCGGTCCAGCTGGGCCTTCCTGGCGCGCAGCTCTCCATCCAGTTTCTTCGCTTCCTTCGCGCCGTTCGGCTGCTGGTAGAGCGCCGGATCGGCGAGCTTCGCCTCCAGCCCCTTGATCTCCCCTTCCAGCGTGTGCACCCGCTGTTCCGCCGCCTCCCGCTTCCGGACGGCGTTCCGCTCGTCCGCCTGCTTCGTCCGACGTGCCTCGTCCGGCTTCTGGTCGATCTTCGGCCGCTTCGCTTCCGCCTTCTTCTCTTCGGCCGCCGTCACCCGGGCCTGCTTCTCCCGCGAGGTCTTGAACGCCTCCCACTCCTCGAACGTCCCCTCGACATCCTCGATCCGCCCCTGGTCGAGGGACCAGACCCGGGTCACGAGGTTCCGGAGCAAGGCCCGGTCGTGACTCACGAGGATGATGGTCCCATCGTACTCCGCGAGGCTCTCTTCCAGCGATTCGATCGACTCGACGTCCAGGTGGTTGGTCGGCTCGTCGAAGATCAGCAGGTTCGCCTCGATCAGCGCCATCATCGCGAGCCCCACGCGCGCCCGCTCGCCGCCGGAGAGCGACCCGGTCTCCCGCTGCACGGTCTCTCCCGAGAAGCCGAAGACCCCCAGGTGATTCTGCACCGCACCGCGGGTCCACTTGGGGCGGAGGTCGGCGATGATGTCGAAGATGGTCTTGTCCGACGGGACCTGACCGAGGTCCTGCTGGTAGTAGCCCACCATCGTGCCGTCGCCGATCTTCACCGTCCCCCCTTCGGCCGGACGCTCCCCCAGCAGCGTCTTGAGCAGCGTCGACTTCCCCGCCCCGTTCGATCCGACGAACCCGATCACATCGCCCCGCTTGATCCGACTGGTGAAGCGGTCGAGCAGGACCCGGTCGCCGATCGCCACCTTCACGTTCTCGGCCACCAGCACCTGGTCGCCACCGCGGCTCCCCGCATTCAGGGTGAAGGCGCTCACCCCCGCCTCTCCCCTCGGGGCCGAAAGGCGCGGAATGTTGTCGAGCCGGCGCTTGCGGCCGCGGGCGTTGGTCGCGTTGAACCCGGCGGCGTTCCGCCGGATGTAGTCCTCTTCCCGGGCGATGGCCGAGGACTGCTTCTCGAAGGCGCGGGTCGCCGCCAGCCGCCGCTCGACCCGGACCTGCACGAAGGTGCTGTACTTGCCGGGGTAGGGCGTGGCCGAGCCGCTTTCGACGTGCAGAATGTGGTCGACCACCCGCTCGAGGAAGTCGCGATCGTGGGTCACGACGATCACGGTCTCGGAGAGCCCCTTGAGGTATCCCTCGAGCCAGGTGGTGGTCTCGAGGTCGAGGTGGTTGGTCGGCTCATCGAGCAGGAGCATGTCGCACGGTTCGACCAGCTGACGCACCAGGCCGAGGCGCCCCCGCTCGCCGCCGCTGAGGACGTGGACCGGGGTGACCTTGGCGATCGTGGGGTCGAACCCGAGTCCTTGGAGCACCGCATCCACGCGGGCGTGCGCCTGGTAGCCCCCTTCGTGCTCGAAGCGCTCGAGGTCGTCGGCGTAGCGCTGCAGGATCTCCGGGGTACAGGCGTCGCCGAGCTCGGCCAGCCGGTGCCCCTGGGCCTCGATATCCCGCTCGAGTTGAAAGAGCTCGGCGTACGCCAGCGCGGCCGCGTCCCAGACGCTCCGGGCCCCGGCGAAGTCGCGGTGCTGGTCGAGCAGGGCGATGCGGAGCCCCGCCTGACGGGAGACCGACCCGACCGTCGGCTTCAGGTCACCGGTGATGAGGTTGAAGATCGTGGTCTTCCCGCTGCCATTGCGCCCGACGACCCCCCACTTCTCCCCCGCCTCGACGGTGAAGGTCACGTCCTTGAGCAGGTCGGTGGAGCCATAGCTCACCCCGACCCCGCCGATCGACAGCTGTGCCACATCCACCCCTTCGAAAAGAGCTCCGGAGACCTGCCGCTGCGGCCGCAAGAATAACGCAGTGGAGGTGCGGGTGGCAGGCGTGGTCCATCACCCGGGCCGATCGGGAGGGGCCACGAGCGGACGAGAACGGGGGAGCGCAGCGGCGCTCCCCCGTTCCCTGCCCTTCGCCCGCCACAGATCAGGGCGCGTTGTCGTCGTGCCCGTCGTGATTGTCGTCCTCGAACGCCTTGAACGAGTTCTTGATGTTCTCGTGGACCAGCGATTCGTTCACCCCGCTGGCGCCGGCCGTCGCTGGATCGACCAGCGTTGCGCCGTTCTTGAACCAGGTCGCGAGGTCGACGAAGAGCGTGAAGGTGGTCGCGCCGTCCGTCACCGCGATCGGCGTGGCGAACTCGATCTCCTGCTCGACGTCGAGCCCGGTGGTATAGGTGAACGGCGTCCCGTTGAACTGACCCACCACCCGAATGCTCACGCCGCTGTATCCAGGATGCGCCGCGAGGAAGGCCGCGTCACCCGATTCGGCCTGGTGGATCTCGAACTGCACCTTCGAGTACGTGCCGGTATCGATCGCGACCGTGAACTGGCGCTCGGCACCCGCGGTGCCTAGCGGAAGATCGATGAGGAACGGCCCGAGCTTCAACTCCTCACAGCCATCTTCGCTGGTGGAGAGGGAATCGCAGGCAATGGCCACGGTCCGCTTCAACTCGAGCTTCCGGACCACGACGAAGACCGAGTCCAGCGAGAGGGTGTCACCGCTGGTATCGGTGTAGACCTCGGACATGAACGGAGCGGCAGTGCCGAGCCCCGGCGCGGCCACGGGGGTCGCGCGGGTGGACAGTGCGAATCCTACGCGTGGCGTCGTATCAGGACCGCCACTGCAGGCAGCGATCGCGAACACCCCCGCAACGCCCGCAAGTGTGAATCGACGGATCATTTGACCTCCTTGACCTGGGTTATGCGCGCCTCGGGGAGGGCGCTGTAAGAAGAGTACAGCCGGACGGACCGAAGTATCTGTGAGGACGATCACTTCATGTGTGAATCTTGAAGTGCTGACGGGAGAACGGGGGAGTGTACCGGCGCTCCCCCATTCCTTGCCCCTCGGACCGCGATGCTTCAGGTCCCTTCGTGATCGTCGTGACCGTCGTGGTCACCATCCTCAAATGCGTGGAACGAACGGACGATGTTCTGGTGGACCACGGTGGCATTCGCTCCCCCGTCCCCTGCGGTCGCAGGATCGATGAGCGAGCCGTCCACGGCCCGGAACCACCCCGACAGGTCGACGAAGAGCGTGAAGCTCGTCGGTGCATCACCCACGACCAGCGGCGGGTTGAAGCGCACTTCTTGCACGTCCGTCACCCCGGTCGTGAAGATGAAGGGCGTGCCATTCCAGCGGCCCGCCACCCGGATGCTCACACCGGCGTACTCCGGATGCGCCGCAAGGAAAGCGGCGTCGTTGGCCCCTTCGGGCTTGTGGATCTGGAACTTCACCCGGGAGTAGGTCCCCGTGTCGACGGTCACGCTGAACTGCTGAAGCGCACCGCTCGAATCCAGCGGCAGGGCGATCAGGAAGGGCCCGAGTTTGAGCTCGTTGCAGTCGTCGTCCGCGCTCTCGGACTCCGCCGTGTCCGATGAGGCCAAGCCCGAGTCGGGCGCATCGCCGCCGAGCGAGTCATGATCCATTTCGCCGCTCTGTGCGCAGGCGGAATTGGCGGGTCCGCCCTCGAGCTTGAGCTTCCGCACCACCACGAACACCGAGTCGACCACGAGCGAGTCACCGCTCGGATCGGAGAAGATCTGCGCCGCCATGAGGGACGAAGTGACCGAGGGTGCGGCCGCCTTCGTCGCCAGGGCGAATCCTACCTGGGAAGTGCCACTCGGTCCGGAATCACCGCAGGCCGCGAGCACGACAACACCGGCCGCCGCGGCGATGGATAGATATCGCATGAAGGTTTCCTTTGACTTGAGTCGAACTGCCCCCGACCCGTGGGGAGCGTGCAGTGTAACCTGGGGCTGTCTCCCCGCCTGTGACGAACAACCCATACCGTATGATACCGGAGGCTTGGCCCTAGATTGCGGTACTTAACGCCCGCAAGCCCCGCGCAACGCGGGGAGAGTATTTTGGGGTATGCCCGACTTCGATAAACTGATCTCCCGCTACAAGGGGCTCGACCGGAACACCCGCCTCGAGGCCCTCTTGGACTGGTCGAAGAAGCTCCCCGACCTCCCGGTCGAGCTTCTCCCCCTCAAGGAGCAAGGGGTGGGATTGGTGCACGAATGCCAGACCCCCGTCTTCCTCTATGTCGAGGTGCCGGACGGCAAGGTGGCGATCCACGCCGATGTGCCGCGCGAATCTCCGACCGTGCGCGGATTCCTGGCGCTCCTCATCACCCAGCTCAACGGCGCCACCCCCACGGAAGTGGCGGCGACGCCGAACGATCTCCTCGAACAGCTCGGTCTGTCACAGGACCTGGGGATGACCCGGACGCAGGGGCTGACAGCCATCCTTGGCAGGATCAAGGCGGCCGTGCGGTCGAAGAGTTAGGAGTTGGGAGTTGGGAGGGGTGCCGCAAGGAGTTCAGTGCAGCATCCCTTCAAACTCCTGACTCCCAGCTCCTCACCGCTCGATCGGCACTCCCACGCTGTTTCCCCACTCCGTCCAGCTCCCATCGTAGTTCCGCACCTTGCCATACCCTAGCAGGTAGGTGAGCGCGAACCAGCTGTGGCTCGAGCGCTCGCCGATGCGGCAGTAGACCACCACGTCGTCGCCGGCGCGGAGACCTTGCTCCTGCTCATAGAGTGTCTTGAGCTCCGCGGCGGAACGGTAGGTGTGGGTCGCGGGATCGACCGCCTTGGCCCAGGGGATGCTCCTGGCGCCGGGGATATGGCCGCCCCGCACCGCCCCTTCGTTGGGGTAGTCGGGCATGTGGAGCCGCTCGCCGCGATACTCCTCGTGGCTCCGCACGTCCACCAGCTTCCCCTTCCCCCGCACGTGGGCCTCGACCTCGCTTCGCAGCGCCCGGACCCGCGGATCATTCCGCGGACCGACGGTCACGGTGCCGCTCCGGGGACCCGTCTTCTCCGTCACCATGGGCCGACCCTCTTCCACCCAGCGCAGCCGCCCCCCGTCGAGCACTTTCACGTTGGGGAGCGCAAAGAGCTGGAAGACCCAGAAGGCGTACGTGGCCCACCAGTTGTTCTTGTCGCCGTAGAGCACGATGGTGGTGTCAGGGTCCACGCCGGCCGTGCGGAGGAACTGCTGCAGCGCCTCTCGGCCGACGAAATCCCGCACCACCGGATCGTTCAGGTCATTGAGCCAGTCGATCTTGATCGCGCCTGGGATGTGTCCCGTCTCGTAGAGGAGGAGGTCTTCGTTGGCCTCGAAGAGCCGGACCTTGGGATCGTTCAGGTGCGCCGCGACCCAGGCGGTGTCGACCAGCACGTCGGGGTGGGCATACCCGCGCTGCGCGATGGGAGTGACGGGGGGAAGAGTGGCGGACATCCTTGCTCCTCTGGCGGCTGGGCGTTGGGTGCTGGGTGCTGGGTGCTGGGTGCTGGGTGCTGGGTGCTGGATGCTGGGTGCTGGGATTGAATTACGAGTAAACTAGTCGGATTGTCAACCCGAAGAGGGAGCTATTTTATGGCTTGATGACGGCCCCCTTCTCCCTGCGCCGCGCACGCTTTTCGTTGTCGCGGGACGCCACCTCGTTGTCGCCCCTCGACCGGCTTACCCTGGTCTATGTGGCGTTCACCACCGGGGTGGTCATCGCGCATCTCCTGGGCTGGCGGCACGGGGGGCTGCCGCGGCAGCTCGGCGGGACGATGCTCCTCGCCAACGGATTGCTCCTGGTCGCCGCCGCGGTGGCGCCGCGGGCGCGGTGCGCCAGGTCGCGGGGGTTCATCGCCGAGTGGTACGCGGCGATCGTGCTGATCGGGCTCTATGCCGTGGTGGGACTTCTCAATGATCCGACCTCGGGACCGGCGCCTTCGTTCGACCTGGTGGTCCAGGGGTGGGACCTCCGGCTCTTCGGGGAGCAGATCGCCTACACCTGGCCGCGCGCCTGGCCGAATCACTGGGTGGCCGAGTTCCTTTCGCTCTGCTACCTCTCGTTCTACGCGGTAGGCATCGCCTGTCCGGCGGTCCTCTGGTCCATCGGCCGGAAGGCGGAGGCGCGCCAGGCGATCTTCGCGCTGCTCCTCACCATGTTCAGCTGCTACGCGATCTTCCTCCTCTTCCCGGTGGCCGGGCCGCCGTACTTCTGGCCCTGGGCGGAAGGACCGGCCTGGACCGGTCCGTTCGTCCAGGCCGCGCGTCACGTCATCAACCGGGGCGATTCCTGGGGCTCCGCCTTCCCTTCCAGCCACGTGGCGGGGGCGGTGGTGGCCTTGGTCTTCGCGTTCAAGGGGTGGCGTCCACTCGGCTGGATCCTGCTGGTCCCCGTGGTGGGGATCCTCGTCGCCGTCGTGTATCTCCAGATCCACTACGGCATCGACGCGCTGGCGGGGCTCGGGATGGCGGCGCTCGTTGCGGTCATCGCGCCGCGGTTCTGCCCTCTGAACCTGGCGACGGAGCAGGAGCAGCCGCCGGCATAAATCGTTCGGCCACATTAAATGACGAAAGGCCCCCGCCAGCCGATGCGGGGGGGCCTTCGCTCGACTGTTGGCTGCCGGCTTCCATGGGCCTGGGAGGAGTTGAACCTCCGACCTCACGCTTATCAGGCGTGCGCTCTAACCACCTGAGCTACAGGCCCTGCAAGCTCCAGGGACCGTCCCCGGAGCGGAGGGCAAGAATAAGCCCGCGAGGGCCCTATTTCAACCGGCGGGCCTGTAGGGCGGGACGCCCCCGCCCCGCCGTGCCAGCCCTACTGGAGTAGGCCCGCGCCTGCGGCGCAGGCCTACTCCTCGTCCTCGCCGAGCGCGACGTCGTCGAGGTCATCCTCGTCGTCATCGTCGTCGTCGTCCTCGTCCTCATCGTCGTCGTCGAAGAGATCGTCCTCGTCCTCATCCTCGTCGAAATCGTACTCGCCATCTTCGAACTCGTTGCCGTCGTCGTCCAGCGGACGGCGCCGCAGTTCGATGGTCCCGAGCGACTCCTCCCAGGCGAACATCGTCGCACCCTCCATGGTGGTCAAGCGCTCTCCGCGCGTGCCGCCGCCCGGGCGGCCTTCTTGCGGTCCGTGGCCTGCAGCATCCGCTTGCGCAGCCGGATGACCGCCGGAGTGATCTCGATCAACTCGTCCTCCTCGATGTACTCCAGCGCGTACTCCAGCGTGATCTGGCGCGGCGGCTCCAGGATCACGTTGTCATCCGACGCGGTGGTCCGCATGTTGGTGAGCTTCTTCTCCTTGGTGACGTTCACGTCCATGTCCCCCGGACGCGAGTTCTCCCCCGCCACCAATCCTTCGTACACTTCGTCGCCCGGCTTGACGAACATCTGGGCCCGCTCCTGCAGTCCGCCCAGGGCGAACGCCACCACCTGCCCCTCGCGGTCGGCCACGAGCACCCCGCGCTTCCGCCCCGCGAGCGGTCCGGCCCATCCGCCGTACTCCAGGAACCGGTGGTGCATGATCCCGGTGCCCCGGGTATCGGTCAGGAACTCCGACCGGTAACCGAAGAGCCCGCGCGCCGGGATCCGGAACGACAGCCGCACGGTCCCGTGCCCCGCATTCCTCATCTCCATCATCTCGGCGCGGCGCGGCCCCATCTTCTCCATCACGACGCCCATGAACTCTTCGGGCACGTCGATCATCAGCTCCTCGTACGGCTCCAGCCGCTCACCGTTGGGGCCTTCCTTGGTGATGACCCGCGGCCGCGACACCTGGAACTCGAACCCCTCGCGCCGCATCGTCTCCATCAGGATGCCGAGGTGCAGCTCCCCCCGGCCGCTCACGGTGTGGGTGTCGGGGCTGTCGGTCTCCTGGACCTTGAGCGCCACGTTCCGCTCCAGCTCCCGGAAGAGCCGGTCCCGCACCTGGCGGCTGGTGACGAACTTGCCGTCCTGGCCCGCGAAGGGCGAGTTGTTCACCACGAAGTCCACCGAGATGGTCGGCTCCTCGACCGCGATGCCGGCCATCCGCTCCGGAAAGTCGATCGCCGTGAGCGTCTTGCCGATCTCGATCCCGTCGAACCCCGCCATCACAACGATGTCCCCCGCCGAGGCTTCCTGCACCTCGATCTTGGTCAGGCCATCGAAGGTCATCAGCTTGGTGATGCGGCTCCGGGTCACCTCACCCTCGGCCACCATCCCCGGCTCGCCCAGCGGCAGCAGCCCGACGGCATCGCCGACCTTGACCGTCCCCCGCTCGATCCGCCCGATCCCCATCCGCCCCACGAAGTTCGAGAAGTCGAGGGTCGAGATGAGCATCTGGAACGGCCCGTTCGCGTCGCTCTTCGGCGGCGGGACGTAGTCCAGGATCGTCTGGAACAGCGGCGCCAGGTCGGGCCCCGGCTGGTCCAGCTCCATCGTGGCGGTCCCGTGACGGCTGGACGTATAGAGGAACGGTGCGTCGAGCTGCTCGGGCGTGGCGTCGAGATCGATGAACAGCCCCAGGACCTCATCGTGCACCCGGAGCGGTTCGGCGTCGGACCGGTCGATCTTGTTGATCGCGACGATCGGCCGGAGCCCCAGAGCCAGCGCCTTCCGGGTCACGAACCGCGTCTGCGGCATCGGCCCTTCGGCGGCGTCCACCAGGATCAGTACCCCGTCGACCATCCGGAGGATCCGCTCCACCTCACCACCGAAGTCGGCGTGCCCGGGAGTGTCGACGATGTTGATCTTGACCCCGTGCCAGGTCACGGCGGTGTTCTTGGCCAGGATGGTGATCCCCCGCTCCTTCTCGAGCGGGTTGGAATCCATGACGCGCTCGTCGACATGCTGGTTGGCCCGGAACGCCCCCGCCTGCCGGAGCATCTGGTCCACCAATGTGGTCTTGCCGTGGTCGACGTGCGCGATGATCGCGATGTTCCTGATTTCCACCTAAACCTTGCCTTCTCAACGTCTTGCGCCGACCTGGGCCGCGCGACTCGCGACCCCCGGAGGGCGTGCTGGCGGCATATATAGACGCCCCCCGCCCCTACCGCAACCCGAGCGGCCGGCCCCGGAGCGGGATCTTCCCGTCGGTGACCGAAAAAGCGCACCCGTCCGGGTCGATCATTCCTGCCGCAGCCGCACCCGGACTGCCTCCGCGTGCCCCGCCAATCCCTCCGCCTCGGCGAAGGCGACAATGGCGGGGCCGTCGCGTTCGAGGGCCGCCCGGGAGTAGCGGATGATGCTGGTCCGCTTGATGAAGTCGTGCACGCCGAGGGCGGAGGCGAACCGCGCTGTCCCGGCGGTCGGGAGGACGTGACTCGGTCCCGCGTAGTAGTCTCCCACCGGCTCGGGGGTCGAATCCCCCACGTAGATCGCGCCGGCGTTCCGGATCCGGTCCGCCCACTTCTCGGCGTCGGCCACGAGGAGCTCAAGGTGCTCCGGCGCGCGCAGGTCGGAGACCCGGCAGGCCGTTTCCAGGTCGGGGACCACCACCAACAGACCCTGACGCTGGAGGGCCGCCCGCGCGATCGCCGCACGGGGGGTCTTCGCGAGGGCCACCTCCAGCGCCGCGGGCAGGGCGTCGGCCAGCCCCGGGCTCGAGGTGACGCACCAGGCCGTGGCCGATTCGTCATGTTCCGCCTGGGCCACGAGGTCGGCAGCCACGTGTGCGGGGCGCGCGGTGTGGTCGGCGATGATCAGCACCTCGGTCGGCCCTGACACCATGTCGATCCCGACCAATCCCGTGAGCTGCCGCTTCGCCTCCGCCACCCACCGGCTCCCGGTCCCCACGATCTTGTCGACCCGCGGGATCGTCGCGGTGCCGAAGGTCAATGCGGCGATCGCCGGCGTCCCGCCCACCCGGTAAAGCCGGTCGACACCGGCCAGGAGACAGGCCGCCAACACCGAGTCGGTCACCCCACCCGGCGGCGTCACCGCCACGACCTCCCGCACTCCGGCGACCTTCGCCGGGATGGCATTCATGATGACGCTCGAGGGGAATGACGTGGAGCCTCCCGGGATGTAGAGCCCCACCCGCTCGATCGGAGACACCCGCATCCCGAGCTGGGTCCCGTCGAGCAGGGTGTAACGGTACCCCTCATCACGATGGCGGTCGTGGTAGTCCTTCACCCGGCGCGTGGCCTCGGCCAGCGCCCCCTGCAGCAGGGGCGGGAGCCGCTCGAAGGCGTCGGCCCATCCCTCCCGCGGCACCTCCCACTCGGCGGGGGTGAGGGTCACGTGGTCGAGCCGCGAGGCGTGCTCCACCAAGGCGGCATCACCCCGTGCGGCGACGTCGGCGATGATCTGTTCGACCTCGCGTCGGACCTCCACGGCCGCGACCGCGCGGGCCGGGAGATGGGGAGTCAGGAGGTCGAACGGCGGGGCGGAGAGTCGGCGCAGCATGTGCACCCCATTCGGTGGGCGGAACGGTTAATTTCTCGGCATCATGGAACCCTCAAGCACGGCCACTACGGGCTCGGTCGGACTCGGACTCCTCTCTGTCGTAGTGCTCGTGGTGGCGAACGCCTTCTTCGTCGCCGCCGAGTTCGCACTGGTCGGGTCCCGGCGGTCGCGGCTGGAGGAGCTGATCCAGCAGGGCGAACGCAAAGCTATCCTCGCGCGCCGGGCGGTTCAATCGCTCGGCCGCTACATCTCTGCCACCCAGCTCGGGATCACCCTGACCTCGCTCGGCCTCGGCTGGAAGGGGGAGCCGGCCCTGGCCAGGGTGGTGAGCGGGGCGTTCGACTATCTCCCCGAGCTGGTGCGTCCCTGGGCGACACATTTCACGGCCGGGCTGCTCGCGTTCTCGGCGATCTCCCTCCTTCATATCATCCTCGGCGAGCTCGTCCCCAAGGCGGTCGCGATCATCTATCCCGAGACCGTCGCGATCTGGGCCATCTATCCCCTCACGGGGTTCGTCTGGGTGATGACGGTCCCCGTGATGTTCCTGAACCGGACCTCGAACGCACTGCTCAACGTGCTCGGCATCAATCCTCCGGGCGAGAGCGAGCGGCTCCACTCTCCCGACGAACTCCGGATGCTGGTGGGGCAGAGCCAGGAAGGGGGCTCGCTGGACGAGCAGGACGCGCGGCTGCTGGAGGGGGTGTTCGAGTTCGGCGAGAAGACCGCGCAGGACGTGATGACGCCGCGCACCCGGATGATCGCGCTCGAGGCCGACTCGAGCGTCCAGCGCGCGGCGGCGGTGATCGCGACCGCGGGGCGGTCACGCTATCCCGTGTATGCCGACACCCTCGACGACATCGTCGGGGTGGTGCACGCAAAGGCCATCCTCGTGGCCCTGCGCGAGGACCCCACCCGCCTCCTGAAGGATGCGGTCCGTCCGCCGCTGTTCGTGCCGGGCACGCGCAAGATCGAGGACGTGCTCGCCGACATGAAGCGGCAGCGGACCCACCTCGCGGTGGTCCTCGACGAGTATGGCGGCACCGCCGGCCTGGTGACCATGGAGGATCTCCTCGAGGAGATCGTCGGGGACATCGAGGACGAATACGACCGCGCCGACCGCCCCGCGCCCCAGCCGGATGGTGCGGCCATCCTCGACGGCGGGCTCCCGCTCACCGACCTTCCCGACAAGGCGGGGATCGAGATCGAGGACGAGAACTACACCACCCTCGGCGGCTACCTCTTCGGGCGGCTCGGACGGCTTCCCAAGCCGGGCGATCAGGTCCTGGTGGCCGACCGGACCTTCGAGATCACCGAGATGGACGGGCGGCGGGTGAAGAGCGTGCGGTTGCTCCCCCCTGGAGCGAAACACAAGTAACGAGGGGTGAGTGCAAGGGGCGAGTTGGCACGGAAGCGATGAGCGCGAAAGGGATGGACCCATTCGCGCTTGTCGCTTTCCACCCGCTCGCGACTTGCACTCGCACCTCGCTACTGCTTCCGCGCCAGCGCGACCGCCAACTCGAGTGCTTTTCGCATGCTGCGCGCGCTGGCGACACCCGTCCCCGCGATATCGAACGCCGTCCCGTGATCGGGGCTCGTCCGCACGAACGGGAGCCCGAGCGTCACGTTCACCGCCTCACCGAAGCTCGCCACCTTGATGGCGGTCATCCCGATGTCGTGATAGGGGGCGAGCACCACGTCGAATTCTCCGGCCATCGCGCGCACGAACACGGTGTCGGCGGGCAGCGGGCCCGCCGCGCCGAGCAGGGCCGCCGCGGGGCGGAGGATCCGCGCCTCCTCGTCGCCGAAGAGCCCGCCCTCGCCCGCGTGCGGATTGAGGGCGCAGAGCGCGAGGCGCGGCGCGGCGATGCCGAACCGGTCGCGGAGCGCCGCCGCGGTGATCTTCCCGGTCCGGACGATCTTGTCGGTCGTGAGCAGGATCGGTACATCGCGGAGCGGCACGTGGGTGGTGACCAGCACCACCCGGAGCCGGTCGGACGCGAGCATCATGACGGTCTCGGCGCCGCCGGCTAGGGCGCCGAGCCATTCGGTGTGGCCCGGGTAGGTAAAGCCGGCGAGGTGACAGGCCCGCTTCTCGATGGGGGCGGTGACCACTCCGTCCACTGCGCCCTCCCGCGCGAGCCGGGCCGCCGCCTCGATCGCGTGGCCGGCGAGCTTCCCCGCCTTCATCGTGCGGGCGCGGTCCTCCGGACGCTCCCCGACCCCGCCCTCCCAACGACCGACGCCGACCTTCCGGGTGACCGGGAGGTCGGCGATCAGGTCTTCGGGGCCCACGACGGTGATCTCCGCGTCGAGCGGCGCGGCCAAGGCCGCGCGGACGATCTCTGGGCCGATGCCGCGCGGGTCGCCAAGCGTCACCGCGAGGCGCGGCGTCACGGCCGGTGGAGCTCCGCGTTGGTGGCCGTCGCCCGGATGTCGATATAGGCCAGCCGGCGGAGCCGCACCATGTACTGCTTGAGCGCCAGGTCCTGTCCCACCCGGATCCGGAGCTGGTCGCGCACATCTTCGAACCGGAGCGGTCCGGCCGCCCGCTTCTGGGTCACCACGGCGAACGCCCACTTGCTGCGGAGCGTGTCGGGCGCCGCCAGCCGGAAGACCGGCGTGAGCGCCCCCGAATCGGCCGCCACCACCGGCGCGTACGACGGCGGGAGCTGGTCGACCGGGAAGAGGTCGAAGGTCCGCTCCTCATCGGGATCAGAATAGGCCCGCTGCAGCGAATCCATCGGGGCCCCCGCCGCCACCGCCGCGCGGAGTCGTTCCGTCAACGCCCGCGCGCTGTCGGCCTCGGCCTGGCTGATGACCGGCATGATGAGGATGTGGCGGGCGTTGACCTCGGTCGGCTGCACCCGCATCACCTGGATGATATGGTAGCCGAACGGCGACTCGACCGGGTCGGAAATGGTCCCCGGCTTGAGCACGAATGCCACCGCGTCGAACGCGCGCACCATCTGGCCGCGCCGGAACCATCCCAGGTCCCCGCCCTGCGCGGCGGAGCCGGAGTCCATCGAGAAACGGTGCGCGGCGACCGCGAAGTCGCCCCCGGCCCGCAGCGCCTGGGCGATCGAGTCGGCCAGCGCACGAGCGGCCGCCTTGGCCGCGGCCGATGGATGGGGCGCGATGACCAGCTGGCGGAACGCCACCGCGGCCGGGCTCTGTCCCCGGTCCGCGGCGCGGTCGAAGTAGTCGCGGAGCTCGCGCTCCGTCGGCACCACCGGCTTCAGCGCCCCCTTGGACTTGGCGTGCTCGAAGTACTTGCTCTGCAGGATGCGGCGCCGCTGCTGGTCCGACAGCCAGCGGCGGTATTCCTCCGGCGTGCCGAACCCCGCCTGCTGGAGTTCTTTCCGGAAGTCGATCTCGGTGGTGAAGCCCCGCCGCACCTCGCGGTAGCGATTCTCCACGGCGTCGGCCACTTCGTTGTCGGTCACGACGATGGTGGTGTCGCGCGCGGCCAACTGGACCACCACTTCCTGGTCGATCAGGTCGTTCAGGACCTGCGCGCGGTACGCGGCCGTGTCGCGCGGGATCGCCTGGCCACCCTGTTGGCGGCCGAAGATCTCTTCTTGCAGCTGCGACTCGAGGATCGGGGCGTTCCCCACGACCGCGACCACACGGTCGACGGCGTCCCCCTGCGCGGCCACCGGTGCCGCGCCCGCGATGAGCGCGGCCGCGAAGGCCACGCCCGCCAGGAAGCGACGGCCTGGCCGCATCAGCGGCCCCCGCCCTGCGGCGGCGTGACCTGCGGCAGGGCCGACGGCGGACCGGGCATCGCCCGCGGTTGTGGCCCGGCCTGGGTGCTGTCCCGCCGCGCCAGCGCCAGCTCCGCCGCCCGCGCGATGCCGGCGGTGTTCAGCCGGTACGGGAGCCGGTCGCGCAGGTACCAGGTCATCGGACCCGGGATGGCCCGCGCCGGGGCCTCGCGCCGGAGCAGCCGGGCGATGTAGCTCGAGACCTGGAGCTGGGCCGCCTTCTCGCGGTCCGCGAGGCTCGCCGTGCTGTCGGCCACGTCGGCCGTGACGCCGATGGTGTAGCGCAGGGTGTCGAGCGTGGCCAGGAAATTGGCTCGGAGGAAGGCGTTCTCTTCGGGCGCCAGCTTCGCGCCGTTGGCCTTCGCGTCGTCGATGAGGAGGATGTTCTGCGTCAACGCCCGGACGAACCCGGTCATCTGGGTGTCCGTCGCGCTCTTCAGCTGCGCCACCATCTGCGGCGGCATCGATCCGGTCCAGCGGAGCATCTCTCGCACGGTGAGTGCGCCGCCGTCGTAGGTGGCCAGTGACTTCGTGGACCGGCGTCCCCCTTCCGGGTCATCCAGCGCGCTCCGGAGGGTGGCCGGGGCCCCCGACTTCACCTTGAGGTGACGCGACGTGCCGAGGCTGTCCATATAGAGCGAGTCGAGCCGACGCCCCGCGCTGTACTCCAGGTATTCCTGGAGCTGGGCGCGCACCTCCGCCAACGGGGGACGACGGATCACGTGGAAGCCGAACGGAGAGTTCACCACGCCGGAGATCTCACCGGGGCGGAGCGTCCAAGCGGCGCTGTCGAACGGCGTCACGTACGCGCCCCGCGGGGCCGCGTGCATCAGGCCGCCGGTCTGCTTGCTCGCGTTATCGTCGGTGTACTGACGTGCCAGGGCGCCGAAGTCGGCACCGGCACGGGCGCGGGCCAGGATCCCGGCCACCTTCCGCTGCGCGATGGCCCGGTCGGCGGGGGTCGCCTGCGGGGCCACCTTCACCAGGATGTGCTGCATCACCCGCACGGCCTGCGAATCGGACGCCCCGTACAGGCTGTCGATCGCCGCTGGCGAGAACGCGGTCCGCCGGGCCATCAGGGTGTCGTGCCAACGAGTCCCGATCGCCTCCGTGATCTCGGGCCACATCACTTCGGCCACGGCGGTGGAGTCGGTCTTGAGGACCCCCGTCACGACCGCATTGCCGAACAGCTGGTAGTCCACCCAGACGTTGGCGATGAATTCCGCCGTCTCGGGGGTGAGCCGGGCGCCCTTGGCCTCGAGCATCAGGCTCGCGAGCGAATCGGCGGTGAGCGTGTGCCCGGCGGCCTCGGCGGCGACGTTGGCGTGGGCGCTGAAGAGATCCTTCATCCCCGAGCACCCCGTGAGGGCGAGGACGAGCGTCAGGCACGGCAGAATGCGGCGCATCTATTCTCCGGAAGTGGTCGTGGTCGCGGCCAGGCCGCGCAGCGCCCGCACCAACGCGGGCACCAGTGGTTCACCGCCATCGCGCGTGAGGCGGAGGGCGAGGGGTTGGGTCCGGCGGACCTCCGCCTGCAGCTGGACATCGTCCAGCGCGCGGGTCAGGCCGGTCAGTCGGGGAGCCGCTCCCACCCGGAACGTCAGGCGGGCCTCGTCCCCCTGGATGAGCACGTGCTGCATCGCGAGCGCCGCACCCGTCACCCGGAGGCGCGCCACATCCAGCAGCGTCGCCGCGGGGGGCGGGAGGGGTCCGAAACGGTCCCGGAGCTCCGCCGCCAAGGCATCAATATCATCGGAAGCCCCGGCCCGGGCCAGTCGGCGATAGAGGTCGAGCTTGGCGTCGTCGTCGGGGACGTACCCGTCCGGGAGGTGGCTCGGCAGGTCCACCACGACCTCGGGCGGCTGCGGCAGGTCCTTGCCGTTCCGCCCTTGGAGCCCCTTCACCGTCTCTTCGAGCCACCGCAGGTAAAGATCGAACCCCACCATATGCGCGTGTCCCGACTGCTCGGCGCCGAGCAGGTTGCCCGCACCGCGGATCTCGAGGTCCTTGAGAGCGATCCGGTATCCCGCGCCGAGCTCGGTATGGTGCTCCAGCACCTTGAGCCGTTCCTGCGCCGCCGGCTCGAGGTCGTCCGGGGCCAGGAGGTAGCAGTACGCCCGGCGGTGGCTCCGGCCGACGCGTCCGCGCAGCTGGTACAGCTGCGCCAGCCCGAACCGGTGGGCATCGTGCACCACCATCGTGTTGGCGTTCGGCACGTCCAGCCCCGACTCGACGATCATCGTCGTCACCAGGATGTCGATCTCGCCGGTGACGAACCGCTCCATCACCCCTTCGAGCTCCTCCGAGCCCATCTGGCCATGCGCCACCCCCACCCGCGCGCGGGGCGCCAGGGAGCGCACGCGCGCCGCGATCGTCTCGATGGTCTCGATCCGGTTGTGCACCACGAACACCTGGCCGCCGCGGTCGAGCTCGCGCGCGAAGGCCTCCTCGAGGAGCCCGTCGTCCCACGGCTCCACGAAGGTGAGCACCGGCGACCGGTCGCGCGGGGCGGTCTCGATGAGCGAGAGGTCGCGGAGCCCCGCCATCGACATGTGCAGCGTGCGCGGGATCGGGGTCGCGGTCATCGTGAGCACGTCGACGGCGAGCTTGAGCGCCTTGATCCGCTCTTTGTGCTTCACGCCGAAGCGGTGCTCTTCATCCACCACCAGCAGGCCGATGTCCTTGAAGTTGACGTCCGGCGAGAGCAGGCGATGGGTCGCGATCACGATGTCGGTATCGCCACTCTCCAGCTTGGCCAGCGCCGCCTTCTGCTCCTTGGCCGTCCGGAAGCGCGACAGGACCTCGACCTTCACCGGAAAATCCGCCAGCCGCTCCTGGAACGTGCGGCCGTGCTGCTCCGCCAGGATCGTCGTCGGCACCAGCACCGCCACCTGCTTGCCGCCCTGCACCGCCTTGAACGCGGCCCGTACCGCCACCTCGGTCTTGCCATAGCCGACGTCGCCCACCAGGAGCCGGTCCATCGGCCGCGGCAGCTCCATGTCCCGTTTCACGTCGTCGGTGGCCTTCCGCTGGTCGGGCGTATCCTCGTAGAGGAAGCTCGACTCCAGCTCGCGCTGCCACCGGCCGTCGGGCGGGAAGGGGTACCCCGCCGCCACCTTCCGCCGAGCGTACAGGTCCACCAGTTCGGCCGCCATCTTCTTGATCGCCGTGCGGGTCGCATCGCGCTGCTTCTTCCAGACCGCCCCACCGATGGTATGGAGCTTCGGCGGCGGCCGGTCGCCGTCGTCCCCTGAGGCGCGATACAACTCCAGCAGGTCGAGACGGTAGAGCGGCACCTGCACCTTGGTGCCGCCGGCGTACTCCACCATCGCCACCTCGAGCGTCCCCTGCCCGATGGTGATGGTCTCGATCCCGCGGTAGATGCCGATGCCGTGGTCGAGGTGGACGACGTAGTCGCCGGAGACGAGGGTGCCGGTGGCGGCGGTGGGTGCGGCGGTGCGATAACGGCGGGGACGGCGGAGACGGCGGGCGCGGCGGAAGATCTCGTGGTCGGTGAGGACCCGGAGCGACGCCATCACGAAGCCGCCGTCCAGGGCCCCCACCTTGAGCGCGGCCCCCACCGGCCGCGATCCTTCGCTCAGCAGGTCGTCGAGCCGCTCGCGCTGGCCTTCGTTGTCGCAGAGGATGACGGTCGGCTGGGATCCCGAGAGCACCGCGCGGAGCTTGCCGAGATCGCGGTCGATCCGCTCCGGCGGGAGGAACCCGAGCATCAGTTCGGCCGGATCGTCGCGCAGGGTCAGGCGCGCGAACTTCCCCAACCGCGCCTGCCACGACTCCGGCGACTCGAGGATCGCATCGCGTCCCGGCACCCCCTCGCCCATCCGCCGCGCCACTTCAAGATGATGCTCGGCCTCCTGCCAGGCCCGCGCCACCTCCTCCGCGTCGGACGGTTCCTTCTCCTGCAGGATCAACGTGTCGGGGGGGAGGAGCTCGAGAAGGGACTGCCGAGCGGCGTTGACCTTGCTGCTGCCCTTGCCGCGCGGTTCGGGGCGATGCCCGCGTACCGGGAGGACGACGACGTCCGGCAGGCTCGCCCCCGATCGCTGGGTGGTCAGGTCGAACACCCGGAGTCCGATCAGGTCATCGCCCCACCATTCGGCCCGCGCGGGCTGCGCCATCCCGAACCCGTAGATGTCCACGATGCCGCCGCGCACGGAATACTCCGCCACTTGCGTCACCTGGGGCACCCGGAGGTATCCCATGTTCTCCAGCAGGTCGGCCACCTCGCTGAGCGAAGGCCCGGCCGCCATCCCCTTGCCATCCTCCGGCGCGTGGAGCACCAGGCGGGCCTCACCGAGCGCGAGCGGGACGCTGGTCCGCTCCGCGGTGGCGCGCGCGGTGGTGACCAGCAGGCGGAGCCGTCCGCTCAGCAGGTCATCGAGGGTCTCGACCCGCTCGCCCGCGATCTCGAGATGCGGTTCATCCTCGCCGAGCGACTCGCGCTGCGGGTAGTACGCCAGCGGGAGGTCGGTGAGGTGACGCAGGTCGGCCAGCCACCGCTCGGCCTCGGCCGGCCCGGGGGCCACGATCACCACCGGGCGCTCGGGCATCGAACGCGCCAGCGCTGCCGCCACCACTCCCGCGCTCGATCCGGGCAGACCTCCCAGACGCAACCGTTCGCCCCGCCCCGGCAGTTTGGCGCGGAGCTGGCGAGAGGCGGCTGTCTTGTCGAACGCGTCGAGGATCAGGTCAAGCGGCAAATTCGGCTACAGCGTGACACGTGAACGGCACGGCGTGACGCAGGGTGCGTGACGCGGGAATGAGATCGTGGATTTGCCCGGCACAAGCGTGTTGCGCGACAAGCCGGTGACCGGCCTATCGCGTGGAGGAGCGTGGAAGGAAAGAGGTCAGGGCGGTAATAGCAAGTTCCTACGCCGAGCGCCTGCCCGGACCGGACTCCCGCCCTCCCCAACTCGCCAGGATCAGTTCCGCCACCCCGCAGACCAGCGCCAGCCAGAGCAGGACTCCGCGGAGGTCGGCCCGCGCCGCAAGTGCGAAGGCCGCCGCGCCCGGCGCGTCCCCCGTCACCACGCGCGCGTGCCAGAGCCGCTCGACGGTCCCACGGGTGGCCGGTGTCAGGAGCGACTCCCGAGGATCCGCCCCGGCACCGAGCGCACCGACGGTGTCGTTCCCCGCGACCAACCAGTAGACACCGGCCGTCGGGGGCCGGAATCCGGCGCCCCCTTCCACTATCCACCGTTCGCCGCCGCGCCGCACCTCGGTCACCGCGTCAGGCAACAGGGTCGGCTCTCCCACGGCGGCGTCCGACGTCGCCACCTCCCCCCGCGCCACCCGATTGACCAGGGCATCGACGAAGGGCAGGAAGGCGGCGCTGTAGGGCAGGTCGGTCCACTCCGGTTCCAATCGGCTGCCGAGCAGGACGACGGTCCCCGAACGGACCAGCCACGGCTCACCGCCGACGGTCGCAAGCACTCCCACCTGCCCGCTCCCGCTCGGCACCAGCCGGTACCGCCGCGTCACGCCGTGCCGTCCGAGCCAGGTATTGCTGTCGGTGGTGGCGCCCTGTTCCACGATCGGTCCAAAGCGCCACGGGACGCCGCGCTGTTCCAGCGCGCGGTTGACTGCGCCCAGCCGTGCCGGCTCTGCCGATGGGAGGACGATCGATGCGCCCGACGCGAGCGCCCCGACCGAGACCTCGTTGCCTTCGCGCACTCGGCCGTTGTCGCGAAGGGTCTCGAGTGCCGCCCCGACGAACCGCCCGGCCTCGCTCCACCGGGCCGCCGCTACCGCCGCCACCCGCACGCCGCCCATGCGGATGTCGTCTGCGCGCAGTTCGTCGGCGTCGAGCTCGGCCTTCACTTCGTACCAGCCGGGACGCCCCGCTCTGAGGACCACCGTGGCCGGCGTTCCCGCCGAGACCAGGGCCTGTCGCGCCGGACGATCACCGAGCTGCACCCGCACCGGCACCCGCAGGCTCGAGTCGCCGGTCACCCCGACCGTGATCCGCGCGCCGTCGAGCCCCCAGGGCTGGGCGCCGAGTCCGAGGGTCGCGAGGCCCACGTTCGCCACCGTCGGTTCGGTCACCGCGACCACCACGACCGGGACCGTCACCTCCGCCGGGGTCACCGCGGTCGCCTGCAGGTCGGTCACTACCGCGACGCCCCCCGGTCGCTCGTCCCCCCGCACCACCTCCCCGGCCATGCCGAGCGCTTCGCCCAGGTCGAGCCGGCGCGCCACCGGACCGAGAGTGTCGATCAGCGCGCGCAATTGCTCGGGCGATCCTCGGCGGGGGATCCCGTCGGCGTCGATCAGCCAGAGCGCGTCCGACGGGGTGGCCCGCGCCAGGATGTCGCGCGCCGCGCGCTTGAGGACCTCGAGCCGCGCGGTGCCACCGGCCACGACCCCGCTCGAAAGCGAGTTGTCGAACACGACTGCCAGTGCCGTCGGCGGGTGAACGGCCATCCCGCGCACCGGGGCCGACGGACCGGCCGCGGCCAGCATCAATGAGACGACGAGGAGCGTCCGGAGCAGCAGCAGGAGCCAATGCCGCAGGCGGAGACGCTTCTCGTGGTCACGGGTGGCGTCGAGCAGGTAACGCACCGCCGGGAACGCGACCGTCGGCGGTTCGCGGTGCTGCCGAAGATGGAGGAGAATGGGGACGCTGGCGGCGACGAGGCCGACCAGCATCCACGGATGCAGGAAGGCGATCACGCGAGGCGGGCGCCCTGCACCAGCGCCCCCCGGAGCGCCATGCCGAAGGGAGTGTCGGTCGTGATGCGCGCATAGCCGATGCCGCGCCTGCGGCATTCGCGACGCCAGGCGCTGACGACCCCGGTCACGGTGGCGCGATAGGCGTCGGCCCAGTCGCGGGGGCGGAGCACCACCGCCTCACGCGTCTCCGGATCCTCGAAGCGTGCCTCGGCCGGCCCGGCCAGCTCCACTTCGGCCGGATCCATCAGGTGCAGCACGAGCACCTGGTGTCCCCGGTGCCGCAGGAAGCGGAGCGCTTTCAGCGTCAGGTCGCGGTCGAGCAGGAGGTCGGAAACGAACACCACGAGCCCCCGCCGTCGGAGAAGGCCGAGCACCCGGCGGAGGGCCGGTTCCGCCGCCGTCCCGCGCCCGGGGACGAGCCCATCCAGCCCGAGGGCCAGCTGCCGCCATTGATCGCTCCGCGCCCGCGCCGGGATCGCGGCGCGCACGACCTCGTCGAACGCGATCAGGCCCGTTGCGTCACGCTGCCGGAGCAGCACCATCGCGAGCGCGGCCACGAGCCTTCGGGAATACTCGAGCTTGGAGAGCACTTCAGGGCCGCCACTCCACGCCATCGAGGCGCTCACGTCGCAGACCAGCATCGCGCGAAGGTTCGTCTCTTCCTCATACTGCTTGACGTAGAGCCGGTCATTCCGACCCAGGAGCTTCCAGTCGATGTAGCGAAGCTCGTCGCCCGGCTGGTACATCCGGTGTTCGGCGAACTCGACCGAGAAGCCGCGCCGCGGTGAGCGATGCAATCCGGCGAGAAAACCCTCCACGACCCCCTCGGTCACCACCTCCAGGCCGCCCAGGCGGGCGACCTCAGCGGGGTCGAGCAGATCGAGTCGGTCGCGTGGGGCCATTGGGGGAATGTAGAAGGTGAGGAGTTGAGAGCTAAGAGCCGAGAGCCAGGAGCCGAGAGCCGAGAGCCAAGAGCCAAGAGCGAAGAGCGAAGAGCGAAGAGCTAAGAGCTTGGGGTTCGCGTAGTTACGAGTGTACACCCCACTGGACAGCGGATGGCGACGGCATCCGCTGGTAAGGCTAAATCCTTTGGCTCTAAGCTCTTAGCTCTTGGCTCTCAACTGGCACGGTGGCTGCACTAGTTCCGGGGGTCTCAACCCGTTGTCTCCACGGAGGACACCATGTTCGTCACCCTCGGCTTGATCGCCAGCCTCGGTCTTGGGCTTCCCCCCCGGCCGGTGGACCATCTCCGCCTCTACAGCGACTTGGGCTCTTCGGGCGGACGTATCTCGATCTGGCTTGATCGGAGCAATCCCTATGCACGCGGGGATCGCGCCCGGGTCTACGTCTCGGCCGACCGCGATTCCTATCTCACCGTGCTCCGCATCGACACCGACGGCCGGGTACGGGTGCTCTTTCCGCAGGACCCCTGGGACGACAACTATGTGACGGGCGGGCGCACCTTCGAGGTCGAGGACCGCGGTGGTGACCGGGCCTTCCGCGTGGATGACGCGCCCGGCGCCGGGTACGTCTTCGCGATCGTGTCGGACGTGAAGTTCGACTACAGCTCGATCCTGACCCAGCGCGACAACTGGGACTACCGCACCATCGCGGACGGGCAGGTCCGCGGCGACCCGTACGTTGCGGTCACCGACCTGGCGCAGCGCATCGTACCGACCGGGGAGTTCGACTATGACCTGGCGCAGTACGACGTGCAGCAGCACTATGACTACCCGCGCTTCGTCTGCTACGATTGTCATGCCTACGCACCCTACTACACCTGGAACCCCTACGCGCATTCGTGCGTGCGGTTCCGCGTGGTGATCTACGACGATCCGTACTATTACCCCTACCGCTACTACGGTGGTCGCGGGGTGGTGGTGGTCCGGCCTCGCCGGCCGCAGCCCCGCTACGTCTTCGTCGACAACAGCGGTGGCAACGACTACGTGACCCGCATCCCCACCCGCCCACGCCGTGAGGACCAGGGTGGCACCACTGGCGGCGGCACGGGTGGCGGCACCGGTGGCGACCAGATGCGTCCGCGCCGCGGGGAGGATGTCGGGGGCCGTGGCACCATCCCGATCCCGGGAGACACCCGACGTCGGATCATAGGCCAGCCCGAGCAGCGGGCCACCGATCCAGGTCAGCAGCCGCCGGAACGTCGGCGGATCGAGCGGCAGGGCGACAAGCCCGCGATCGGTGAGCCAGGGCGCCGAGACCGCCCGGAGACCCAGCCCAATCCGCCCGGGCTCGAGCCCCAACCGCAGATGAAGCCAGACCGGCCTCGCCGCGAAGAGCCGTCACGGCAGGACCCGCAGTCTCGACCGGAGCCCCAGCGTCCCCCCGAGCAGCGGCGGGAGGAGCCGAGGCGCCAGGAGCCGGAATCACGGCCGGAACCGCAGCGCCCGCCGGAACCGCGTGCGGAGCCGCGGGCCGAGCCCCGTGCCGAGCCCCGTGCCGAGCCGAGGCACGAGGAACCGCGGCGGCAACCGCCGAGCGGTGGGGGGGGAAGGTCGGGGAGCCCGGAGCTGCGCAGGCGGAGGGGTTGAGACAAGAGGAGACGGGAGGAGACGGGAGTGGTCCCCGCCTCCTCTCGTCTCTTTTCGTCTCCTCTCGTCTCATCCTGTTTCGGCTGCTGAAACATCGTACCGGGGCCCCCCGTACCGTTCACCGGTCGGGGGGTGTTTACTTGCATCCCCTTCGCTCGTTCACCTAGCCGGGAGTTCTCGCGTGAAGAAGTCGGTCGCCCTTCTGCTCCTCATCGCGTCGCCGCTGGCGGCGCAGCAGGAACCCAAGCCTGTCCGCGACGCCGCCGCGACCATCACGGCCGCCGACGTCGAGCGCCGCCTCTGGATCATCGCCAACGACTCGATGGGGGGCCGCGACACCCCGAGCGACGGACTCAACAAGACCGCCCAGTACGTCGCCGATGAGTTCCGGCGCTTTGGCCTGAGGCCGGGCGGCGAGAACGGGACCTATTTCCAGCGCTACACCATCGAGCGTCGCAAGTTCGACGCGACGGCGAGCCAGCTGACCATCCGGGGGGCCACGTCCAGCGTGTCCGCCGACTTCCAGCACAACACGATGTTCGTCTACGGTGCGGTCCCGGCCGCGACGGTCGAAGGCGACGTGGTCGCGATCGGGACGGGGCTCACGCCGGACCAGCTCGAGCGGTCGGCCGTGCGGGGGAAGGTGGTGCTCCTCGTGGCCGACTATACACGGGCCCAGCCGGCGACGACGCGCGCCCTGATCGGCGTCCTGAGCGATGCGGGAGCGGTCGGGGTCATCCGGGTCTCCAACAGGGATTCCGGCCAGTTCCAGATGATGGCCACGCGGGCCGCCAACAATCCTCGCCTCGCGGTCGGGGGTCAGACCGTCTTCGCGCCGATCCTCGAAGTGCGTGACGGGCTGGTGGCGGGGCTCGGCCTCGACCTGGCCGCGATGCGGAACGGCGCCCCCCAGCTGCGCGCGGTGGCCGGCGCGCACATCGTGCTCGCGCTGAAGGAACAGGTCCTCGAGTCGACCACCGCGCCGAACACGATCGGGATCCTCGACGGGAGCGATCCGAGGCTCAAGAGCGAGTACATGATCTTCTCGGCCCACATGGACCACATCGGCACCGCCGGCCGCGGCTCGATGCAGTGCCAGGCGATCGGCGCCGACTCGATCTGCAATGGCGCCGATGACGACGGTTCCGGGACCACCGGCGTGCTCGAAGTGGCGGAGGCCTTCAGCCAGCGGGGCGTACGGCCGAAGCGCTCGATCATCTTCATGACCGTGAGCGGCGAGGAGAAGGGGCTGTGGGGGAGCGCATACTGGGCCGAACATCCGACGGTGCCGGTGCAGGACGTCGTGGCCGACTTCAACGTCGACATGATCGGGCGGAACTGGGAGGACACCGTCGTCGCCATCGGGCGCCAGCACTCCAACCTGGGCCAGGTCCTGGATGCCACCGCCGCACGGCACCCGGAGCTGGACATGGTGCCGATCGACGACCGGTGGCCGAATGAGAACTTCTACAGCCGTTCGGACCACTTTAACTTCGCCCGGAAGGGGATCCCCGTCCTCTTCTTCTTCACCGGCGTGCACGATGACTATCACCGCGCCGGTGACGAGGTCCAGAAGATCGGGTTCGCCAAGGAGGCGCGGATCCTCCAGCTTCTCTTCTACACGAGCTACGCGGTGGCGCAGGATCCGGCCCGTCCGCAGTGGACCCCTGAGAGCTGGGACCGCATCGTGGAACCGGCGGCCAAGGCGCTCCGGACGGCCGCGGGTCGATAGTTGGGGGTCGGGCAGGCGCGCCCCGGCCCTTCGTCATTTCCCCGACCGCGGAGTCGTCATGCGCAACCCTTCCCTCCTCCTGGTCGCCCTGCTCGGCGCGTGCGGCGGTGGATCGACGTCGATGGCGCCGACACCGGTCGCGCCGGGCGGGGCGACTTCGATCACTGCGACCGATGTGGCGCGCCGCATCGGGATCATCGCCGACGACTCGATGCTCGGCCGCGCCACCCCCTCCCACGGGCTCGAGATGACGGCGGGATATGCCGCGGCCGAGTTCCGGCGCCTGGGGCTCCGTCCTGCCGGTGAGGGCGGGAGCTATCTCCAGCGCTATCCGCTGATCATTTCCCGGTTCGACCCGGCGAAGAGCTGGGTGCGCGCGACCGGCCGCGCGGCGGCGCAGTGGCAGGTGGGACCTGACCTCCCGCTTATGCAGGGGGAGCCGAGCGGCGACGTGACGGGAGCGGGCCTCGTCCTCTTGGTGGGGGACAGCTCCCAAGGCGTCATGATCCCTCCGGGAGCCGTGACCGGGAAGATCGTGGTCGTCGTCTTCGGCCCGGCGGTCGACGGGATCGCGGGTGCGCTGGTCCAGCAGAAGCCCGCGGGGGTGTTCCTCGTCGCTGCGATGCCGGATGGGATGTGGTCGAAGATGCCGGGGAAGACAGCGTCGATCCGGGTGGTGAACCCCGCCGAAGGAGGGCTGGCCATCCCGCCGGTGTTCGCCGTCCGGCGCGGGGCGTTCACGCCCTGGCTGGCGAGGGCGGGGGTGGATACCACGATGCTGGACGCCCACGGACCGATGCACATCGTCCCGGCGCCGGGCGTGGCCGTCGACTTCCACGTCGATCAGCAGCGCGTGTCGGACGAGTCGGCGCCGAACGTGATGGGGGTGCTCGAAGGGAGCGACCCGACCCTCAAGAACGAGTACGTCCTCTTCTCAGGGCACATGGATCACATCGGCACCCCCGGTTCGGGCGAGGGGTGCAGCGCCCTCGGCGGCGACTCCATCTGCAACGGTGCCGACGACGACGGCTCCGGGAGCGTCACCGTGCTCGAGTTGGCCGAGGCGTTCGCGACGGCGCCGGTCCGGCCGAAGCGGTCGGTGGCGTTCCTGCTGGTGAGCGGCGAGGAGCGCGGTCTCTGGGGGAGCGGGTACTGGGCGGGGCACCCGACGCTGCCGATCGCGAACGTCGTGGCCGACCTCAACATCGACATGGTGGGGCGGAACGCCCCGGACACCCTCTCCGTGATCGGCCGGGAGCATTCCGATCTCTCGGCCACGCTCGACCAGGTGGCGGCCCGGCACCCGGAGCTCGGGTTGCACGCGATGGGGGACCTCTGGCCGAGCGAGGGGCTCTATTTCCGGAGCGACCACTTCAACTTCGCGCGGAAGGGGATCCCGATCCTTTTCTTCACCACCGGACTCCACCCGCAGTATCACGCCGTGACCGACGAGCCGTCGCTGATCGACAACGACAAGGCGGCGCGGATCGGGCGGCTGATCTATTACCTGGGCGAAACGATCGCGAACACGCCGGCGCGGCCGGCGTGGGACCCGGCGAGTCGGACGCGCATCGTCGAGTCCGCCCCGGCGCCGTAGACGAATGTGCGAAGTCCGAAGTCCGAAGTGCGAGGTGCGGGGTTATTGTTGGGGAGTTTCTCCCACACCCCGGACTTCGCACCTCGCACCTCGCACCTCGCACCTCGCACCCTGAAGGACCATGACCCAGACCATCGACGAATGGAACGCCTTCCGCGCGAAGATGAACGACCGGATCTTCGCCGCCGGGAACCTGCCGATCAATCGCTTTTTCCGGCTCGACGGCCAGGCGTACGAGGCCGGGGCGCTCGGCGAGAAGACCAAGGAACTGATGGGACTCGTCGCATCGCTGGTGCTGCGGTGTGACGACTGCGTGACCTATCACATCCTCGAGGCCATCAAGCAGGAGGCGACCGACGAGGAGCTGCTCGAGACCTTCGCCATCGGGCTGATCGTCGGGGGGAGCATCGTGATCCCGCATCTCCGGCGGGCGATGGAGCGGGTGGACGAGGCGCGGGGGCGGGCTGGCGTGTAGCTGCAGGGGCGCAGGGGCGCGCAGGCGCACTGGCGGCTGGGTCGGAGCGAAGACGGGACCGTCCCGAGTGACGCGAGGGACGGTCCCCCGCTGTTCCTGCGCCCACGCGCCTCTGCGCCTATCCGCCTATATTTGCCCCCATGCGTCAGTCCCGTATCCGTAATTTCTGCATCGTTGCGCACATCGACCACGGCAAGTCCACGCTCGCCGACCGGCTCATCGAGATGACCGGCACGGTCGAGAAGCGCATCATGCGCGAGCAGATGCTCGACACGATGGACCTCGAGCGCGAGCGCGGGATCACCATCAAGCTCAATGCTGTCCGCATGCTCTACAAGGCGCTGGACGGCCACCAGTATGAGCTGAACCTGATCGACACCCCCGGCCACGTCGACTTCACCTACGAAGTGAGCCGCTCCCTTGCCGCGTGCGAAGGGGCGATCCTGGTGGTCGACGCCACCCAGGGGATCCAGGCCCAGACGCTCTCGAACCTCTTCCTGGCGATGGACGCGGGGCTCGAGATCATCCCGGTGCTCAACAAGATCGACCTCCCCGGCGCCGAGCCGGAGAAGCGGGCCCTGGAGATCATCGACCTGATCGGCTCCACCCGCGCCGAGATCCTGTCGGTGAGCGCCAAGGAGGGGACCGGCGTCCCCGCGCTGCTCGAGGAGATCGTCAAGCGCGTCCCCACCCCGCGCGGCAGCCACGACGCGCCGCTCCGCGCCCTCATCTTCGACTCCTATTTCGACCGGTACCGGGGGGCGATCCCGAGCATTCGGGTGGTCGACGGTGTGCTCAAGCCGAAGATGAAGATCGCCTTCGGGGCCCACCCGGAGGACATCTACACCGTCGAGGAGGTCGGCTACCTCTCGATGGGGCAGAAACCCGCGACGAAGCTCGAGGCGGGCGAAGTGGGCTATGTCGTGGCCAACTGCCGGGGCGTGGGCGACACCCGGGCGGGCGATACGATCTTCGACGCCGACCACCGTGCCACGGAACTGCTGCCGGGCTACCGGAACGTCATGCCCATGGTGTTCGCGGGGCTCTATCCCACGGACGCGGCCCAGTACGAACAGCTCCGGGATGCCCTGGAGAAACTCAAGCTCAATGACGCATCGCTCCAATACGAGGCCGAGACCTCGACCGCCCTCGGCTTCGGCTTCCGGGCGGGGTTCCTTGGGCTGCTGCATATGGAGATCATCGTCGAGAGGCTGGAACGGGAGTTCGACCTCGACCTGATCGCGACGGTCCCGACGGTGGAGTACCATGTCTTCACCACCGCCGGAACGATGGAAAAGGTGGAGAACCCGTCACACCTCCCGGACCCGGGCCACATCGAGCGGATCGACGAACCCTACGTCAAGAGCCGGATCATGGCGCCCGCGGAGTACATCGGGCCGATCATGAAGCTCGGCGGCGACCGCCGCGGCATCTACAACGGCATGAAGTACCTCGACACCGTACGGGTGGAGTTCGACTGGGAGTTCCCGCTGGGCGAGATCGTGCTCGACTTCTACGACAAGCTCAAGTCGGCCACGCGCGGCTATGCGTCGTTCGACTATGAGCATGCCGGGTATCGCACCAGCGACCTGGTGAAGCTCGACATGCTGATCAACAACGAGGCGCTCGACGCCTTCAGCGTGATCATCCACAAGGACAAGGCGTACGAGTACGGCCGGAAGGTGGCCGAGAAGTTGAAGGAGCTGATCCCGCGCCAGCTCTTCGTGGTGGCGATCCAGGCCGCCATCGGCCAGAAGGTCATCGCCCGCGAGACGATCAGCGCGCTCCGGAAGGACGTGCTCGCCAAGTGTTACGGCGGCGACGTGAGCCGGAAGCGGAAGCTCCTGGAGAAGCAGAAGGAAGGAAAGAAGCGGATGAAGCAGATCGGGAGCGTGGAGATCCCGCAGGAGGCGTTCCTGGCGGTGCTGCAGGTGGACGACTGAAAGCGAACAGGCGCTCGAGGCGCTCAAGGCGCTCGGGTGCTGCGACACTACTTGAGCGTCTTGAGCGTCTGGAGCGCCTTTGAACTCCACACTCGTGATCCAGACCGCCTTCCTCGGCGACGTGGTCCTCACGATCCCGTTGCTGCAGGCCCTGGCCGAACGCCACGGCCCGGTGGACGTCGTCACCACTCCGGCGGCAGCGAGCCTGATCGAGACCCACCCCGCGGTGCGGCGGGTGGTGCAGTGGGATAAGAACGGAACGAACGGGCCTGGGGCCTGGGGCCTGGGGAGGCAGCTCAGGTCTCAGGGGTACACCCGCGTATACCTGCCTCACCGATCGTTCCGGTCGGCGCTGATCGCCAGGCTCACCGGCGCGCCGGAGCGGGTCGGCTTCGCCGACGCCCCCCTCCCCGCCCGCTTCCTCTATACCCGCACCCACCCGCGCCGAACCGACCAGCACGAGAGTGTCCGGCTCCTGGCCCTCCTCGGCGATACGGTGGCGGGCGGCGATTGGCGGATGGTCACCACGCCCGAGGACGACGCGAAGGCCACGAGCTGGCTCCGCGAGCGGGGTGTGGCCGACGGCTTCGTGGCCCTCGCGCCAGGGTCGATCTGGGGCACGAAGAAGTGGCCATACTACTCGGAGCTCTCGGCCCGGCTCGGTCGTCAGGTCGTGGTGATCGGCGGGAAGGAAGACGCGACCCTCGGCGATGCGATCGTGGCCGCGGCCCCGGACCAGGCGAAGAGCGCGGTGGGTCAACTGACGCTCCGAGAGAGCGCGGCACTCCTCAAGCACGCCGCGCTCCTCGTGACCAACGACTCGGCCCCGCTCCACCTCGCCACTGCCGTGGGGACGCCGATCCTGGCGATCTTCGGGCCGACGGTCCCGGCGTTCGGTTATGGCCCAATCCGCCCCGGTGATCGGGTGGCCGAGATCGTGCTCGATTGCCGCCCCTGCTCTTCCCACGGTCCACAGGTCTGTCCGCTCGGTCATCATCGGTGCATGAAGGCCCAGTCGGCCGATGACGTGGCGAAGGTCGCGGCCTCGATGCTGGATCGGGATACTCCACGGAGGGACGGAGGGGACTGAGGTACGGAGAAAGCCGTTATGTTTGTTCGGTCACTCAGTTCCCTCCGTCCCTCAGTGGCGATCCCCGATCTCCCCGCACGCGCGACCTGACGAGGCCATTGCGTTGAACCACATCGTTGGCATCGACCTGGGCGGGACCAACATCGCCGTGGGCTGCGTCTCGGAGGACGGGACCAAGGTCCGCGGCCTGGTGAGCGAGCCCACGCGCTCCGACCTGGGCCCCGACGGCGTGGTGCAGCGGATGGTGCAGACGGCGGAACGGTCGATGCAGATGCTGCAGGCCGAGGAGAAGGGCGCCCAGGTGGTCGGCGTCGGCATCGGCGCGCCCGGCCCGCTCGATTTCCATCGCGGTGTCGTCCTGCTCGCGCCGAACCTGGGGTGGACGGACATGCCGCTCCGCGACCGGATCTCCGCGGGGCTCAAGCGGCCTGCCGCGCTCGACAACGACGCCAACTGCGCCGCCCTCGGCGAATGGTGGCAGGGCGCCGCGAAGGGGACCTCGCACGCGCTCGCCGTCACCATCGGGACGGGGATCGGTGGCGGAGTGATCCTCAACGGCAAGATCTACCACGGCGCCTCCGACTGCGCGGGCGAGCTGGGACACACCACCATCGACATGGATGGTCGGCGCTGCGCCTGCGGCAACTACGGCTGCCTCGAGGCGTACGCGTCGGGGCCCGCCATCGCCCTCCGGGCCGCGGAGGCGCTGAGCTCGGGGTATGAGTCATCACTCCGCACCCGGGTGAAGGGCGATCTCTCGAAGATCACCGCGCAGACCGTGTACGACGCGGCGGCCGAGGGGGACGAGCTCGCGCTCGAGGTCGTGCGCGACACTGCGAGCTACCTCGGCGCCGGGATCGCGAACTTCCTGAACATCTTCAATCCCGAGGTCGTGGTCGTCTGCGGTGGGGTGACCGCCGCGGGCGAGCGGCTCTTCGGCCCGATGCAGCGCGAGGTGGCGCGGCGGGCGTTCAAGCCGGCGGTGGCGGCATGCCGGATCGTGCCGGGGATGTTGCCGGGCACCGCCGGTGTGATCGGGGCGGCGCGGACCTACCTCGACCAGAAGGCGGAGGGGCTCGTTGCCTAAGATCGGCGTCCTCGGCGCCCTCGTGTGGGACGTGATCCACGGCCGCGACCCGGCGCAGGGGGTCGTGGAGGAGTGGGGCGGGATCGCCTACTCGCTCGCGGCGATGGACGCGGCGCTGCCCGAGGATTGGGAGATCGTCCCCCTCATCAAGGTGGGACACGACCGGGCGCGGCAGGCGGCGGAGTTCGCGTGCACGCTCGATCACTTCCCGGCCCACGCCCGCTTCATCGAAGTGCCGGTGGCCAACAACATGGTGGAGCTCCGCTACCAGTCGGCCGAGCGGCGCTGCGAGCGGATGGCGGGGGGGGTGCCAGGGTGGAACTGGGCCGAGCTCGGGCCGATGGTGCAGGACCTCGACGCGCTGTACGTGAACTTCATCAGCGGGTTCGAGATGTGCCGCTGGACCGCGAAGAACCTGCGCCAGGGGTTCCACGGCCCGATCTATGCCGACCTCCATTCCCTCTTCCTCGGGATGCGGGGCGACGGCGTGCGCACGCTGCAGCCCCTCGCTGACATCGGCGAGTGGTTCTCCTGCTTCGATACGGTGCAGCTCAACGAAGAAGAGATGCGGACCCTGGGCGATGACCCGATGGCGCTCTCGGCCGAGATGTTGCGCGCCGGGGTCACCCTGCTCAACGTCACGCTCGGTGCCAAGGGGGTGGCCTACATCCACGCTCCCGGCAATGAGGTCCGAAGTCCGAGGTCCAAGGTCCGAGGTGCAGAGACGCAGGCACCCGGGCGACCCGCACTTCGCACTTCGGACTTCGGACATTCCACGATCCGAAGCGCACGCATCGCCCCGCCTCCCGTCGAGGCCACCGACACCACCGGCTGCGGCGACGTCTTCGGCGCCACTTGTGCGGCGCGGCTCGCGGCCGGGGACAGCGTGGAGGAGGCGCTCCAACGCGCCAACCAGGCCGCGGCGCGGAGTGCGACCCATCGCGGGGCCACCAGCCTGGCCGCGTATCTCAAAGGTGGATTGGTGACGGCGTGACGCGGGTCGTGGAGGTCCCGGCCAGCTTCGACGACCGCACGTTCGAGCAGTTCGCGGCGTCGGTCGCCGCGGGGCCGCTCACCGACAAGATGCTCTTCGACGCGCGGGGGGCGCAGTGGGCCTCGCCCTACGCCTTCGTCTCGATGCTGGCCGTGGCGCAGGCGATCCTCGACGCCAAGGGACCCAAGCCCCTCTTCACCGCCCCGGAAGACGCCAACGTGGCGAGTTACTGGGCCAAGGCGGGCTTCTTCGCGCAGGCGGTGGACCTCTTCGAGATCCACGGCAAGGTGCCGAAGCGGAAGGCCGAGGAGGAGAGCCATATGCTCCTCCCGGTGACCGCGATCCGCGCGTCGGAGGATGTGCACGAAGTGGTGGACCGCATCCACCAGAAGGCGGCGGTGCTCCTCACGAAAGAGCTCGGACTGGAAGCTCGCGCCACCATGGGGTTCGCGACCGCGCTCTCCGAGGCGTGCCAGAACGTGGTCGAGCACGCTGGTGCGGTGGGCTGGGTGGGCGTCCACGCCTACAGTTATCGGAAGCGGCTCGGCAAGCGGGTAGTGGTGATCGCGGTCGGGGACGGCGGAGTGGGGTTCCGGCGCTCCCTGGAGCCGACGCAGGCCAAGCGGATCGGCGACCGGTGGGGCGATGGCGCGGCACTCGAGTGTGCCCTCATCCAGGGGATCAGCCGGTTCCGCGATCCGGGACGAGGACAAGGTCTGCAGGGCATAAAGCGTTATCTTGCGCGCTGGGATGGGAAGATCTCCATCCGGAGCGGCGGCGCGAAGCTGGCCATCGTGCCGTCGTGGGACGACGAAGCACCCCTGCAGGAACGCCTCCCCGTATTCCCCGGAGCCCAGGTGCAGATCACGATCCCAGCGCAGGCGGACGGGCGGGCAGGTGGACAGGCGGACAAAGCCTGATGGTCACGACGATCGCCCTGGGTGAGCTGGTGGCCGAGGCAGTGCCGGGGCGGAGTGTGCGCTCACTCGTCACTCGCCCGACCGGGCAGGCGGTGCGGCTCCGGATCGAGGCGGCACTCGCGGGGTCGGGGGCGACGGTGGCGTTCCTCGACTTCTCGGCCCTCGACCTGATCGACTTCTCCTGCGCCGACGAGGTGGTGGCCAAGCTCCTGATCCATACCGGCCCCACCCCCGAGCGGTACCTCGTTCTCGTCGGCCTGCACGACCACCAGGACGAAGAGATCGACCACGTCCTCACCCGGCGGAACCTCGCGGTCCTCGCCTTCAAGGACAGCGCCTCCCGTCCGCGTCTCCTCGGCAACGTGCGGGCCGAGCATCGGCTGGTCTTCGATGCCCTGGTCGATCACGGCGGCCCCGGCGATGCGCAGACCCTCGCCATCCGGCTCGGCCGTTCGGTGGACCTGGTGGCCGACGCGCTGCAGGCGCTGGCGCTGCACGGCGTGGTGTGGGCGACGGCGGGGACGTACCAGCCGCTGGTATACACCGCGTAGAGGGTCGAGTGCCAGCATCGAGTGGGCGAGAAAGCGGGTGAGCGCGAAAGCTGCTGATCCGCCTTTGTGCTTTCTCGCTCGCTCGCCAGCTCGCCCCTTGCACTCCACCCTCTCCCCTCGGCTCCCATGTCCGGAATCACCCCGCAGGAACTGGCCAAGCGCGTCCTCCGCACCGAATGGGAACACCTGAGCGCTCGGGAGCGACGGGTGATGGACGCGGTGCTGGATCGGGCGATGATCTCGCGGAACCCCGACGCGGAGGCCACGACGGAGGTCCGCTCATTCGGCGAGGTCCTGGCCGATAAGATCGCGATGTTCGGCGGGTCGTGGACCTTCATCCTGAGCTTCCTCGCGGTGCTCGCGGGATGGGTGGTCCTGAACACGATCATCGTGGCGAAGCGGGGCTCGACCTTCGACCCCTATCCCTACATCCTGCTCAATCTCTTCCTCTCGATGCTGGCCTCGCTCCAGGCCCCGGTGATCATGATGAGCCAGAACCGGCAGGCGCTGAAGGATCGGTCGGACGCGGCCCACGACTATGAGGTGAACCTTAAGGCCGAGATCGAGATCCGGCAGCTGCACGAGAAGCTCGACGACATCCGGGAAAAGCGGTGGGAGGACCTGGTGCAGATGCAGAAGGAACAGATCGAGTACTTGAAGGCGATGGTCCCGAAGCAAGCCTGATCTCTGCGGCAGGACCAATAGGGCGGGGCGCCTCGCCCCGCCATTGGAATAGAAAGCGATTTATAGGGCGGGGCCCCCGGCCCCGCCATCACCCGGTGCAAGCATCCGGGCAATGGCGGCGCGAGGGCGCGCCGCCCTATTGGCCCGTTGTTGAGATTCCGCCGCTCCGCGGGAACTCTCCCCTGGCCTCCCACCCTACCCGACCTAGATTGAGACTACCCATCGACACCTAGGGCAACATGCGCCTGTTCCGCCGCCAAGGCGCGCTTGGTGACAGTGCTGGGACCAGTTGTGACCGTCACGCCGTATTTTCCGATGGTCACATCGGACAGGGGCTTCTCGGGGTCGTTGATGACCTCCTGCGACCGCTTGTCGTCGGTTCCCATGATCGTTGTAATCCGCATCGTGTCGTAGACACTCGGGATC
>JANMWE010000281.1:0-3257 GCA_031393795.1 Gemmatimonadota bacterium
GCCGGACGGAAGCGGCTGGTGGACACCGCCTCCTTGGCCGCCGCGACGAAGCCGGCGTGGGTCGCCGCAAGGATCTCGATCGCCGAGGGATCGACCTTCCCCTCGGCGTCGATCACGAAGGTCAGCGTCACCGCGCCCGCGATCCCCGCTTCAGCCAGGACCGGCGGGTAGCGAAGACGACCAGGCGAGAGAAGCGACGGGAGCTCATCGACCTCCGATTCGAGGAAGATCTGCGCGGTCGAAATGGAATCGTTGCCAGCGAATCCTGGGAGCGTCGCCCACCCCGCCGGCACAGGATTCACGGGAAAATGCTCCCGCCATCCCGGAAGAAGGGGGGGCAAGCCCGAGAGGTCGATCGTGGGAATGATCCCCTCAGGAGTGACCGGGACCCCCGGGATCGTCGCCATTGAGGTCGCTGAGACCGGATGGCCGACCGGGCGGACAGCCCAATCGATGGGGATCTCGATCGTGTGCTCTGAAATGGCGAGAGTTCCAGCGCGGGTCCCCCAGATGGCGCCGATCAGCAGTGCAACGTGAAATGCGGTCGAAGGCAGGGCCGCCGAGTAGGAGGTGCTAGCGGAAGGCAGGGTGAAGGACGGCATACGAGCTCCCGTGGCAAAGGTCTGACTGCACGATGCGCAAGGGAGATGTCCGGGGCGGCGTCCGGATGATTACAGGGGGATGACGGAGGGGTGAGAGTCTGACTGCGTCAGGGGGCCGCGGGGGGTGCCATCAACTTCTGGAACTCCCGCATCTCTCCCAGGTTCAGGTCTGAGACCGCCCAGTACCGCATGCCGGAGGCGGACCAGTCCAGGATGTTGTAACCCCGCCGGACCGCTTCATGGGGTGCGGTCGAGGCGTCGGTCGCGATCGGACGGACGAAGAGGTTGATGATGTGGCTCCGGCGCGCATAGACCAGCGCCGCGATCCGCTGGCCGGTCACCACGTCCACTCTGCCACCCATGAGCGGAAATCCAGCGGACGCCAGATCGACCACCGGCGGCGAGAAATCGAGCTTCCCCGCGAACCAGGGCTTGACCGTGTGTTGGTCGGTGGATGCCACGTCGAACAGATGCCCCGGCACCAGGGATCGCAGGTGGCCATCGAGGACCCGGTCGAGCTCGGCGTCGGTCGCTCGGCGCTGGGCGCCGAGAAACCAGGTGCCGGTAGCGAAGAGGAGCATGGCGGCGAGGCCGACCGTCCAGAGGGTCTGCGCCTGAAGGCGATGGCGCGCTGGACGACGGATCGCGGCCTGGATCTGCTCTCGCAGGCCGGGCGGGCCGGGAAAGTACGGCAGTGGTGGCTGGGTCATTCGCGCACCTCGGTCGCGCGGGTGAGGGCCTGCGCCAGGCGCGCGCGGGCACGGGAGAGCCGCGACATCACGGTCCCGATCGGGGCACGGACGATGCGGGCGATCTCCTCGTACGAAAGGTCCTGCATCTCGCGGAGGACCAGGACCTCGCGGAAGCGTGCCGGCAGCTCGTCGAGTGCCAGATGCACCCGATCGACCGCGTCCTGCCTGTCGAGATCGCGCTCCGGCCCCGGCTCCATCGCGACGTCACTGTGCAGTTCGTCGCTGAATTCGGTGGTCAGGGCCCCCAATCGACCGCGGCGGCGGAGGGTGTAAGCAGTATGCCGCACGATCGCGAGCAGCCAGGCGCGGGCGTGCGTCCCGCGGAACGAGTCGAAATAGCGGAGCGCACGGAGATACGCATCCTGGACCACGTCCTGCGCGTCGTGGTCATCCCGCATCAGATGGCGCGCCAGGTTGTATGCGTCATCCAGGTGCGGCAGCATCTGCGTCTCGAACTCCTCGACTGTTCTGATCCGACCCCCTCGAGTGTATCCCATCGTAGACCCGATCAAGCGCCGATTTATTCCGGCTGGAATTTACCGCACTTGGGTGGAGTCATTCCCGCGACCACCAGTTCGCGAACTTCACCCAGAGGACCCGATGTCCGATCCACGTCTCGCCGTCGTTCCGCTATTGCTCGCTACCCTCACGTTGGCCTCCACTCAGGCTCCTGCGCCGACCAACGTCACCATCCGACTCTCGGAGTGGAAGGTCGAAGCTTCGACCTCCCACGTTCCTTCCGGGCCGACGCAATTCGTAATTTCCAATGGCGGGACGATCCCTCACGCCTTCGAGGTCGAAGGGCGCGGCCTGGAGCGTGAGACCAAGCTGATCCAGCCTGGCGGGGTCGATACCCTGACCCTCACCCTCCGAGCCGGGAACTATGAGATCTACTGCCCGGTCGGGGAGGGATCCCACGAGCACCTCGGTATGCTCTCCCACATCACCGTCGGCGGCAAGGGGGTGGCCCCGACGACGCACATGGATGGAATGACAGAAGCGCCGACGACGCCCCGCGCGATCGAAGTGACCGGTGGCGGGCCCGTCATCCAGATCCTGCCAGGGCCCTTTCCCTTCGCGGACAGTGCGGCGGCCGTCATCGCGGGGCGGCCGGTCGACCAGCAGGAGGACCTTCGCCACAAAGCGGAGCGGGGCCCGTACTCCAACAACGTCGCGCAGATCGATGGCACGATCCGGATCACCGCCTGGGACAATGGAGCGCAGGGTGACTCGGTGGCCGGCACCGCCGAGTTCAGCACCCAGGACGGGACGCGCTGGCGGCTGGTGCTCGATCGGGTGCAGACCCGCGACATCCCGTTCAACCCCCGCTTCGGCGGGGTGATCCTGGGACTCTACTACCACGGCGCGTCGGGGGTGCACACGCCGCTCGTGCCGACGATCAAGAGTGCGGTCGCGCTCTGGGCGTACGGGCATCTCTACCGCAACGACGTGCTCGTGTCCGATGCGGCACCGGTGCACATCATGCTCTTGTCACGGACCCGGCGTGCCGGGGACTTCGCCCTGAGCTGCTGGGACTGTTCGCACAATCCGATCGAGGAGCTGCAACTGCAAGTGACGGCGCCGATGGGTCAGCCACCGCTCGACGCGCCAGGCGGATTCCTCTTCATCAACTGGGAAAAGTCGTCCGGACGCACGATGTGAGCGGGTCCGCAGGCGCACAAGGCGCAAAAGGCGCTCAAGTCGATCCCGACCCGGGACCTCTTGAGCGCCTCGAGCGCCTATCGCGTCTATGGACTGAGAAAGAGGCGCCGACCGGAGTCGAACCGGTGATGGAGGTTTTGCAGACCTCTGCCTTACCACTTGGCTACGGCGCCGTGGAAGCAAATATAAGGGGGAAAGGCGCGTAAGTCGCGGGAGGCGCGTGAGGAGGCCGATCCCCCGA
>JANMWE010000303.1:0-5528 GCA_031393795.1 Gemmatimonadota bacterium
AGCCGCCGCATCCGCCGATACAGATTCGCACGATCGGTCCGGAGCGTCCGCGCCGCTTCGGCCACGTTCCCGTTCGAGCGTGCCAGGGCATCGCGGATGAGCCGTCGCTCGTGCACATCGAGCGCTTCCGACAGCGGGAGACCCTGCGCTGCCTGCTCTCCTCCTCCCGCCTGGTGCTTGGGGCTCGACGCCTGCGGCAACACCGCAGCGACCGCGTCTGCCCCGATCTCGGGCTTCCCGCCACCGACGATGATCAGGCGCTCGATGATGTTCGCGAGCTCCCGGACATTCCCCGGCCATCCGTACCCGCGAAGCGCCTTGAGCGCCTCCGTGCTGAACTGCGGCGTGCCCACCGGTCGTACCCGCCGAGCCAGATGCGCGGCCAAGCTGGGAATATCTTCGGCCCGATCGCGGAGCGGTGGGAGGAGGATGGGAAAGACGTTGAGCCGGAAGAACAGGTCCTCCCGGAAGGCCCCGCTCGCCACCGACTGTTCCAGCTGACGGTTGGTGGCCGCCAGCACCCGCACATCCACCCGTTCGGCCCGCTCCGCCCCCACGCGCTGGAGCTCGCCGGTCTCCAGGACCCGGAGCAGCTTGGCCTGTGCCTCGAGGCTCAAGTCGCCGATCTCGTCGAGCAGGATCGTTCCGCCATCGGCCAGCGCGAACCGGCCGAGTCGTCGCTCGGTGGCGCCGGTGAAGGCGCCCCGCTCGTGGCCGAAGAGCTCCGACTCCACCAGCTCCCGCGGGATCGCGGCGCAGTTGACCGGGATGAACGCGCGCTTGGCCCGCTTGCTCCCCCGGTGGATCGCGGCGGCGACCAGCTCCTTGCCGGTCCCCGACTCTCCCGTGATCAGCACCCGTGTGTCGGTCGGTGCCACCTGGGCGATCTGTTCCCGCACCCTCGCCAACCCGCGCCCGTCACCGACCAGCTCACCCGGTACGGCCACCTGCGTCCGGAGCACCCGGTTCTCGAGCTGGGTGCGGCGGAGTTCGAGCGCGGAGCGGAGGGTGACCAGCACCGCCTCGGGGCTGAGCGGCTTCTCGAGGAACTGGAATGCGCCGAGCTGCGTCGCACGCACCGCGTCCGACAGTTGCGCCTTCCCGCTCATCATGATCACCGGCGCCTCGAGCCCGCGGGCCCGCATCGCCTCGAGGGTCGCGAGCCCGTCGGGGCCGGGCGGCATCATCAGGTCGCAGAAGGCCGCATCTGGATCGAGCTTCTCGAGTTCGATGAGGGCGGCATTGCCATTGGCCGCTTCCACGACCTCGAACCCCTCGGCGCGGAGCAGGGCGCCAAGCATCCGGCGGATGTTCGGTTCGTCGTCGATCAGCAGGATCGTCTGCATCAGTTCCGGCTCCGCGGTATCCTGAACACGAACACCGCCCCGCCCGCAACATTCTCCTCGACCGTCACCGTCCCGCCGTGCACCTCGATCGTCTGCCGCACCAGCGCAAGGCCGAGCCCGGTACCCTCCTTCTTCGTGGTGACATACGGCTGGAAGATCCGCTCCCGGTCGCTCGCCCGGATCCCCGGGCCTCGATCGGCGATCCGCACCTCGGCCCCGTCCCGCCACGGCGTGATCATCACCCGGAGCTCGCCCGCGCCGCCCTGCGCCTCGGCGCCATTGCGGAGCACGTTGCTGAAGGCGCGACGGAGTGGATCGAGGTGCCCCATCACGCGCGGCGTGGCGGGATCGGCGGCGACCACCGTCTGCACCTCCGGCGGCAGCGAGGTCCGGACCAGCTCCTCCAGCAATTCGCCCAGGTCGACCTCGGCCGCGGGACCCTCGGGGAGGCGACCGAAATCGGCGAACTCCCGCGCCAGTTGTTCGAGCCGCCCCGACTCGGTCGTAAGGACCTCGAGGGCCTCCGCCTGGGCCGGTATGGCGTTCCGCGTCAGCTGCGCCACCGCGAAACGGATGGGCGTGAGCGGGTTCTTCATTTCGTGTGCCACCCGGCGTGCCACCTCGCGAAAGGCGCGGAGCCTCGCCGCCTCGAGCTCGCGTTCCCGCCCGATATCGAGTTCGTCCGCCATCCCGCGGAGCGCGTCGCGCAGCACGCCGAACTCCGGCGCCCCCTTCTTGGGCGACTCGGTCGGAAGCGCCTCTCGTCGCCTGATGTAGCCGGTCCACTCCACCAGCTCGCCGATCGGCCTGCTCAATTGTCGGGACAGATGTCCCGCGATCCGGGTGCCGGCATAGACGATGATCGCGCCGAGCAGGAGGAGGAGCGCTGTCGCGGCGGCGCCCAGGTACTTGCTGTAGGCACTGATCTGCTGGGAGCGGGAGAGGACGCTGCTGAGCGCCGCCGCGTGATCGGCCAGGGCCTTTCGCTCGGTGCGCGTCAGCTTCGTGGTGTCGAGCGTCTCGAGCAGGACCCGGCCGCTGCTCCCGGTGACCGCCACCGCCGTCCGCATCGCTTCGGTGGTGGTGCTGTTCTGGAGCGTGAGGGCCCAGCTCACCAGCACCGCGCTCGTCGGCAGCACCCCGAGCGCGAGAAGCGCCCAGAGGATCCGCTGGCGGAAGGTGAGAGGGCGGGGGAGCATGCTGGAATGTAGGGTGATGCGTGTCGTTTGAACACAGGGAATGGGGCCTGGGGCCTGGGGAGATTGGAGGAGTGCTACTCGAGGCGGGACAATCCATTGCCAATGAATGACTTATGCGGTGCGATCTAGTTTCGGAAAGCGCGGTCTCTTGCGAGCATCCCCAAGCCCCTTTCCCTAGGCCCCGCCCTATGAACCATCCTCCCACGAGCCTATCTTACCCGGGCTGTGACTGCCCAGAACCCCTTGTCCGACCTGCACTTCGCCCGTCTTTTCGACCGGCAAGCTGCGGTGCATCCCGACCGCGAATTCCTCGTGGCCGGCGAGGGACGTTGGACCTGGGGGCAGATCCGCGACCGGTCATCGGCGCTCGCCGAATCTTTGGCCGAGCGCGGGATCAAGCAGGGGGACAAGGTCGCGCTGGTCGTTCCAAACTGGCCCGAGGGGATCGTGGCGTTCATCGCGGCCGCCCGGCTCGGCGCCACGGTACTGCCGCTCGATCCCGGTTCGACCTTCCACGAACTCCGCTATCTCCTTCGCCACGGCGAAGTGCGCGCGGCGGTGATCGCGGAGCAGTGGAATGGCGAGGAGCTGCTCGAGCAGTTCGACGAGCTCCTCCCCGAGCTTCCCGACCTCGCCTTCCTGGCGACGGTGGGGCCTGAGGATCTCTGGCACGATGACCGGGTCTTCCAGTTCGAGGACCTGGTGGCGAAAGGCGGAGTGCGGGCGCCGCGGGTCGCGGAGTTCGATCCCACCACGACGCCACTCTGCCTGATCTACACCAGCGGGACGACCGGCAAGCCGAAGGGGGTCGTGCTCACGCACGCCGCCCTGGTCGGCTCGGCGATCGCCACCGCGGAAGCGATCGGCACCACGACGGAGGACCGCGTCCTCCTCGGCGTGCCGCTCTTCCACGTCTTCGGCATCTCCGTGCTGGTGGCGACCGTGGCGAGCGGGGCCACGCTGGTGTTGCAGGAGCGTTTCCGTGCCGCGGAGACGTTGCAGCTGGTGCCGCGCGAGCGGATCACCGTCCTGCACGGCGTTCCCACGATGTTCGCGCTGCTCATGCGCGAGCCGGGCTTCGACCCGGCACAGCTTCGGACCCTCCGTTCCGGCATCATCGGCGGGAGCTTCGTGTCCGAGGAGTTGGTCACCCGCATCCGTGCCTGGTGCGACGTGCAGATCGCCTACGGCCTCACCGAGACCGGCCCCACCATCAGCGTCACCCGCACCGGCGACCCGGCCGGCAAGCGAGGACAGACGGTGGGGCGGCCGCTCGCGGGGGTCGAGGCGACGATCCGTGACGTGCTCACGGGGACCCTGCACGGGCTCGAGGCGGTGGGGGAACTGGCGGTGAAGTCCCCGTACCTGATGGCGGGGTATCACCGCATGCCGGGGGAGACCCAGAAGGTCTACTCCCCGGAGGGCTACTTCCTGACCGGCGACCTGGCCGTCCTCGACGAGGACGGATACATCCAGCTCGTGGGCCGACGGAAGGAGCTCATCATCCGCGAGGGCCGCAATGTGAGCCCCCGCGAAGTGGAAGATGTATTGCGCGCCCACCCGGCGGTGGACGACGCCTGCGTGATCGGCCTGCCCCATGAAGTGATGGGCGAGGTGATCTGCGCCTGTGTCGTCGCCGTGGAGGGTGCCATCGTGACCGGCGACGAGCTCAAGGAGTTCTGTCGCGATCAATTGGCCGACTACAAGGTCCCCGACCTCGTGCGGTTCTTCGACGCCTTCCCGCTCACCGGGTCGGGCAAGGTGAAGCGTCGTGAACTCACGAGGGTGGTGGAACTGGAGCACTCGACTACGTGAATGCCTTGCTGCGACGGAGCCGGCCCGCGCCGGAGTCCCCCGTCACCCCTTCCGCGCCGAATGCGGCGCTCCTGATCGACTTCGACAACGTCACCCTCGGCATCCAGAGCGATCTGGCCCGCGAGCTGCGCGCGCTCATCCAGAGCGACGCCCTCGGCCATCACGTGACCATCCAGCGCGCCTACGCCGACTGGCGCCGCTTCCCGCAGTACCTGGTGCCGCTCACCGAGGCCTCGGTCGAGCTGGTCAGCGCGCCGGCCGTCGGGCCCAACAAGAAGAACGCCACCGACATCCGCCTCGCCATCGACGCGATGGAGCTCTGCTTCACGCGTCCGGAGATCGGGACCTTCATCCTCCTCTCCGGTGACAGCGACTTCTCCTCCCTGGTCGTGAAGCTCAAGGAGTGGGGGAAGTACATCATCGGCGTCGGGATGAAGGAGAGCAGCAGCGACACGCTGATGCGGGTCTGCCACGAGTACTACAGCTATTCGGATCTCGCGGGCCTCAAGAAGTCCGACGACGTCGCGCGCGACCCGGGGATCCCCCAGGACCCGTGGCAGCTGGTCGTGACCGCCACGGCCCAGATGGTCAAGAACCGCGACGTGATGCGGGCCGACCGGCTGAAGCAGGTGATGCAGCAGATCGACCCCGCCTTTGACGAGCGGCGGGTCGGCAAGGGGTATGGGCGGTTCTCGAAGTTCGTGACCGACGCCGCCGACAAGGGCCTCATCTCCGCCAAGTTGATGGAGAATGGCCAGCTGGAGGTCGCACCCGCGGGCGCCGAACCGCAGGGGCGCAGGAGCGCAGTTGCCGAGGCTCCGGCGGCCGCGCCGTCGGAAGGCGCTGGTCGTGGCCGGGGACGGGGCAGGGGCCGCGGTCGTGCCCGCGCTGACGGCACGACGGAAGCTCTTCCGCCGGCGACCGAACGCGCTCCGGCGCCTCGAGCGCCCCGAGCGTCCCGCGCGCCGGTCGTTCCCACCACACTCACCCTCGCGTCGGGGTTCGAACTCCTCACTGCGGCGCTCAAGGAGCTTCCCGCTCCGGTCGCGGGCGAGGTGCTCCGGCTCCGGATGATCGCCAACCTCGGCCGCGAGGACGAGCTCCTCAACGCCACCCGCTTCGACCGGCTACTTCGCCAGGCGCACGACGCCGAGCTGGTCGAGGTCCG
>JANMWE010000263.1:0-2157 GCA_031393795.1 Gemmatimonadota bacterium
CTCGCGCGGATGCTCGGCGTTGGCTTCCCGATCGCCGTCACGATGGCGCTCGAGTACGGTGCCTTCGCCGCCGTCGGCCTGATGATGGGGACCCTCGGCACCACGCAGATGGCGGCGCACCAGGTGGCCCTGAACCTCGCGTCGCTCACCTTCATGGTGCCCCTTGGCGTCTCGGGGGCGGGGGCGGTGCTGGTGGGGCAGGCCATCGGCCGAGGAGATCCTGACGGGATGCGGCGGGCCAGTGGTGCCGCGCTCGCCCTCGGCATCGGCTTCATGGTCAGCACCGCCGTGCTCTTCGTCCTGATCCCGGTCGGCCTCGCGCAGGTCTATTCGACCGACGTCGCGGTCGTGGCGCTTGCGGCGTCGTTGATCCCGCTGGCGGGGCTCTTCCAGGTCTTCGATGGTATCCAGGCGGTGGCGGTCGGGATCCTGCGCGGGGCGGGGGACACCCGCTGGCCGATGATGATCAATATCCTCGGCTTCTGGCTGGTGGGCGTGCCGATCTCGATCTGGCTAGGCTTCTATGCCGGGTACGGACCGACCGGGCTCTGGTGGGGATTCGTGGCGGGGCTCGCGGCGGTGGCGCTGCTGCTTCTGTGGCGGGTGCGGACGCGGTTCCGCAGTGCCATCGCCCGGCTCATCATCGACCGGGAGCGGAGCGAGGAGACGGCGGTCTGCATGGATGAATCGGTGCCGCACTCCTGAGCCGATCCGTTGCCGCCCGCGTCAGCGGGCAATGTGCACGCCTGGAGCCTCCGCTCGTCACTCCTTGGAACCCCACAACGTTGCGTGATCCTATGCGTGCAGTCTTGATCGCTCGTGCCCTCCCGGCGTTCGCCTTCACCCTGCTCCTCGCCGCCTGCGGTGGAGGTGGCGGCGCGTCCGGTCCCCACGTGGTGGTCGGCGTTGCCGGCATCGCGTCGGGAGGGCTGGGGACCTGTGCCGTCGGTGGCACCGGTTCGCTCGCCTGCTGGGGGGCGGTGCCGGCCGGCAGCACCACCGACACCACCATCGGCGTCCCGGTGGCGCTCGGCGCAGTGCCGGTGACGACGCCAGCCCCCTTGAACGCGATCGCACTCTCCAAGGGCCTCGTCGCGGCCACCGGCTGCGTCGTCGCGGAGACCGGGCAGACCTACTGTTGGGGCGCCCTCGACGTCGACGGCGGCGGCACCCTCGCGCTCGGCGCCGGCCTGACGGCCTTGGCCGGGGCGACGTCGGCCTCGTCGGTGGCCATCGATCCGGGTCACCTCTGCGTCACGCGGACCGACGATCGCGTCCGCTGTTTCGGCGAGTACCTCGGTGGCGCTCGCGGCACCGACTCCGTGGACCTCAGCACGTCGCCCCCGGCCACCCTGGTCGCCAACAGCCTGAGCCCGGCGCTCGCGGCGTTCGGCACCGCGCAGGGGCGTGGCTTCGGATGCGCGCTCCGGACCGACTCGCTCATCGCCTGCTGGGGCGCACGGGACCACGGGCAGACCGGTGGCGCCGCCACCGACACCATACAGAATTGCGGTGGCGCCTCGGCGAACTGGTGCCAGCGCGGGCCTGCGCTCGTCCTTGGGGGAGCGAAGTATCGTCAACTCTCCGCCGGGGCCGACCACGCCTGCGCCACCCGGATCACCGGGGAAGTGGACTGCTGGGGCGCCAAGCCCGGGGTGGCCAGCTGCGCCGCCCCTGCCGACTGCCCGGCGACCCCCACCCAGGTCGTGCTTCCCAGTGCCGCCGTGCGAGTGGTCGTCGGGAATGCGCACGAGTGCGCCCTCCTCTCCACTGGCGCCGCCTATTGCTGGGGAGACAACTCCTTCGGGCAGCTCGGCCGGACGGGAGCCTCATCGGTTACCCCTGTCGCCGTGTCCGGCGGTTACGTCTTCGTGACCCTCTCGGCCGGCGCGAATCACACCTGCGGGGTCGAGGCCGGCTCGGGCGCCGTCGGCTGTTGGGGGGCGAATGAGACGGGTCAGCTCGGCGATGGCTCGCTCGTGAACAAGGACCGGCCGGTGGCGGTGGTGGTTCGGCAATAGGTGCGAGGGCTGAGTGCAAGGAGCGAGCGGGCGAGAAAGTTGAAAGCGTGAAGGGGATCCCCTTTCACGCTTTCTCGCTTTTGACCCGCTCGTCACTTGCACTCACCCCTCGCCCCTACATGTTGCTTATCATCGC